>DVFS01000078.1 GCA_018713115.1 Candidatus Galligastranaerophilus faecipullorum
TGTATTATTATCTAAAGAATCAATAAGAATTTCGTATTTGGTTCCATTTTTTGTTTCAACCAATCGGGTTACATATTTATTGTTAGCAACTGATTTTCTTACTGCTCTTGGTGTAATTCCTTTTATATCGGCTAACTCTTTTACTGCTATCCAGTTGTTTTCCAAAACTTTCTCCTTAATTTAGAGCATAAAAATGCAACCCTAATTTACAATCCAATTTATTTTTAAATAATCATAAAGCGGATTGCAAATAAGAAAATTCTACTTTTTTATAGCAGATAATTTGGGCAATCAGTCAAGTGTTTTTGTTAACTTGCATGTTGATTTTTATAAAATTACATGCTATATTTTTCTCAAATTATAAATTACAAATTATTATTTGTCAACTTATAGGTTTATTGAAGTGATGTTAGAAAATGAGAAAATTAAAAATATTAGAACACAACTTGGCTTAACACAACAAGAAATGGCAGATTGCATTGGTGTAAGTAAACAATATTTAAGCAAAGTAGAAAAAGGACATACAGATTTAAGTAAGGAAAAGATTGTAAAATTATGTTCTAATTACAATGTATCACTTGATTGGCTACTTCTTGATAAAGGGGAAATCTTTCTTAGCGATCCGGATGATGAATTTTCCGGTGAAGTACTTGCAAAAGAAGTTGAAGATGTGTTCAAATTTGATGTTGCAGTAAAATTATATTCTTTATTTGTAAACGAAGCCTTTTATATGATAAAAAAACAATATCCGCAGGCACAAGTAGATAACATAGTTGAGGCAGCCAGACAATTGTTTGATGTAGATAGTTCTTTTTATGAAAGTATAGACAAATTTCAGATGGATTTGAACGAGTTTAAAAATAAAGGTCGGAAATATATACTCTTTAAGGAACGAATTTTAATAGCTTATAACAGAGTTTGCAAAGACAAAGAATTTGAAAATAAATTAAATGAGCAGAAACGATGTTAATATATCTGTTTTTCTTGACAAATTAGATAGATTTTAGATTTTTTTCTGCTTTTTCTTTCTTTTTTTATCCATCTTTTAATATTTTTTCAACTAAAATATGCCTCAATGTTCCATTCTTATTTCTGTTTTTGCATGATTATTGACTTCAATTCGGTTCTTAAAATCGGAATGAGTATGAAATTATAAAGGAACTTAGTTCCTCCTTAAGTTCCCCCTTGACTTATTGTCTTTTATTAGGACTTTTGAAAAATATCCGAATTTAACCGTTATATTTAGCTTTCAGGCATAGCAAATTTCAAAATCAAAAATTTTTAAGGACAATGATGACCTAATAAAGTCCAGTTTGCTCCTTTTTTGTCAATTTTAAAAATTAGGCTCTATCTTAAACACGTTTTACCTTTCAGCCCCCTGTTCCCTTATTATCATTGTCCTATTAATTTATATTTGTATTCTTTTAACAGCTATGAGCCTGAAAATCCTGAGGGCGCAATTAAAAAGCCGCTCGAGCAAAGAATTAAAGGATGTAAATCAATTAACTACTTTCCTTTTGCCCGCGGCTATGCGCTTACACAGGTAGACACCATATTCGGACTTATAGACAAAAAGGGTAATTTTACCATAGAACCGATATATCAACATCTTTCTTACAGTGACCCTGATTTAATCAGGGCGCAAACACTTAAAGACAAATGGGGTTTTATAGACAAAAACGGAAATATCCTGATAGATACAAAATACGATTTCGCGGAAGAATTCTCAGAAGGCCTTGCCGCAGTTAAAATAGGTGATAAATGGGGCTTTATAAATACCGGCGGAGAACTTGTCATAGATGCAAAATATGACGGGGCTGACAGCTTTGAAGACAAGACGGCTGCGGTTAAAATTTCCGGTAAATGGGGATTAATAGATAAAAACGGAAACATAAAAGTCCCTGCGCAGTTTGACTGCATCCAATGCGCGTCGCACGGATACCGGCTTGCCATACAAAACGATTCATCAGAATTTCTTGTTAACGAAAAAGGAGATAAAATACCCTTTTTAGGTATAGGCATGGATTTTTGCACCGGAAGAGGAGCCGTTATCAATAATAAAGGATATTGCACTTATATTACACCCGAGGACAAGATAAGAAAAACAGGGCGATATCAAAATGCAAGTCCCGCAAACGAAGGCTATACGGCAGTATCGGCAAATAACAAATGGGGGCTTGTTGATAAAAACCTGAATGAAGTAATTAAGCCCGGACTCATTAAACAGCCTGTAGTTTCAGATGGCGTTTTTGTTTATGTTGACAAAAATGAAAAATACGGTTATATGGATACAAAGGGTAATATTGTAATTAAAGCCCGATACGACTTTGCAAAACCATTTTCAGACGGCCTGGCAAATGTCTGCACATACAATAACGGCCATAAATGCTATTTTATTGACAAAAACAACAAAATAGTATTTGAATGCCACAAAAACCGGCAGCGCTAACTACCATTTTTCAAAATGAACTTTATCGGCACTAAACCTGTCAGGCATTTCTTTATGCTCATCAGGATACCCGAGTGCAATTGCGCAGAAAGGTGCTATATGGGAAGGCATGTTAAAAAGTTTTCTGAAAGCCTCTTGCCTGTTTTCGTCAGGATAAACACCCAGCCAGCAGCTGCCGAGCCCCAGCGATGCCGCACCCAGAAGCAGATTTTCAACAGCGGCCGCACAATCTTGAATATAAGAACCCTGTGCATACTGGACATTTGTATCACCCGCGGCGATAATACAACAAGGGGCAGTTTTAAGCATTTGTGAGTAAGGGTGAATTTTTTGTATTTCATCGAGAGTTTCCCGCTCTAAACAAACAATAAACTCCCAGGGCTGCTTATTCATGCCTGAAGGCGCATACATCGCACAGCGCAGAATTTCATTTATCTTCTCCTGCTCAACCGGCTTATCCTGATATTTTCTGATACTTCTCCTTTTATAAATAACATCAAGCATATTTTTACCTCACATGTATAAGCACATTATATACTATTTTTATTTTTTGTGCTAATATTTTAAAGAACATAATTACAGAGTGACAGGATAAAATGCTAAATAATAAAACTATATTAATTACCGGGGGAACAGGAAGTTTTGGTAAAGAATTCACCAAAACCGTACTTGAAAAATACCCCGATGTTAAAAAAATAGTCATCTTTTCGCGCGACGAATATAAACAATTTGTAATGCAAAACATGAGCGAATTTAAATCCCATCAAGAAAAACTTCGTTTTTTTATAGGAGATGTTAGGGATAAAGAAAGGCTCTACCGCGCTTTTGAGGGAGTGGATGTCGTAGTTCATGCCGCTGCACTAAAACAGGTGCCTGCCTGCGAATACAATCCTTTTGAAGCAATTAAGACAAATGTATCCGGAGCACAAAATGTTATTGATGCAGCTATTGACAAAAAAGTTAAAAGAGTTGTGGCACTGTCAACAGATAAAGCCTGTGCGCCGATAAATCTCTACGGCGCAACAAAGCTATGCTCCGATAAACTTTTTATTGCAGGCAACTGCTACTGCGGTTCACAAGAAACAAAGTTTGCAGTAGTAAGATACGGAAATGTTGCAGGGTCAAGAGGCTCTGTCATTCCGTTTTTCCAAAAACTTGTTAATGAAGGCGCAAAAGAGCTGCCTATAACAGATATAAGAATGACGCGCTTCTGGCTGAAATTAGAGCAAGCGGTTGAAATGGTACTCGAAGCGATTAAAAACATGCAAGGCGGCGAATTATATGTTAAAAAAATTCCCTCAATGCGTATGCCTGACCTCGCTATGGCCGTTGCGCCGAATTTAAAAATCAAAGAAATCGGCATACGTCCCGGTGAAAAAATTCACGAACAGATGATAACCCGTGAAGATGCCAGGAATACAATAGATATGGGCGAATACTATATTATTCTGCCTGAGATTAATATAGAACATATAAATTACAAATACCCTAACGCCAAACCCGTAAGCGATGATTTTGAATACCACAGCGGCAACAACGACCGCTGGCTGAGTGTTGAGGATATGAGAAAGCTTATTAAGGATTTATAGCCATATGGAAAAAGGTGTAGAAAATTTAATTTTAAATGCCGGAAATTTAAAAAAAGATGAAAAATTATTAATATTATTTGATAATACAACCAAAAATATTGCTGAAAATTTCGCCTATATTGCAAAAAAATACACCGACAATGTATTTTTAGAAAAAGTAAAAAGTTCCAATATTCATGGCAAAGAGCCTGGAGAAAAAATTAAACAAAAAATGCTAAATGCAGATTTGATAATTTGCTTAACCAAAAACTCTCTTGCTCATACCGATGCAAGAATAAAAGCAAATGAGCGGGGGGTAAGATTTTTAAGTTTGCCTGATTACAATATTGATATTCTTAAAAATGAAGCCGTACTTGTTAATTTTAAAAAACATATAAAAAATACTGAAAAAATAACAGAATTATTAACATTGGGTAAAAATATAAAAATAATAACAACAAATGGAACCTGTCTATATGCAAATATAGAAAACAGATTCGGCAATTGTTGCCCGGGTTATACAAATGAAAAATATCTGCTTGGTTCACCTCCTGATATAGAAGCAAATATTGCTCCTATTGAGAACAAAACAACAGGAGTAATTATAGCGGATGGTTCGATCACAGATTGCAGAATAGGCTTACTAAGGGATAAAGTCAGACTAGATATAAAAAACGGGCTTATAACAAATATTCAATCTGAAAATTTAAAACACGTTGACTTATTAAACAAAATATTTGACAATGACAAAAAAAGAATCCTTGCTGAAATAGGCATAGGGTTAAATAAGAAAGCAAAAATATGCGGAAACATGTTAATTGATGAAGGTTGTTATGGAGCGATACATTTTGGCTTTGGCTCCAATATCACAATAGGGGGTGACAATAATGTAAACTTCCATCTGGATTTTGTTATAAAAAAACCAACATTACAAATAGACGCACAAACAATTATAAAAGAGGGTGTTTTTAGTGATTCGAAACTTTAGAAATGATTTTGCAAATATATTGCAAGAATGCAAAAATGACACAGCATTACTTACAATTGATCCAAATAATGATGAAAACATAATCAGCATGTCTTATGAAAAATTAAACACAATTATTAAACAAATAGGGGCATTTCTTAAGAAAAATAATGTCAACGAGGGAGATGACATATTATGTATTTTACCAAACTCAATTGAGCTTGCGGCGATATTTTTATGCTGTATGTATAATGGCATCAATTTAATTTCCTTACCATGTGATACAACAAGTAATAATATTAAGGAAATCTTTGACATTTTAAATCCTAAATTAAGTCTTTTATCAAAAATTATTCTCAATGATTCTGAAATCAAGCAAAACTTTTGCAATAAAAACCATGTAGCTATAAATGTTGACGCATGTTTTAACTGGCTGTGCACTGAAGAATACGAATATAGCGGCAGCTTAGCATATGTTTATATATCAACCAGCGGCACAACAGGTAAACCAAAATTAATGATGCTAAACATAAATAAACTTTGGTCAAGCGGTTTTTACTTCTTAAGGTATCATAATCTGGAAAATAAAAAATTAAGATTCTGGAATTACTTGCCTATGTCATATTTAGGCGGATTGTTTAACCTATTATTGATACCTCTTATAGCAAAGGGGACGGCGCTTATTGGACAAACTTTTAGCGGAAAAACATATTTAAATTTTTGGCATACGGTTAATCGTTTTAATATCAATGCCATATGGTTTACGCCTTCAATAGTAAAAGGTCTTGCAACATTTGGAGAGCGGTACAGCGAAGAAGAAAGATTTTACTATTCAAGAAACATCATTGCAAGCTTTCTTGGAACAGCACCAATAAAACTTGACATAAAACAAAAATTTGAAAAACAATTTAATATAAAACTTTTGGAAAATTTTGCATTATCAGAAACAACATTTTTTACGAGCGAAAACCCTAAAATATTGAAATACAGAGAAGAAGCAAGCGTTGGAGAAATACTGAGTTATACACAAGTTAAAATTAAAAACCTTAAAAACGGTTGTTCTGAAATATACGTTAAAACACCATTTCTTTTTGAGGGTTATTTAACAGAGCAAGGATTTGAATCTCCAAAGGTTGACGACCTTGGCTTTTTTGCAACATCGGACTTGGGATATATTAATAAAAACAATAACCTTGTTATACAGGGTAGAAACAGGGATATAATAAAAAAAGGAGGATATTTTATTTCTCTAAGAGAAATAGAGCTCATTGCCGAAGATATTGACGGCATAAAAGAAGCCGCATGTGTTAAAATTGCCCATGATTTTTATGGCGAAAGCTATAATTTATATATCATTTCCAACAATAATACAAGCAAAGAAGTACTGTCACAAAAAATACTGGCAAAATTAATCAAATACAAATGGCCGGAAGAAATTATCCTTAAAAAAGCCTTCCCAAAAACAAATAGCGGAAAAATAAAAAAACAAGAGTTGATAGGAATACAAGAATGAATACAAATATAGATTACATACCAATGCAATTAAGCAAAAAGGTGGAGAACATACCTGAAGCTCTGTCAATATACATAAATCAAATAGTATATGAACGCAAAAGAAAAGGTTTCGATATAATTACGCTTTCGCTTGGTGAAGCCTATTTTGACATACCAATGTATGATTTTAAGAAACTAGATACAGAAAAATGCTATCACTATTCAGAAAGTCAGGGCTACTTGCCCCTCAGAAAAAAACTGGCGTCTTTTTACAAAAGCCAGTATGATTGCAATGTTGATTTTGAAAACGAGTTACTAATATCAGCAGGCTCCAAACCTATAATTTTTATGGCAATGCAGGCAGTGTTAAACGAAGATGATGAAGGTTTAATACATGAACCTGCTTGGCTAAGCTATCAGGAACAGCTCAAACTTGTGGGCGCAAAAGCAAAATTTATACCATACAACTGTAAGGCGGAAGATTTCTACAAATACTTTACTCCAAAAACCAGGATGTTAATCATAAACAATCCCAACAATCCTGCCGGATGGCTATATACAAAACAAGATTTAGAAATCATATATAGCCAATGCAGATCACGTGGAATATATGTTCTTGTTGATGAAGCATACAGTGATTTTATCGCCGAAAACGAAAATTTTTATTCCATGGCAAAAATTGTTCCCGACAAAGATGGTGTAATAATTGTAAATTCATTATCCAAAAATATGGGAATGTCAGGCTTGCGAGTCGGATACGTAATATCTTCGCCGGGGGTAATAAGACAAATGTTAAAATTAAACCAACACTTGTTGACTTGCGCCTCAACAATAGTTCTTCACTATGTAACAAAATATTTTGACAACATAATCAAAAAAACTCTACCGCAAGTAAAAGATTTAAATAGCAAAAGAGCTGCTGTTAAAAAATATCTAGACAAATTGAATTTAAAATATCTCAATGGGAATAATACCTTTTACTACTTTGTCGACATAGAAAATTTTCCATCATCATCACTTGACTTATCATTATACTTGTTACTAAAATATAATATTGCAACGGTACCGGGAGATGCATACGGTGCAAGCACAGAAAGGTTTATAAGAATTTCGATTGGAACCGAATCATTGGACAGAATACATGATGCTTTATTGACAATAAAAAATACAATCAGTTTAAATAAATTTAATAAAAATGAATTAGATTTTATACTTTGCCAACAAGGAGTTAAGAGGTTTGAATACATTAAGGGGTATTAATAGCTATGATAAAAGACTGGATAATTAATTGGCTTGAAAAAAATTCAAATGTAACAAAAGAAATTATTAAAAAAAATCTTAACGAAAACTATTTTAATCAAGGTTGGGTTGATTCTTTCACTTTTATAAATTTTATATCCGATTTAGAAGAGCATTTTCAAATTACTTTTACAAATAGCGAATTTCAAGATAAAAATTTTTCAACAATTAATGGTCTTACAGAAATTATAAAAATAAAAAAGAACAATGAAACAGTTTGATTTAGCCATAAAAAAGCTGCTGCGGGATTTTAATAAAACAATCGTAGTTTATAGTGCAATATTTCCCTTTGCAAAACTTATAAAAGAAGATCCCAAAAAATATTGTCTGGGATTAATTGATATACTAAAATATAATACTGACTCATTATTTATGCCAACTTTTACTAATGGATTTACAAATGGGGTTTGCAATCTAGATAAAGAAAAAAGTACAACCGGAGCACTTACGGAAATCTTTAGAACTTTAAAAAACACAAAAAGGACTTTTTGCCCTTTTTTTTCGTTTGGAGTATACGGCGAAGCTCAAAATGAAGTCATCAGTTTACGCCCAAAAGAAGCTTGGGGGGCAGGTTCCTTGTATGAATGGTTTTATGATAATAATATAACAATACTTACCCTGGGAACAGATATAACGCACTGCAGTTTTACACATTATGTGGAATGGTTGATGCGTGATAAAATTAAATACAGATACAACAAAACATTTAGTGGCAACATTATTTTAAATGGCAAAAGCGAAAATTGTCGAACGACGCTTTTTGTAAGACAGTTAAATCCAAGTCCTCAAAACGATTGGACTTGGGCTGCCGATAATTATATAAACGCGGGAATGAAAATTGTTGAATACAATGGCATAAAACTTTCAGCAATTAGCGCCAGAAAAAAAATCGATACACTTGTTGAATTGGTTAAAAAAGACAATAATTGCCTTATTAGCAATCGCGAATTATTTGAAACAAGGGATTAAGAATAATATGTATGAACTATTAAAAAAACTCTTTCCTATTTGCCGCTCGATTACTGGAGATGGTGTTAGAAAAACCCTTGAAATTTTAAAAGAAGAATGCCCGCTGCTAAAAACATATGAAGTACCCTCCGGTACAAAAGTCTACGATTGGACAGTACCTAAAGAATGGAACATTAAAGACGCCTGGATAAAAAATTCAAAAGGTGAAAAAATAATTGATTTTAAACAAAATAATCTGCATGTCTTGGGCTATTCGACACCCGTACACAAAAAAGTAAGCCTTAAGGAGCTTTTGGAAATTTTATACACACTCCCCGAACAGCCGGATTTAATTCCGTATGTTACTTCGTATTACAAAGAGCGTTACGGGTTTTGCATGAGTGAAAATCAAAAACAAAACTTAAAAAATGACGAGTATGAAATTTTTATTGACAGCGAACTAAAAGACGGCTTTTTGACATACGGAGAAATAATAATCCCCGGCAAAACAGAAAAGGAAGTTTTACTATCAACATATATTTGCCATCCTTCCATGGCAAACAATGAATTATCAGGCCCCGTTGTTGCAATAGAGCTGGCAAAATGGTTAAGCGGCAAAAAAAACAAATATACTTACAGAATAATATTTGTACCGGAAACAATAGGCAGCATTACATATTTGAGCAAAAATTATAAAAAAATGAAAGAAAACACGGTAGCAGGTTATGTTTTAACCTGCCTTGGCGATGAAAAAAATTATTCATATCTTGCAAGCAGATACGGAGAAACCCTGGCTGACAGAGCTGCTCTTTGCGCACTGAAACATTACGTGGAAAATTTTAAAACATATAGCTTTTTAGACAGGGGCTCAGATGAAAGACAATACTGTTCGCCGGGAATTGACTTGCCCGTATGTTCTGTTATGAGAACAAAATACGGGGAGTATCCCGAATATCATACATCAGGAGATAATTTAAACCTGATAACCCTCAAAGGGCTTGAGGGGGGGGTACATATTTATAAAAAAATTATTGAAATAATTGAAAACAATTCAAAATATGTTGTAAATACGCCCTGCGAACCTCAACTTGGCAAAAGAGGCTTATACCCCACTATTTCTACAAAAAATACACAAACACTTGTTGAGGACATTTTAAATATTCTTGTCTATTGTGATGGCAAAAATGATTTAATTGATTTATGCGATATTACAAATATAAGTCCCCAATTATGTATTCAAACTATAAATAAATTAAAACAGGCAAACCTGTTGGAGGAAATAAATGAGAATATATAACTACGGAAAACAACATATAGATTTAGGCGACATTTTAGCTGTTGTCAAGACACTAAGTTCGCCATTTCTAACCTGTGGTCCAAAAGTGAAAGAATTTGAACAGGAAATTTGCAAATATACGGGCGCAAAGTATTGTGTCGCAGTTTCATCAGCCACAGCAGGACTTCATATTGCAATGCTTGCACTTGAAATAAAACCCGGAGATGAAATTATAACTTCTCCCGTTACTTTTCTTGCAAGTGCAAATTGTGCAAGGTATTGCGGTGCAGACGTAAAATTTTGCGACATTGAAGAAAAAACGGCAAATATTAATCCCGAACAAATAGAAAAACTTGTAACTTCAAAGACAAAAGCTATTATACCCGTACATTTTGCAGGGCAGTCATGTAATATGGAAAAAATTTACGAAATTGCAAAAAAACACAACTTAAAAATTGTTGAAGATGCAGCCCATGCAATAGGTTCAGACTACAAAGGCAACAAGGTCGGCTGCTGTGAATTTTCAGATATGGCCGTTTTTTCTTTTCATCCCGTCAAAACAATTACAACGGGCGAAGGCGGCGCAGTTGTGACAAATGACTTTGAATTATACCAGAAGCTTTTAGCTTATCGCTCGCATGGCATGTACAAGAACGGCGAAATGCAAAATACCTGGGAATATGAAATGCGCAAGCTCGGCTATAATTATCGGATGACAGATATTCAGGCAGCCCTTGGAATTTCACAGCTTAAAAAACTTGAAAAATTCAAAAAAAGAAGACGTGAAATTGTAGAGTATTACAACAAAAACCTTGGCTTGGCACATTTAGAAGAAATGGAATACTCAAACGCCTGTTTTCATCTTTATCCCGTAATGGTTCGAAATAGGGCAGAATTTTATCAAAAAGCTAAGAAGAAAGGATTGAATTTACAGGTGCATTATATCCCTGTAAATTCTCAGCCTTATTATAGAGAATTGGGTGCTGACCCTGATGACACACCGAATGCACAAATATATTATAAGAAATGCATTTCGCTGCCGTTATATCCCGACTTAAGCAACAGTGATTTAGATGAGATTATTAAAAGAATGAGAGGTATTTTATGAAATATTGTACAAAATGTGTTTTGCCTGATACAACAGATGCAATAGCATTTGACCAAGACGGAGTTTGCAATGTTTGTCGTGCCGCCGAAGTCAAAAAAAGCAAAATAGACTGGCAAGAACGCGGTAAAATGCTGGCAAGAATAATAGAAAAACATAAAGACAAAGGCGAGTATGATTGCATAGTACCATTTTCCGGGGGCAAAGACAGTGTTTTTCAGCTCTGGTATGTTGTCAGGGTTTTGGGAATAAAACCTCTTGTTGTAAGATATAACCACTGGGGATTCCGCCCGATTATATACAAGAACTGCGACAAGGTATTTAAAAAACTGGGTGTAGATGTCGTCGAGTTTCAAGCCAACTGGCATGTTGTAAAAAAACTTATGAAACATGCGCTTGAAAAAACCGGGGATTCATGCTGGCACTGCCATCTTGGTGTTTTTGCAAATACTTTACGGCTTGCAATTAAATTTAATATTCCGTTAATTATTTATGGCGAGAGTTCTGCTGAATACGCCGGACATTTGTCTTTTGAAGAAATACAGAGCGCAAACACGGAATTTTTTAATAAAATTGTCAACCTTGGAATTGACGCAGACACAATGTATGAACAACTAAACGGGCAAATAGAAAAGAGGGAATTAATAAAATATACCGTACCTACACAAGAAGAACTTGAAAAAGCAGGCATTGAAGCTATTTGGCTTGGTAATTACATTGAATGGGACACAAAATCAAACGTAGAAACAATTAAAAAAGAACTCGGCTGGGAAGGTGCCCCTGTAGAAGGCATTCCGCCGCAATATGATTATGAAAAAATTGAATGCATGTGGCAGGGCGTACGCGATTATTGCAAATATATAAAACGCGGCAACGGCAGGACAAATCACCTCTGCTGCATCGATATCAGAAACGGCAGAATGACCCGCGACGAAGCCGTGGAGCTTTGTAAGCAATATGACGGCAAACGCCCGGCTTCTCTTGATTTATACCTTCAAATGCTGGAGTTAACCGAAGATGAGTTTATAAAAATACTTCAAAAAAATCAAGTGTACGATTGGGGATTTGACGCAAACAAAATTGAAAAAGGGCAAGAACTACCGGATATGAAATACTGGAGCAGGGAGTTCTAACTTATGCAAACTGATGAAATTTTAAAAGGCGAAAAAGTTACCCTGCGACCACTTTTGCTGTCTGACTGCACACAAGAATATGCCGATTGGCTAAATGACCCCGAAGTCAACAAATACCTTGAGTGCAGATGGCAACACCATACAATTGATACTCTCAAAAGTTTTGTACAATCAATCCATAACGACAAAACCTCATTTATGTTTGCAATCGAATATAACGGCAAACAAATCGGCAACATAAAATTAAATATTCAATCCCAAAGATATAAACGCGCAGATGTAGGTTATTTTATAGGGAATAAAGACTTCTGGGGTAAAGGACTTGCAACGGAAGCGGTTAAGCTTATCGTGAATTTCGGCTTTGAAAAATTGGATTTAAATAAAATTGTAGCCGGTGCTTTTGAACAAAATTTAGGAAGCATAAAAGTGTTATCTAAAGCAGGATTTTGCAAAGAAGCCTGCTTTAAGAAACATAGTTTCTTAAACGACGAGACCAGTTGGAGCGATGTATGGGAATTTGGTATATTAAAAGATGACTGGAAAAATTTTAAAAAAGAAAAATAAACTCGGACTCGGCACGGTTCAATTCGGCTGCAACTACGGAATCTCAAATAAAAACGGCATGGTTGAATTAAATGAGGTTAAAAATATTCTAAACACCGCATGTGAATCAGGAATAGATACAATTGATACAGCGCACCTGTACGGCAGCAGCGAAGAAGTTTTAGGCAAATTTAACCTCGAAAATTTCAAGGTGGTCACAAAAACCGCAAAAATTGACAATAATCTAACCGCAGATGAAAATATCCGAATATTTAAAAAAGCTTTTACTGACTCGTTAAAAAGGCTGAATCTCAATTGCGTATACGGGCTGTTATTCCATCAGGCGCAGGATATTTTATCAGACTATGGCACTAAACTGTGGATAGCAATACAAGAATTTAAAAAGAAAAAACAGGTGCAAAAAATAGGCGTAAGTGTGTATACTCCCGAGCAGCTTATAAATATAATGAATATATATGATATCGATATAGTACAGCTGCCTTTAAATATTTTAGATCAGCGTTTTGTACCAATGCTAAGTCAACTGAAATCAAAAAACATCGAAATACATACCCGTTCAACATTTTTACAAGGTTTACTTTTAATGGACACAAAAGATATTGACCCGTATTTTGATGAAATTAAGCCATTGCTTGCCAAACTTCCGGCAAACAGATTATCTGCAGCGTTAAATTTTGCAGACTCCCTTGACGAAGTTGATAAAATAATTGTCGGAACAACAAAAAAAGAAGAACTTGAACAAATTATAAAATCGCTCAATGATAAGGATGTACAAATTGATTTTAACAAATTTGCAATTCGGAACGAAAAATACATTATACCGAGCAATTGGAAATTAAAAAATAAGAGGTGAATATGAACAATCAAAAGTCAAAACAAATGCAAGAAACAGCTGCAAGAATAATTCCCGGCATGACACAACTTTTGTCCAAACGTCCGGACAGATACTCAAGAGGCGTATGGCCGACATATTTTAAGGAAGCAAGCGGAATTGAAGTTATTGATTTAGATGACAACAAATACCTTGATTTCAGCATTGGCGGCATCGGAGCAACAGTCCTTGGGTATGCCGACCCCGATGTAAACAAAGCTGTTATTAATGCTATAAACAAAGGCTCTGCCACAACTTTAAACCCCTATGAAGAGGTATTGCTGGCGCAAAAACTTATTGAGCTTCACCCATGGGCAGACATGGCAAGATTTGCACGTGGCGGCGGAGAAGCAATGTCAATAGCCGTAAGGATTGCACGTGTTGCAACAAAAAAAGATAAAATTGTGTTCTGCGGATATCACGGCTGGTGCGACTGGTATCTGGCTGCAAATTTAGGCAAAAAAGGTGCGCTCGACGAACAGTGGATTGCAGGTTTGAATCCAAACGGCGTTCCAAAAGGACTAACGGGAACAGCCATTCCTTTTCACTATAACAATATAGAAAGTTTTAAGAGTGCCGTGAAAGAAGCAGGTGAAGATCTTGCAGCAATTGTTATGGAGCCCATAAGGAACTATAACCCTACACAAGAATTTATTAACTCCGTCCATTCAATTGCAAAAGAAAAAAAAGTTCCGCTCATAATTGATGAAATTACGGCAGCATTTAGAATATGCAACGGCGGAGCGCACTTAAAACTCGGCTTCAAGCCGGATATTGCAGTATTTTCAAAAGCTCTGGGCAACGGATTCTGCTCCTCTGCCATTATTGGAAAAAAATGGGTAATGGAATACGCTCAGGACGCTTTTATTACAAGCACCAACTGGACAGAAAGAACTGGCTCGGCTGCGGCTCTTGCGATGATAGAAAAATTTACAAAGAATGATGTATCAAAACACCTTGTTTATATTTCAGATCTTGTATGGAATTGCTGGGAGGAAGCAGCAAAAAAATACGGGCTTGAAATACATATCGGCGGTTTTAAACCAATGATACATTTTTCTTTTAAAGAAAATCATGCGCAAAATATTGCGTACTTTACACAGGAAATGCTCAAAAGGGGTTTTCTTGCCGGAAGCGGGTTTTACTCAATGTATGCCCACAAAGAAGAGCACGTAGAAAAATACAAAAAGGCGGTTGATGAAGTGTTTAACCGGCTTTCTTGCGCCATAAAAGAAAATAAAGTTACACAGCTGCTTGAAGGCGAACCTGCAGCAAGCGGTTTTGCGAGGATTAACTAAAATGAAAACAATAGCAATAATCCCTGCCCGCGGCGGAAGCAAAAGAATACCGAGAAAAAACATAAAAGACTTCTTAGGAAAACCAATGCTTGCATACGCAATTGAAGCTGCTAAAAATTCAGAAATTTTTGATGAAATTATGGTTTCAACAGACGACAATGAAATAGCGCAGATTGCAAAAAAATACAGCGCGAATGTTCCTTTTATGCGCTCCGGCCGCACTTCAAGCGATTTTGCGACAACATATGATGTTATCGAAGAAGTAATAGACGAATATAAAAAAAATAATAAAGAATTTGACATATTATGCTGTATTTACCCTTGCGTGCCTTTTTTAAGAGCAGAAACACTTTTAGATGCTTTTAATACAATGTCAACAAATGGCAATGATGCAATTATGCCCGTATGCAAATACCCTGTCCCCATCGAATGGGCAATGAGGATTGAAAACGGGATACTCATTCCAAACGACAGAGAAGCACAGAATATGCGCTCGCAAGATATTAAACCGAAATATTTTGATGCCGGAATGTTTTATTTTTGTAAAGTAGAAAAAATTTACGAATTTAAATCACTGGTACCTAAAAACACTGCAGGTTATATAATCAACGAACAGGAATGCCAAGATATCGACACTCCTCAGGACTGGCAAGCAGCGGAAATAAAATACAGGATATTGAACAATGTATAAACTCGGGCTAAAACTATGGTCTACAAACACGGATAATTATCTTCAAGAAGCATTGAGACTATATAACAAAGGTATTTACAATTATATAGAACTTTACATAGTGCCAAACACCCTCAATACTCTTGACAAATGGAATAAGTTAAAGATTCCTTTCATTATCCACTGTCCTCACTTTGCCCATGGGTTTAATCTTGCAAAAAAAGAAAAAATGAAATCAAATCAAAAAATTTATAAAGAAGTAAAGGAGTTTGCCGACAGACTTAGTGCAAGATACATTATCTTCCATGGCGGAATTGACGGAAATATTGAAGAAGCCGCACAACAATTATCAAACCTTGAAGAACCAAGAGCATTAATTGAAAACAAACCTTATCGCGCCCTGCCAAATAAAATGAACGGAGAATTTTGCAGAGGGTACAGCCCCGGAGAAATAAGTTATGTCAAGGAAGTTTCAAAATGCGGTTTTTGTCTGGATATAGGTCATGCTATTTGCTCTGCAAACTCGCAGAAAATTGAACCCTATGCATATGTGGAATGTTTTTTAAAATTAAAACCGGATATGTTTCACCTGACAGACAATACGGACATTTCTTCCGAGTTTGATTCTCATCCGCATCTTGGTACCGGAGAACTTGATTTAAATAAAATAAAAAAGATTCTTCCCGTCGACGCGACAATAACTCTTGAAACCACAAAAGATACAAAGGACAAACTTGATGACTTTATAAACGATACAAAAGTTATAAGGAATATTGCGCCGTAAAATTTTAGTATTAATATAGCATAATCATAATAACAAGGGAAATATGTATAAAATTACAATCTTAACCGACACATCAAGCTGGATGAATAAATATAATATAAATCTGAAAAACAAACTGGAGAAATTAGGCCATAAAGTCAAATTAATACACTCTAAAAAAGAGCTTGAAAATGGAGATATTGCTTTTTTTCTGAGTTGTTTTGAAATAATTTCCGGGGAATTTTTATCATTAAACAAAAACAACATAGTAGTCCACGCCAGCAAACTTCCCAATGGGAAAGGCTGGTCGCCTGCAAGCTGGCAAATACTTGAAGGTAAAAATATTATACCGCTGACCCTTTTTGAAGCAAGTGAAAAAGTCGACGCCGGAGATATATACCTGCAAGACAAGCTTGTACTTGACGGGTGCGAACTTATAGACGAATGGCAGGACAAACTCGGCAAAAAAATAGTGCAGATGTGCATAACATATGTTTCAAAATATAAAAAAATGAAAGGCGAATCCCAAAGGGGAGAGGAAACATTTTATAAGAAACGAACCCCTAAAGACAGCGAGCTTGATATAAACAAAACAATTAAAGAACAGTTTAACCTGCTCAGGATTGTGGACAATGAAAAATATCCGGCATTTTTTAAATTTAAAAATAAAATTTACACTCTTAAAATAGAATCTGTCAAACTGCAAGAGAGAGAGAGAGAGAGAGAGAAGACTCTAGCTCGCATGGCAAGCCTCTTTTCTTTAGAATTGAGGTTGCTTAATGTTTAACACAAGATTGGCCCGGTTTGACGATATAAAAAATATATTTGAATTATCGAATGATAAAGACGTACGTAAAAATTCACTAAATAAAGAATATATAAAATGGGAAAATCATGTCATATGGTTTAAAGACAGATTATTAAATCCTTTGCCTTTTTACATAATTGAGGACAACAGGCAAAATTTCATAGCACAGGTAAGATTTGAAAAAGAAAATGGAAATGTATTTATATCTTTAAGTATTTTGAAGTCATGCAGGGGAAAAGGGCTGGGCACAAAAATTATAAAAGAATGTACAAAAAAATCAAATTTTAAAAAAGTTTATGCCCTTATAAAATCAAGCAATATCCAATCACAAAAAGCTTTCATAAAGGCAGGATACATTAAAGATGATATAAAAATAATTAATAACGAAACATACAATACTTTTGTTTACAAAAGTAAATAGTTATTCTTTGTGTTTTACCTGCATTTATGTTAAGATTTTTGAGAACTTTGGAGTCAATTAATGAACAGCGTTTACATTATAGCTGAAATGTCTGCGAATCACTGCGGAGATAAAGAGCTTGCCAAAAAAATAATAAAAGCGGCAAAAGATTCCGGGGCAGACGCAATAAAATTACAAACATATACTGCAGACACATTGACAATAGATTGTAAAAACGAATATTTCCACATCAAAGAAGGACTCTGGGAAGGAAGATATTTATACGATTTGTACAAAGAAGCCTGCACACCATGGGAATGGCAGAAAGAACTTAAAAATTACGCTGATAAAATAGGTATAGAGTTATTTTCCACCCCCTTCGATAAAACTTCTGTTGATTTTCTTGAAAGCATCGGAGTCAAAAAATATAAAATAGCTTCCTTTGAGGCCGTCGACTACGAACTTATTAAGTACACGGCTTCAAAAGGCAGGCCCGTCATTATATCAACAGGCATTTCTTCTTTTAAAGAAATACAGGAAGCAATTGATATTTGCAAAAGCGCCGGCAATAGCGACATTACCATTTTAAAATGCACATCGGCATATCCGGCCGGAGCGGAAGATATGAATCTTTTAACAATAAAAGATATGATAGAAAAATTCACCCCGCAAGGGATTAAGGTGGGTCTTAGCGACCACAGCACAAACAATGAAATTTCAATCGCCGCGACAGCTCTTGGCGCAACAGTTATAGAAAAACACTTTACACTGGATAGAGCTCTTGGCGGAGCAGATGCGGGTTTTTCAATGAATCCGGATGAATTTAAAGAACTTGTCAACTCGATAAGATTAACAGAAAAAGCCCTGGGCAGGGTATGTTACGATGTAAATGAAAAAAACAGAGCACTTGCCCGCTCAATTTTTGCAATAAAAGATATTAAAAAGGGTGAAAAACTTACAGAAAAAAACATAAAAATCATACGCCCCGGCTTCGGCTTGCATCCTAAATATTATAATGATATCATTGGGAAAAGTGCAAAGCGCAATATAAAATACGGAACACCAATAACAGCCGTTCTGTTTAATTAAACAAATTAAAAATAAGAACAATACGAATTAGGACAGAATATATGAAAAATATTATATTTTACGACTACGGGAATGGTTGTGCTGATTTGATTATTGATTATCTGTACAAGCAAGGAATCGCAGATACAAAAATATGGATCGATAATAAAGAACTATTTATGACAAATTGCAAAAATAATAAAAGGCACCCCTTAAGAATGCCTGATTACGATTGGTTTGATTTGAGAGAAGGGTACATAGATTACAGATACGAACCCTACAGAGAAATTTCAGATAAAATGCAAGAGCATTTTAATAGTTTTATAAAGTATGCTTCAAGAGAAGATATAAAAGCATATGCAACACTGTGGCATCATAAAAATAACCATATTTATGGCAACTCCAGTATTTATGCACTTAAAAATATATATTCCATGCTGGTTGTATTCTTTTACAATATGCTTAAAAAGCACAATATTGACATGGTAATTTTTAAAGACATGCCCCATGAAGGAGCAGATACCGTATTGCACAAACTTTGCCAATTATTAAACATCCCGTTTGTGTTATTAGAAAAAAATGCAATTTTTCCTTCAAAGTTTTTTGCATATACAAGCACAGATGACTATGCAAAATTTAATAAACTTCCTCAACTGGAAGAACCAAAAGCTTTTCATATCAAAAATACAAAAGCTCAAAAGTCTTATGCAGATATTTCACAGGCAACCGAAATAAACATTAATACAGTTCCTGATTTTACACGTTTATTTTACTTAAACAGTATATCCGGCAAATTATTTAGATTTAAAAAAATTAAAAATGCTATAAATTTTTTTAAACAACCTATGGAAAATAAATTACATAAACTTGAAATCAATTTATCAAACACAATAATGTATCTCAATTACTTGAAATTTATAAAAAACAAAAAAGATATTGAATGCAAAAATTTTGATATTGACAACACTAAATTTGTTTTTTTCCCAATGCATTATCAGCCGGAGGTAACAACGATAGGCCTGGGCGGCATCTTCTCTGATCAAATATTAGCAATAGAAAAATTATCAGAATTAATTCCGAATAATTGGAAAATATACGTAAAAGAACACTATACCCAGAGTATATTTATGCGAGATCCGGTTTTTTACAGCAGATTAAAGGGCATAAAAAATGTTTGCTATTTACCATTATCAGTTTCTTCATACAAACTTATCGATAAATCCCAATTTGTGTCAACAATAACCGGTACAGCAGGGTATGAAGCTGTATGTGCTAATAAAAAAGTGCTGATATTTGGAGCCGCCTGGTATCGCGATTTACCCGGAGTTTTCGAATATTCGGATGATATAAAAATTGAAGATATACTTGCATATAAATTTACAAAAGAAAATGTTGAAAATAAAATATCGGAAATTTGCTCAAAAATGTACAATGGGGTCTTAGACAGTGACTTTTATACACTCATAAAAGATAATGAAAAACCTGATATATATAAAAATGCAAAAATGGTTGCCAGAGTTATAGGTGAAATTATAATTAAAAAAACAAGTTCTGCAACACCCGAAAATATACAAACTCTTGCATTATAATAAAACCAGAAAAATCGCTTTTCACAAAAATTATATTGTAGAACTTGAAAATCTTTTATGCTAAAATAAATAAACATGAAAACAATATTTACAATATGTTCCAATAATTATTTAGCTCAAGCAAAAACACTCGGAGATAGTGTATTAAAATATGCAAAAGATTACAAATTTATCATAATACTTTGCGATAAATTCTCAGAATGCATAGATTACTCCATATATAAAAACTTTAAATTGATTGAAGCACAAAATCTTGGCATAAAAAATTTTAATAACATGGTTGAAGATTACGACATTGTAGAATTAAATACCTCTATTAAACCGTTTTCTTTTCAATACATATACGATAATTTTAATTCAGATACAGTAATATACTTAGATCCTGACACCTGCTTGTTTAATTCTTTAGATATTATAGATAGTGATTTAAAAGATAGCGACATGGTGTTAACACCGCATATTTGCACACCTATTAATGATGATGGGCTCTACCCCCAGGAAAATCTTTTTACAAATTACGGTATGTTTAATTTAGGTTTTCTGGCAACAAAAAAATCAAACGAAACAAAAAAAATGCTCAGTTGGTGGAAAGAAAGATTAACCAAAAATTGCAAAAATGATGTTGCAAATGGCACGTTTGTAGATCAGCTCCCTATGAACTACACTCCGTTATTTTTTAAAAACGTAAAAATAAATACTAATCCTGGATTAAATGCTGCACCTTGGAATATACATGAAAGAAAATTAAAGTTAATCAATGGCAAATATTTTATTAACAATAATAAAACACCCCTTGTTTTTTGGCACTTTAGTAGTTATAATCCGTCAACACCAGAGCAATTGAGCAAGTGGTATACACGCATGGAGCAATACAAAGATGAGTGTTTAATAAATTTTTACAATTCTTATATGCAAAGCCTTTTTTCAAATAACTGGAAAAGGTTATATAAAATACCTTGCGCATATAACAAAAAACATAAACCGGGGCAAAATAAAAAAATAACCGGAAAAATTTTAAATTATTTCAAAATCTTGCGATGCATAAAATAATAACCTGTATACCCTTATACAAACAAACTCCCGATAATGACGAGAAAGCTTCGCTTTTGCAGTGTTTTTCGGTGTTGAAAAACAGGGAGTTTTGCATTTTTGCACCTGAATCGCTAAATCTTGATTTTTATAAAAAACTCGCCAAAGATAAAAAAGTCAACTTAAGCGTGCAAACCTTTGAAGATAAATATTTTAAATCAATAGCTGACTATTCAAGACTGCTTTTAAATGCGGAATTTTACGAAAAATTCAAAGAATACGATTATATGTTTCTCTATCAGCTTGACGGCTGGGTGTTCAGAGATGAGCTTGATTGGTGGTGTAAGCAGGGATATGACTATATAGGAGCGCCATGGTTTGAAAACTATAACCTCGAGAATAAAAACTCTTCTTTTATCAGTCCTTCGGGCAACGGAGGAGTCTGCTTGAGAAAAATAAGCTCCTTTATAAACGTTCTTAAACATAAGCAAAAACATGGCAACAAGCATTGTATAAAATATTTTAAAATTATGTACAATTATCTAAAAAGAAGAACCGGAAAAGCAAAATTAAAGGTCATTTTTAGCCTTTTTAATCTTACCAGGTTTTATTTTTCAGATAAAAACAAGATAAGAACAGTGTTCAAAAATTTTAATGAAGACTATGTCATAGTAAACTACTTTCCCTGTATCGATGAAAATTTTAAAATAGCGCCTAATGATATCAACTTCAAGTTTTCTTTTGAAGTCAACCCCAGGCTGCTATACAAAATGAACGGATACAAACTGCCGTTTGCATGCCATGCTTTTAAACGCTACGATTGGGAATTCTGGAGCGATTTTATAAAACTTTAAAAGTTTAAAACCGCATCGCATATGACATCACCCATTTCACTTGTGGAAACAAGTTTGTCTCCGTCTTTAAATATGTCTTTTGTGCGATAGCCGTCTTTAAGGACAGATTTAACAGCATTAAAAATTAAATCGTATGCTTCATTATTTTTAAAACTGTATTTCATCATCATAGCGGCAGAAAGTATGGTTGCTATCGGGTTTGCAACATTTAACCCTTTTAAATCAGGCGCTGAGCCATGAATAGGCTCATACAAAGCTACACTGCCGTCATCTGACATGCTTGCACTGGGCAAAAGCCCAAGGGAGCCTGATATCATAGAGGCTTCATCGGATAATATATCGCCGAATATATTTCCCGTGACAATGGTATCAAACTGCAAAGGGTTGGCTATAAGCTGCATGGCAGCATTATCCACATACATATGCGACAGCTCAACATCAGGATATTGTTTTGATATATCAATCATAATCTCGCGCCACAAACGGGAAACATCAAGAACATTTGCCTTATCAACAGAGCATAGTTTTTTACGTCTGCTCCGAGCTGTTTTAAATGCAACATGTGCTATGCGCTCTATTTCATTTTCAGAGTAAATCATATTGTTATAGCCGTATCTGACGCCGTTTCCGTTTTCATCCACACGCACTTCAATACCCTTTGGTGTACCAAAATACACATCACCCGTAAGTTCTCTTACAATAACAATATCCGTCCCTCTTATGATTTCAGGCTTCAAAGCGGAAGAAGAAATAAGTTCATCAAAAATCACAACGGGGCGAAGATTTGCATAGAGATTAAGTTCTTTTCTTATACCCAAAAGCGCACGCTCAGGCCGAAGCTCGGGGGCAAGTGTATCATATTTCCAGTCGCCGACGGCGCCTAAAAGCACGGCGTCTGAGCTTCGGGCAATCTTAATCGTTTCATCAGGCAGAGGTTTAGAGTATTTTTCATAGGCACAGCCGCCAATCAAGGCAGGTGTAAACTCAAATTTAATATCAAAAACTTTTCCTGCGGCCTCAAGTACCTTTTTTGCTTCTGCCGTTATCTCCGGCCCTATGCCGTCCCCGCTCAAAAGTGCTATTTTATACATTACTTAACCCCCATTTTTGCTTTTGTGTAATTTACAAGACCGCCTGCGGCGACAAGCTCCTGAATTTCTTTCGGATAAGGTGCAAAAGTATACTCTTTGCCGCTTGTCAGGTTTTTTACAATGCCCTTATCAAGGTCAAGTTCAAGTTTGTCGCCCTTTTTTGTTTCATCGGGAAGCTTATCATTTTCTATAATTACAAGACCTATATTAATTGCATTTCTGAAGAAAATCCTTGCAAAACTTTTTGCAATAACAGCATTCACCTTGCATGTTTTAATTGCAAGCGGAGCATGCTCGCGCGAGGAGCCGCAGCCG
>DVFS01000079.1 GCA_018713115.1 Candidatus Galligastranaerophilus faecipullorum
CCCCGTTAAAATTTACGAGCAGGCAGAAGGATGTGAGCCCGTACGAGAGGGCGAGGAGCCCTGCCGTTAGGGCGACACCGGACTGGACTACCCGCGCGCTTTTTACCCGATGATAAATTTTGCAGATATTAGCCATGTGTATCCTGCCCCCATTTGATTCTTACATATCCGTTTGCACCGTTACCGCCAAAGCCTCTTTGTGCGTCGGTGCCGCCGCTGTCGCCTCCTGCACCTGCTCCGCCGCCGCCTTGTCCGCCGTTAACGGATTCGCCGTAAGAGTTTACAAAGTGCTTGGGTGCCGCACTTCCGTTGTAATCGTCCCCCATTCTGCAGGCATTTGGGTTCTCACTGGGGTCATTCTGGGCGCCGCCGCAGCCGCCGTATGATTCAAACTGTGTTGTTCCGCCTCTGCCGCCGCTGTAGCCGTTTGTATCCCAGTTTTGTGCTCCGCTTATTTCTTTATTTTTGCTTCCCTGTGCGCCGTCATTACCCTTGACTATACTGATATTTCCGAATATTGCTCCGCCTGCTCCTCCGTCACCGCCTAAATACCGGCAGGATGACGGGGTTGAACAGAATCCTGAAGCGGTTTTGCCTATTTTTCCGCCTTTACCCGGGTATAAAATTATTGTTCCGTCCATAATGTTTGTTTCTTCTCCATCAGAGCCGTTATTGCCCGCCTGTCCGCCGATTCCTCCCGAACCTACCGTGAAATATATTCTGCGGACTCCGCTCAGACCTCCGACCTCGGGTATTGTTCTCACATCATATTCATAATCTTTAATTGTGGCGGCTCCGCCTCCGCCGCCTCCGGGTGTGAACTGGGTATATTTAATTTTTACCAGTCCGTCTCCGCCTGCCCCGCCTTTGCCCACGCCGCACATATTAGTGCTTACGTTTGTTATAAGCTGTGTTTTATTTGCCCAGGTGGGTGCAAAGCCTCCGCCTCCGCCAAAGCCGTATTGCCTGTCTGTTGTATTATCAAGCGCGTCTGCTCCGACTGCTGCTTCGCGCTCGGATTTTGTGCACTGGACACCCCAGCCTCTTGATGTATCATTTCTAAAGTAACCGCCTTTTGTACTTCCGCTTAAACCGTATGAAGCGGCTCCCGCGCCTCCGCTTGATGTTGTGCCTGCTGCACCTGATATTGAGTATTGCAGTGTGCCCTGAGATTTTAATATTTCGTTTTTAACTGCGGTGGTGTTGGGACTAAAGGTTATTGTCCTTGAGGAGTTTTCCTCGTTTCCTGCTCCGCCCTGCCCCTGTTGCCCGCTTCCCGAGCTTATTCCGCCGCGGCCGCCTTTGCCGCCGCTTACTTTATATACTGCGGTAACCGCGGTGTTACCTGCTTTTGTTTTATGTGTAATTGATGTCTCGGCACCGTTGTTTCCGTTTCCTCCAATTGAGCTTGCGGGTGTTCCTCCTTTGCCTATTTTAATTTGAAGCGTATCACCGGGTCTGACTTTTATCCTGAGGTTTTCAACCACTGCGCCCGAAGCTCCGCCCCCGCCCGAGAATTGATTTGTCATGCCAAGCGGTTTTGCACAGCGTACAGAGCCTGGTCTGCCGTTTTCGTCCAAGCCTGTGTATACACAGTATGGTGTTCCCAAGCGATTTTTCTTTTGATCTGATCTGAAATACTGCGCGGGGGAACAGCTGCCGCCTGCTCCGGTGCAGCCTGAAAAACTATCGGGAATTATATTGCCCGAAGGCAGTCCAAAACTGGAAATCGATGTTTTATCACTGCAATAGCTTGTATAACCGCTGTATTTTAAATTTAATGTTGTAACAATATTTTTAACAAGCGTTGTGTTTCCGGCTCTTGCCGCATTAGCTATTGCATTGCTTATATAATCCCACTCTGTGGCGCTTGGAAGTCTGTAAGTATGGCGTTCCGGGTGCTTTGAGCCAAACTCTTCAAATGAGCTTGAATGCGGATAGTAATTGCACAGACTGAACGCAGCAAAAGGTGTGCAGGCTGATATGCCCTTTGTGGTATCATCATTCATAACCCAGCAGCACCTGTCATTTAAGCACACACTGCTGCTGTCAAGAGTCTTGTAATTAACAATAGCTTGCATATTATTATATCTTCCGTCAATATTTTCCGTAAAAAAGCATAAATTGCGCCCGTCATCGGCTCCGCGGACTATCATTGCCTCTTTTATTTTAGGTGCACTCTGGGGCCAGTTGTCAAAGTCGAGGCTTCCGCATGTTGTTTTTTCGGCTGCGCTTGCGTTTGCGTTTCCTCCAGCTCCGCCTCCGCCTGTTAGATTGAGAGTGACTTCAAACACCCCCTGTGGCACAGTCCAGGTGGTGTCCGCATAAAATTCTTTTTCAAAAGTTTTCATGGAAGCTCCGCCTCCGCCGCCTCCTCCGCCTGAGGCGCTTATGACAACGGTTTCTACTCCTATGGGAATATCAAAAGTATACGAGCCCGGGTTTTCGTATATTTCATCACCTGTTTTTCTGTTTGTTTCAACCGCTATGTTGTCACCCATCCTTTTTGTAATAACGGGGGCAAGTGCTACCATGATGATTGATATTACAAGCACGGCGGTTAAGAGTTCGGCAAGAGTAAAGCCGGTGTGAATGCTGCAAAAGGTGCCGCATTTGGCGCATGCGCGCTTTTGTGCCGCATGTGCACGGCTGAATTTCGTTTTCATTTTCGTATTCCTTAATTCTATGTTTGTAAAACTATAAATTCCAGGTAATTTTAAATTAGCAATTATATTATATATTCTCTTGCGACATAAATCAACAAAAAATATAGATAATGCGATATAATCATTTTTCAAATTTATTGCGAGAATAAATTTGTGAGGATTTTATGTCTGATTTAAAAGTTTGTCTAGGCAAGAAAATAAAGCGCTTAAGAGAGTCTAAAAACTACACTCAGGAGTACCTTTCGGAACTTGTGGGGATTGAGCAGGCGACATTAAGTAATATTGAGCGCGGTAAGTCGCACCCGACGGTTGATACTTTACAAAAAATCGCAGCTTCGCTTGAAGTCGAACCGTATGTTTTGTATATGTTTGAAGAAAATAAATCTACCCAGAGTATAATTGATGAGATTTCAAACGCCATAAAGGATGATGAGGCGCTTGCCAAGCTGGTTTATAAGTTTTTCTTATGTGTCAGATAGCTCTCTTATTTTGAGTGCGGCACAATAGGCGCTGCTCCAGCAGTTTTGAAGATTATATCCCCCGCAGAAGCCGTCTATATCCATAAGTTCCCCGATTATAAATAATTTGGGATTAATTTTTGAACGGCAAAAGTTGTCAATTTCTTTCAGGTCAACACCGCCAGCAGTCACAATCTCGCCTTTGTTGTCGGGTGAGATGACTTTAAATGTTATGTTTGAGAGCGCGGCAATTTCCTTTTTGGAAACATTTGCGCATTGTTTTTCAGGGTTGCTCAAAATTGCCCCTGCAAGAGATTTTGGTATGAATTTTGAAACCGTATTTAAGAAACTTTTTCTGGGGTTGTTTTTGACTTCAATAGTCAGCATTTCAGGGTCAATAAGGGGCAGCTCGATTTCATAGGGAAAATCTTTGTATGCATTTAGAGATGATATTTTATAAACAAGAGGACCCGAGATTCCGCCTTTTGTAAACAAAACTTCACCTTCGGGAGTGTTTAAGACTACACCCTGCGGGTACTCGGGCTGGTCCTGCGAGAGTTTAAGACCGCACAGAGCAGGTTTTGGCGGTATAATATTGTGCCCTGCTTCCCGTGCAAGCCCGTATCCGCCCTTTGAACCCGCAGCAAGTACAATGAAGTCATAATCTTTTAGTTCTTTTAGTGTTGTAATGTTTTTCTCTATTATATTTATATTCCCAAGTGCTTTTAGCATTTTGTTTCTCATGTCACTTGCGGAATTTGAAGCGGGAAAATACCTGTAATCCTGCTGCATATAGGTGTCGATGCCAATGTTTTTAAAAAACTCAAGGGTATCTTTAACAAAGTGTTTTGAAAAAAGCGAGTAGAGAAACTTTTCACCGCGGGGGTAGTTTTTTGCAAAGTCTTTAATGTTATCTCCCGCATGCGTAAGGTTGCACCTGCCTCCGCCTGTCGGCAGAAGGGTTTTAAGAGGGATGGACTTTTCAAAGATGTCAATGTTTTTTATGCCGGAATTTTTTAAAGCAAGGGCACAGTAGACGCCTGCGGGGCCTGCGCCGATTATTGCAGTTTTCATTTATTTATCTCCGGCATAACAGTGCCGTAAAGAAAGACATCCTCGGGGTTTTCAAGAGCTTCATGAAGCTCTATAATATTTTTTTTGAGTACGGGGTGGACAAAATTTGCATTTACCTCAATCATCGGGACAAGTGCAAAGGCGCGCAAATGAACGTATTTGTGCGGAATTTCCAATATTTCGTTTTTAAATATAAGGTCATCGTAAAATAATATATCGATGTCTATTGCCCTTTCGCTCCATTTTGGTTTTCCTTCTCTTATTCTGCCGAGTTTTGCTTCAATGTTCTGGCATACGCGCAAAAGCTCCACGGGAGACATCTCTGTTTCGACGGCGATTGCGGCATTGATAAACCAGTTTTGCCCGCCAAGCCCCCAGGGTTGTGTTTCATAAAAGGAAGACGCACGCAGGAGTTTTATATTATTGTCGCTTGTCAGAAGCCTTACCGCCTGCTGAATGTTAGACAGGCGGTCGCCTAAATTTGAACCGAGTGATAGGTATGCTTTAGACATATGTATATTCCTGATTAACATTTTATTATTCTTTTGATATAATGGCAACAGAAATATTTTATTACAGGGGTAAAAATGAGCAAAAATCAATCTTTGGGAGTTTATATCATAGTCGGAATAATAGCGCTTTTGCTTGCGGTTGTGGCTTTTGCGGGCCCTTCTACCACAAGCAGCGAGATTTCTTATTCGCAGTTTATGGACAAAGTAAGCTCGGGCGAGATTGAGAGCGTTTTAATATCTAAAAATTCCCTTGCTGCTATTCCAAAGAGTAAAGAGGGCGCGCAGACAAAACCTGTAAAAACTCCAAAGGCTGATATAGTAGGGCTTGCAAATGTAAATCAGCCCGCAACATTTCAATATAAGGTGCAAATACCTGAAAATGACCCTAATCTGCTTGCGCTTTTAGAGAAAAATAATGTTGAAATAAATGTTAAAAAGCCTCAGGAGGGCTCAATTCTGGGCACAATAGGCTCACTGCTTGTTCCGATATTTTTTATAGGTCTTATAATACTTTTGCTGCGCGGAATACAACAGGGCGGCTCCGCTGCTATGAACTTCGGTAAATCGCGTGCAAAACTTATGCAGGAAAACAAAGTAAAGATTACTTTTGCGGACGTTGCGGGAATTGACGAGGAGAAACAGGAGCTTGAAGAGATTGTTGATTTCCTTAAAAACGGAGAAAAATACACAAAACTCGGCGCGAAGATTCCCAAAGGCGTGCTTCTGGTCGGCGTACCCGGGACAGGTAAAACCCTTATGGCTAAGGCTGTTGCAGGGGAGGCGGGAGTGCCCTTTTTCTCTATTTCCGGTTCAGACTTTGTAGAGATGTTTGTGGGTGTCGGTGCTTCGCGTGTCCGCGACCTTTTTGAACAGGCAAAAAAACATCAGCCCTGTATTATATTTATTGATGAAATTGATGCGGTAGGACGTCAGAGAGGCGCCGGTATGGGCGGCGGTCATGACGAAAGGGAGCAAACGCTGAACCAGCTTCTGGTTGAGATGGATGGTTTTGATGAAAATGTTAATATAATTGTTCTTGCAGCCACAAACAGACCCGATATACTTGATAATGCACTGTTAAGACCCGGACGTTTTGACAGACAAATTATTATAAACAGACCTGATATTCTTGGCAGGGAGCAGATTCTGGCGGTGCATGCCAAGAATAAACCGCTTGCGGGTGATGTGGATTTAAAAGTTCTTGCCAAGCGAACACCGGGCTTTACGGGCGCTGATTTGCAAAATCTGCTTAATGAAGCGGCGCTTTTGAGTGCAAGATATGACAAAAATGAAATTTCAATGGAACACATAGAAGAAGCAATAGATAAAGTTATGGCGGGTCCTGAGAAGAAATCAAGAATTATCTCGGATGAAGAAAAGGAAAATACCGCATATCATGAAGTTGGTCATGCCCTGCTTGCAAGACTTTTGAAAGACTGTGACCCGCTTCACAAGGTTTCTATCATCCCGCGCGGGATGGCGCTTGGCATAACGACCGTACTGCCTGAAAAGGACCATTTGACCCTTAAAAAATCGCAGCTTCTGGACAGAATTACCATGATTTTAGGCGGAAGGGTGGCGGAAGAGCTTATCTACGGGCCCGATTCCATTACAACAGGCGCCCAGAATGACCTTGAAAAAGTTTCGGCGCTTGCAAGAAAAATGGTAACGGTTTACGGCATGTCGGAAAAAATGGGTAATCTTGCCTACGGCACAAGTCAGGAGCATGTTTTTATGGGTCGTGATTTTGGTCATCAGAGGGATTTTAGCGAAGAGATTGCGGCGGATATTGACAAAGAAGTAAAAAGAATAGTAGATGAGCGTTACAATATTGCAAAGCAAATGCTGAGTGAAAACGAAGATATGCTGAGAAAAATTGCCAGAGAGCTTCTTGAAAGAGAAACACTTGATGAGGCCGAGTTTAGTGAAATTATGAATAAAATAATAGAGCAGAGGGGCCAGCAGCAAGCATAATGACACAAGACGGGTTTTCATTTTTAAATATTGATTTAAAAAAGGGATTAAGCAATTCTCCCTTTTTTATACTCGAGTTTCCGTTTGAACTTACTGACAGCTATTCGCCTGTGCTTAAAAACTTCTGGGGGGAGGCTCTTAACTCTCCGGTCGAGTTTTTCCGTGCGCTTCAAAAGGAAGGACTAAAACTCGGGGCGTGTGCACTGAGTGTATACTTTAACCTTCCGGAACCTGCAGATAGCCAAAAAACCGTAGTATTAAAAAAAGCTTGCGGCGTGTTTAAAGAAATCCTAAACTCGGCAAAAATGCCGCTTATGATTCGTTTGAGCGGGCAGGCAGAGTGGGATTGCGAACTGGCCCGAAATATTTTCCCAATTTTGGACAGACAGGTTATCATTTCGCCTGTTCAGGCTGCAAATTACGAACAAATTATTGATTCGGCAAAAAAAAGCGGTTTTGAGCATTATTTTGTTTTAAGAACTCCTATTGATATTAATTTAACCAAAGAGTTGAATATCCTCTCAATTGATAAAGGGATTAAAAAAGAGCGGATTTTAATTGACCCTGAGATGGGCTGCATCGGCTATGGAATTGATTACGGCTACAGCATAATTGAGCGTATTTGCCTTGCAAGAAATTCCGGCGATGATATGCTTGATATGCCTGTAATTGTTTGTGCGGGAGAGGAATCATTTAAGGCGAAAGAATCTAAAAGCAGCGACTTTAGTGCGTCTTGGGGCGAGCTTGAACAAAGGGCTGTAATGTGGGAAATTTCTACCGCGTCGGCTCTGGTTGCTGCGGGAGCAAATATTTGTGTACTGTGGCACCCGCAGTCGCTTAAGGTCTTAAGGAAAGAGTATTGCGGGGTTTTATGTCATTAGGCGCAATGGATATTTTTAAATTATTGCCGGGCGGCAAAAGGAATGAAAACGCAAACTGTAAAAAGTGCGGATGTGCAACATGTATGATGTTTGCAATAAAACTTTCAAAAGGTCAGTGCGACGGCAGTCTTTGCCCTTATATGGATGATGAACTGAGTCAAAAACTTGCTCACAGCAGAAAAGTACAGCAGCAGACACTGAAGCTTGGCAGGCTTGCAGTAGGCGGTGAAAATGTTATGTACAGACATGAGAAAACTTTTATTAACCCTTGTGTGTACGCTATAACACTTGATTCCAAAAGCCCCGATTTTGAAGAGAAATTAAGCAGGATTTTGAACTTTGAAATAGAATGTGTCGGCAACAAGTATAAAATTGACGCCGTTTATTTTAAAAATCCAGTTAATGGTGCAGTTCAGGCATTAAAAGAAAAAGGTATAGAAATTCTTGACGATGATTTTCTTTTAAATATGCACGAGGTAGAGTATACGACGCTTGATGATACTATTTTAAATCTTGCAAATATACGGTATCAGGCTGTAGTTAAACGCAATGAGGAATTCTCAAAGCCCGTGTATGTGAAATTGTACGGCGATGATTACTGTTCTTTGTGTGCAATTGCTTCGGCGCTTGTGTGTAAATACGCTAATTTAATTATTTTTGAAAATCTTAACGAAGCTCTGCTCTCAAGTATAATTACATTAAGATTAAATATTTATACCGATCCTCAAAAGCCGCTGCAAGTTGAGTCTAAGGTGTATGAGTTTAACAATCCAGACGAAAATGCGCTTGTATTTTTAACCACAAACTTTGCACTCAGCTACTTTGCCGTTGCAAATGAACTTTCAGGTCTTAAATGCGGCTCTTATCTTGTAATCACGCCAAGCGAGGGCATGAGCGTGCTTACCGCATGGTCGGCACAGAAAATAACGGCGGAAATTGCTTCAAAAGTGGTGAGTGCAAATAGTATATTGGATAAAGTAAAGAACAGACGCATTATAATCCCGGGTCTTTTGTCAGATTTAAGAGAAGAGCTGCAGGAGGCGCTTCCTGACTGGAAAATCGTTGTCGGTACGACAGAAGCTTATAAGATACCCGATTTTGTTAAAAAACTGTCCGATGTTTAGTTTTTAATAAGACTGAAGAAATCTTTTTTTACGGTTTCATACTGTAAGTTCATCCTGTCCTCAAGGAGTTTTCTTTTATCTTCAATTTCCTTATCGTCGGCGTCAGGGCTTACGTATATCGGCTCACCATAGTACATAAGCATTTTTCTGCAAAAAAGAGGAAAGCGAAATTCATCCCAAGTTTTAAGTTTGATATAGCCTTTTGACGGCGAGTACCAGGTAATCGGAACAATGGGCACACCTGTCATTTTGGCGATTTCTATTATTCCTTTTTTGACTACCCTTGCGGGGCCCTTAGGGCCGTCAACGGTTATTGCTCCGTTTTCGCCTCTTTTTATTCTGTTTACAAGTTCAAGTGTGGCACTTGCTCCGCCGCGCGTAATCGAGCCGCGCACGGTCTTGAGTCCCATAATTTCTGCCGCTCGGGCGATTATTTCTCCGTCTTTTGAGCGGCTTATCATAACATTTGTTTTATGTCTGCCCTCAAGCGAATAAAGCCCGCACTGGTGTGCATGCCAGAGGGCAAAGATACAGGGTTCGTCAGGATAATTCACATTTTTACACCAGTATGTAAATTCTTTTAATTTGAATGCAAGCGCGGCAAGAAAGGAAAAAATGTGTATTTGAAGTTTTTCATGGTCTTTATATTGAAACCTCATTAAATCCTCCTTAAATCGCTTGCAAGTTTATGCCCCATTAAACCCTCCTGCTGTGCCATTTGTGAGGCAAGAACGGAGAGTTCTTTTGAATATTCTTTTGAGAGCATTTGATAGGTTTGAATTTTTACAAAGTCAAATACACTTAACCCTCCGGTGTACCTTGCGGCTGAATTGGTGGGCAGTACATGATTTGTGCCCGAACAGTAGTCGCCAAATACTTCGGCACAGCAGCTGCCTATAAAAAGTGAGCCGTAGTTTGTAAAGTCTTTGGATTTTTCCCAAGCACCGTCAAACATAAGTTCCAGATGTTCGGGTGCCCGCAAATTACTTATTTTTACGGCTTCTTTTATATCATTTACAATGACAGCCGTAGATTTTTCAAATGAGATTTGTGCAATATCTCGGGTTTCAAGTGTTTGAAGCTGTTTTTGGGCGCAGTCTGCCACTTTTTGTGCAAAATCTTTGCTAAAGCATATTAAGTATCCGCGTGCATCCCTGTCATGCTCGCACTGGGCAAGGATGTCGGCGCTTACAAGCTCTGGATTCTGGTTGTCATCCGCTACAATAAGTACTTCTGACGGGCCTGCCAGAAAATCTATGGAACATTTGCCGTAAACGTATTTTTTCGCATAAGTTACATATTTGTTTCCGGGACCCACTATTTTATCAACAGGTTTTATGGAATCGCTGCCGTATGCAAAGGCTCCGATAGCCTGAACTCCGCCCAGTTTGTATACTTTATCCGCACCGCTCATTTTTGCGGCAACAATTGTCCGGGGTTTTATTCTGGGTGATGTTATTATAACTTCTCTGACGCCGGCAACCTTTGCGGGAGTGCAGGTCATAACCGCCGAAGATGGCAGCGGATAATTGCCGCCGGGTACATAACAAAGCACTCTTTCAAGCGGAATAACCCTGTGTCCGAGAAGAGAATTGTTTTTTTTCATATCGAGATTTTTAAGGCACGAGAGCTGTTCTTGTGCAAAATCCCTGACGTTTTCAATGCATTTTTCAAGTGCGTTGATGGTTTTATCATCGGTCATTTCGTACGCTTTTTTGATTTCTTCTTCGCTTACGATAAAATCTTCTCCGCTTGAAAAATCCCCGTCGTTGAATGTTTTGGAATAATGGATTATTGATTTATCGCCGTTTTTTTTAATATCTTCAATAATCTCTTCAACGTTTTGCAGGTTTTCAAGAGCTGCTGTTTTAAAAAACTCATGGTTTTGGTTTTTAAAAAGTTCATGTGAGGTAATAATTTTCATTATTTTGTCCTTGAAGATAAGTTATTTATTAAGTCATTGAATGTCACATCGTGCATCGCCATAAATACGAGCATATGGTACATAAGGTCTGCAGACTCCCAGCTCAGACCGTCTCCGAGTTCAAAGTTGACACTTTCAAAGGCTTCTTCCATAATTTTTCTTTTTAAATAAAATTCGTCTTTAAAAAGTTTTGTAGTGTATGATTTTTCGGGAAGTTTTTCTTTTCTGTCCAAAATAAGGTCGTAGAGTTCATTTATTGTGAAGTCTTTGTCTTCAAAACAGCTGAATCTGTCCAGATGGCAGGCATTGCCTTTTTGATTGACCTTAAAGAGAATTGTATCCCTGTCGCAGTCGTATCTTGCATATAAAAGTTCCTGAGTGTTGCCGCTTGTTTCGCCTTTTGTCCAAAGTTCGTTTCTTGAGCGGCTAAAGTAGGTTGCTCTGCCCTCTTTCAGGGATTTTCTCAGAGATTCCCTGTTGGAGTAGGCAAGCATAAGCACCTGGCGTGTTTTAACATCCTGCACTATCGTGGGCACAAGATTACCGCATTTTTCAAAGTCGATTTGCGCTTCAAATGCATCTGTCAGGTCTATTTTGCCCGTGTATATCGACATGCCAAGCTGGGACGAGATATTCATTTTTTCAAGTTCGGAAATTTCTTCAATACTTGTTATGCCGCCTGCTGCGACAATAGGTTTTTTTGTGATTTTTCTTATTTCCTTAAATGCTTCAAGGTTTGTACCTTTAAGCATGCCTTCGTTTTCGACAATTGTGTATAAAAACCCGCTGCAGTAGTCCTCAAAACGCTTAACATATTCTGCGGTTTTGATTTGAGTTTCTTTTTGCCAGCCTTCAAGGGTTATATTGCCGTTTTTTGAATCAATCGCCACAAGCACTTTGTCTTTGGGCAGTTTTGATAAAAGCTCCTCATCCGCTGCCGTTCCGATTATAATTTTTTTTGCCCCGAGAGCAAGCATTCTTTTGGCTTTTTCTCTGTCCCTTATTCCTCCGCCGACACGGCAGGGGGCAATTTTGCAAATTTTTGCAATAAGTTCTTCATTGTTTTTGCCGGTATTCATTGCGGCATCAAGGTCAATAACGGCAAGTTCTCCAAATCTTGCATAATATTTTGCAAGCTCAAGAACATCTTCCCTTTCGAGCACTTTTTCCTTGCCCTGCTTTAGCTGCACGGCTTTTGAGTCCATTAAATCTATACTTGGAATCAGCATTTTTTCCTCGCTTTAAGTTTGTATGACAATTATACGACAAAAACTCTATCCGAGCATAAATTTATCAATAGCGCTCCAGTCAAAGGTTGTTTTTCTTTTTTCGGTGATTTCTTTATGTTCTTTAAACTGAATAAATTTTCTGAATTTGTCATTATAGTCATCGGGTTTTTTACTTACGTCGATACTTTGAAGTTCAAATTCGCGTGCCAGATTTTCTACTTTCGGGTCATATGACAGCGCAAACACTTTTGTTCCGTATTTAAGCCCCAAAAGGCAGGCGTGAAAACGCATTGCAAAGAGAAAATCAAGATTGGAAAATCCTTCAACAACCGATTTAATAGTATTTTCACTTCTTATTTCATATTTCATCTGCGGCCATTGCGACTTGAGTGTTTTTTCGAACAGATAACACATTTGTAAGTCATGTGAGTTTTGCAGTGAAAATAAGATTATTCTTCTGTCGGAAAAATATATGCCGATATATTTGACAAGCAGTTTTATGAAATCGGGATGCATGTTTGAGAACGGGCGGAGCTGTACACCTACATAACCCCTGCTTTCTCTGGGTAAAATCGGAATATCCCAGGCAGGATCCGCCACGTAGCGGGATTTTATTTTCCATTTGCCGAGAAGTTTGTAGCTTTCACTGTCGCGAACGGTTACAAAATCGCACAGTGAGATTGTAAACCTTGTCAATTTATTCCAGAAACTGCCGTATATCGGGCCTATGCCCTGTGCAAAAATTATGACCTTTTTAAACATTAGCTTTGCAAAAATAATTATAAGGAGGTAATATAGCAGGCTCAGGCTGCTTGTCGCATTTTGCAGCAGACTTCCCCCGCCGCTTATAAGATAGTCGCACTCAAAAATACTCTTTATGATTTCAAGTGGATTTTTATTATTTACTGCATTTACCTTAAATTGTTTTTTTGTTTTTTTGGGATTGGAGGATAGTGCGGTTATATCAAAACCTTTAGCTTTTAGGTGGCGGGTGAGTATTGCAAAAATTACATCATCACCAAAATTTGAATATCCAATGTATCCCGAAATAAGTACTTTTTTAGCCATAAATCTCGTTATATAATTTCTCTGTTTCAATTTTATCCGGTATAGATTTTATTGCGCCCACATTCTTTATTTGCAGCATGCTGAGTGCGTTTGCAAGGCGGGCGCATTTTATTGTATCATATCCCTTCAGGTAGTAATTTAGAAATGCGCCGTTAAAAGCAGCTTCCCATCCGGTCGCGTCTACTACACGCGAAGACTCGTATTTAACAAAGTTATAGCATCCGCAGTTTGAAACGTGTAACCCGTTTTTATGCTCCCTGATAATACTTGCTCCGATTGCTTTGTCAGCAAGTATTTTAAGTACTTTGTCTATACTGTGTGTATCAAAAAGTGCCTCTGTGTCAGCTTTTGTATTAAGGAAAATTATGTCGATATAGGGGCTTACTTCTTCAAAAAGCTCTTTTGCCTCTGTACTTGTTGTCACCTTTTCGGAAAAATTGGGGTCATAGGCCACAAGAATGTCGTTTTCTTTTGCAAATTTAAAAATCTCGCGCACAACTTCTCTGACACTCAGCGAAAGAGACTGTACAAAACCCGTGGCGTATACGCATTTTGAGTTTTTAATGTAGCCAAAGTCAATGTCGTCAATGCATAAACTCATTGCGGCTGTTTTTCTTCTGTAGAAAACAAACTCGCTTTTGTTATCTTTTTTCCCGACAAAATATACGCCGTTTTGTCCGCCGGTAAGTTTTACATGGGAAGTGTCAAGTCCTTCCGAGCCCCAGGCGTCAAGAAGATATTCGCAAAAATTGTCGGTTGCAAGTTTTGTAATGTAGCCTGCGCTGCTTCCGCACCTGAGCGCAGCTATTGCACTGCAGAGCGAGTCCCCGCCGTAATATTTATCAAATATCTGGGCGAATTTTAAAGAGGTGTTGCTGGAAAGCTCTACCAGCCCTTCTCCTATGGTAATTATATCAAGATTCTCATACATATAATATTTTTATCACATATTTGGTTCCGGGTCAAAATGTTAAGGATAATGGCATTTGTTCTTGTTTTATGGTATAAGAAGTTTATGGATGAGAATAAAAACGTTCTTGTTATTGCGGGCAGTTCCCAAATAGGTATAGAAGCAATAAGGCTAATGCTTGACGGCGGTTATAGAGTTTATGCTACCTCAAGAAATCCTGTGGATATTGAAGACAAAAACCTGCTTAAATATACTCTTGATGTTACTGATGACACTTCCTTCTGCGCGCTTAAGGAAAAACTTTCAGATGTTAAGTTTTGTGCCGTTATCAACAATGCGGGAATTGCAATTGCCTCGCCTGTTGAGTTTTTGGATGAGTTTGAGCTTCAAAAGCAGCTGGATGTCAATCTTTTTGGGCTGCTGCGTGTAATCAAGCATTTCTCTTCTTGTCTGGTGAAGGACGGCAAAATCATTAATATCAGTTCTATGGCTTCCTATGGTGTGTATCCGTTTTTGTCGCCCTACTGTCTTTCTAAAAGAGCTGCGGATATACTTTTGAGGTCTTTTTCAAATGAAGCGGGTATAAAGTATGTTTCAATCAGACCGGGGGCGATAAGGACAAAATTTTGGACTGACAGTATTGAGCAAAACAGAGAAAATTTTAAAAAATTTACGGGTAAATACGAAAATATAGGCAAGTACATGCTGGATAATGCCCGCAGGAATTCTCTCTGTGCGCTTGAACCTGCCGCAGTCGGCAGGGCTGTATTCAAGGCGCTTAATCAAAAGAATCCCAAATGTGTAATTAATGTCGGATTGGACGCGCACATATGCGCTTTTGCTTCAAAGTTTTTAAGCGAAGATTTACTTAATAAATTTATAAGAATGGCATTAAAACTTAAATCAAGAAAAGCAAATGAGTACGGAAAATAAAAAAATTTATTTAATATATCCTCCCTCGCCTCTTATGAACCGTGAGGAGCGCTGTCAGCAGCCTACGGATGATTTAATTGTTATTCCTCCGCTCCCGCCGCTTGATTTAATGTATCTTGCTTCAATTGCAAGGCAAAAAGGTTTTGAACCGACAATTAAAGACTACTCGCTTGCAAAAGCTTCGCTTGAGGATTTTAAAAAAGACCTGAATGAAATTAAACCGCGCTACCTTGTGGTAAACGTTGCCACACCCACGCTTGAGAGTGACCTTGAAACACTTCTTGAAGCAAAGGAATTATTGGGCGAGAGCGTTGTTACGATTGCTAAAGGCGCGCATTTTTCATTTTTGCCGCTTGAGGTTATGCAAACACATGATTTCATAGACATTGCTCTGTGCGGCGAATGCGAGTTGACTTTCGGAGAAATTCTTGAGGGAAAGCCCTTAAGGGAAATTGAAGGAATATGTTACAGGCAGGATTTTGAAATTATCCAGACGAGAAGGCGTCCGTTTAATGAAAATCTTGATGCGCTTCCCTATCCTGCCAGAGATTTGATAGATAACTCGCTTTATATAAGGCCCGATAATAACAAAAAACAGGCGGTAATAAAGGTATCACGCGGCTGCCCGTATCATTGCTTTTTTTGCCTTGCGACACCTCTAAACGGAAGAATAGTCAGATACAGAAGTGCTGAAAATATTCTTGGCGAGATAAAAGAATGTGTTGAAAAGTACGGAATAAATAACTTTATATTCTGGTCGGATATTTTTAATCTAGACAAAAATAAAACACGCGAATTGTGTCAAAAAATTATTGACTCGGGTCTTAAAATTACCTTTTCAACAAATACGCGCGCCGACAGCGCCGATGTTCAGACTATTAAACTAATGAAGAAAGCCGGCTGCAGGCTGGTTTCGATGGGAATTGAGAGCGGTTCGCAGTATATGCTTGATAAAATGGGCAAAAATATCACTCTTAATCAGGTGGAAAATACAGTTAAAGCCTTTAAAAAAGCCGGTATACAGATATATGCTTATTATGTTATCGGGCTTCCCTGGGAAACAAAGGATACGATTAACGAGACCCTTAGTTTTGCAAAAAAACTGAACTGTGATTATGCAAGCTTTTACACTGCGGCTGCACTTGTGGGGACAACTTTTTATGAGTATGTTGAAAATAACTGCCTCGGTGTTCTAAACTATTCTCATCCCTATTATTACCCCAGTGTCAGAACACACAGTTTAACTGCCGATGAGGTATTTATGTACCACAAGAAACTGGTGCGTGAATATTATTTAAGACCGCGTTATATTTTAAAAATGCTTTTGCAAATACGCTCTTTTGTTCAGCTTAAAAATTATATAAAAGCAGGCTTGCGCATTCTGAACAGAAAATAATGAAACTTTTTTCCTCTCCTTTAGTCTGATAAATTAAGGAGAGTTTTATGGATGATGTTTTAAATGCCTACATATACGAGCTTAAAAAAGGTACAAAGCCAATGGCTTTAATTACCGTTAGTTCATCGTTAAGAGAAAAATATTGTGAAAAAATAAGAAAAAATAATCTCGCATGCTGTATCCAAAATATCGGCTGCAAAGATAATATTTTTTTCGGTTCAAAAGAGTGTATTGATATAATTTCTCTTTTTTTAAGAAAAAAGTTGTCAAAACTCACGCCCGAGCAGGATTTTATCCTGGGTATTATGCTTGGTTACAATAGAATTGAGCAGTGTAAAAGATATTTGAATAAACTTAATTATACCCTATCGGTTAATTCATGACTTGTATATTATATTTTAATATAACCTTGTTAATGAGTGATAAGGAGAAATTAAAATGATAGTTTCAATTATGGACGGTTGCACTGCCTGCGGCGCTTGCGAGGCTATAAATCCTGATGTTTTCCATGTTGATGATATAGCACATGTTGATGAGTCGCAAATAGCGGGAAACGAGCAGGACTGCATCGATGCGGCGCTTATCTGCCCGGTAAACGCTATCTGGGTGGAAGATATTTAACGTATACACTTTTCGTATTCCTTGTTTTTTTAATATGTTTGATTGATTTTTGCCCTTGAAACATTGCAAGAGAGGATTTTAGGGGTTAAAATGATATATATGTTTTAGGAGATACAGGAATATGAAGAGAGTTATACTTGCACTATCACTGGTTTTTGCGTTTTCTTCAGCTGTAATGGCAGAGGATGCGGTTTTTCAATCAATGGATTCGACTAATGAAGCCCCGAGTGTTCAGCTGGCACCCGTGAGCGACACTTCCTCAACTGCGGTTAACACGTTATCGGGAAGCATTCAGGAAGAAAGCTTTAAAAAAGCTATTACAAATCTTGATGATGCATCGGCTGAAATTCGTGAACAGCTTATTAATTATAATTCACAGCTGAGTGCCGCACAATCAAGAGAAGACCAGATTAAGGCCGAAATAAAAGACCTTAAGAAGAATGTTAAACAGACAAAAAAGAAACTCAAAAATATAGAAAAGTCGAAAAAATACATAAATAATAACTTTGATGATCAGCAAAATAAATAATTATTCCAAACAGGAAGAGATAAGTTCATACATCTTGTCGAGGTCGTCTTCGGCAAGGTGTTTTTTAAACTCCGTTATTTTATTAAACTCTTCCGTTAGTATTTCCCAGAGGCTGTGTGAAGAGATTTTTTCAATACTGACGGGTTTTATATACCGTATTTTATCGACATCTAAAATGTCTATCATTGTGCAAGATTCAAAGATTTCAAGTGCAAGCTGCACAAAGGCTTCGCTTGTGCCTGTCATCTGCGCCATTTTTTCAATATCTATTTCTCCGCTCTTGTGATTATTGGAATACTTTAGCATGCCCGAGAGAATTTTAATGCTGTTTTCTATATTCTCATTGTAATTATCATTCATTATGTGTATTTTCCTGGGATTTATTTCGCAAAGTATGGACTTTAGTTCTTCGTAAGATGACGGGTAGTCGAAAAACATAATCCCGTCATGTTTTTTCTTTACTGAAACGGCTTTGTTGCTGATTTGAGGGAAATTTTTAATCGCTTCCAGTGTTTTTATGCTTTTAGCCCATACAACGATATCGATATCGTCCCTTTTAAGGTAGTCTGCAATTTGTGAAAGAATGCCGGTTTTTTTTCTGTGGTCGTAGATTTTAAGTTTTGTGCCGTTGTTTTTGGGCGAGTATTTTTCACTAAAGATGTCGGCTATCTCAAGCTGTATTGTTTCCTGTCCGTTAAAACGGTTGATTGACGGCGAGAAAGCAATATCAATAAGCGTATTTTCCGGAAGATTCAGTGCACCCTCGTTCCACTTTACACACTCGAGGGTTTCTCCGTCCTTTGTGCAAAAGAATTTTAAATGGTTTGCATTTTTGCCTATTGTCTTTGAGCCTTTAAAAATTGTGTTTTTAAGTGCAAAAAGCGGTGCGGCGTTATCCTGCCCGCAGGGCTCAAGCGCAGCAAGCGAATTTATAAAATCAGTGTTTAAGTCCCGCACTTCAAGAATTTTGTCCACATAAAGACAGTTCCCCCCGGCTTCTTTAATGTCTGATTCCTCGATTGTTTGCAGTATGGCTGTTTTTACTTCATCGAAGGGGTGAATATTCATATCAAAAGAAAATCCGCCGGCAAGAGAATGCCCGCCGTACCCCTCAAAGAGGTCTTCGTTTTTCTTTAAAATTTCATAAACATTATATCCTTCAATTGAGCGTATAGAGCACCTGCCGCCGTTTTTGCCGTCGGATGTTATCATAAATACCGGTTTTAAAAACTCTTCCACAAGCTTTGAAGCTACAATACCTATTATGCCTATGTGCCAGTCTTCCTTGAAAAGAATAATGGCGCTTTCATTTTTGTAATTTTTTCCGGCAAGAACCATATCGCGTGCTTCCAGAAAAATATTTTCACACAGGCTCTGACGGATTTTGTTAAAATTATCAAGTTTTTCTAAAATGAAATTAAGAGAACTTTCATTTTCTTCGACAAGAAAGTCAAATGCAAGCTGCGGTGTGCTCAGACGGCCGACGGCATTAATTCTGGGTGTAAGTATAAAAGCAATATCGGTGCTTGTAATGTTTTCTCTGCCGTTGTTTTCAAAGAGCATTTTTACACCCTTGTGTTTTTTTTGGTTTATAAGGTCAAGCCCGTTTGCGACAATTGTTCTGTTTTCCCCAAGCAGCGGCACGACATCTGATATTGTACCTATACAGGCAAGTATTAAAAGCTGTTCTTCAAGTGTTTCATCTTTTTTTTCTAAAAGCGCAAGAGCCAGTTTATAAGCAACGCCCACACCTGAGAGCATGCTTAGCTTTTTAATTTGGTCAAGTTTTAAATCCTCCCTTAGCGAATAAGGCGCCTGCGGGTTTAAAACGGCATATGCATCAGGGGTTTGCCCGTCCAGCTTGTGGTGGTCGGTAATTATGATATCCACCCCTAGTTTATTTAAAACATTGATTTCATTAGCGTTTGAAATACCGCAGTCAACGGTTATTATAACCTTTATATGGTGTCTGGAAACAAGCTGTAGTGCTGCTTTCAGGTTAATGCCGTGTCCGTGTTCTTCTCTGTCCGGGATAAATATTTCAAAATCCGCATTAAGCGCTTTTAGTGTTTTGTGCATTAGTGCGCTTGAAGTTACCCCGTCTGCATCAAAGTCACCCCAGACGAGAATTTTTTCATTATTTTTGACTGCTTCAAGAATCCTTTTTACCGCTTTTTTGCCGTCGCAAAATACATCAAGTTTACTCAGGGGCTGCTCTTTGCATTTAAGAAACTCTTTTGCTTCCTCCGGTGTTGCGATTCCTCTTAAAGACAGCAAATCACAAAGCAGGGGGTTTTTGATAAGATCTTTAAACTCCCCGCTTTGCTCAGGTACTTCTTTTTGTATTATTTTTCTAAAGTTCATCCTATCTGTTTTTGCTCAGCTGGGCAAGCAGTCTTAAAAGTTCCAGATACAGCCATACAATGGTTACAAGCAGAGAAAAAGCGCCAAACCATTCAAAGTATTTGGGCACCATTTTTTGTGCACCCTGTTCAATAAAGTCAAAATCAAGTATGAAATTAAGCGCCGCTACCGCACAGAATACAAGGCTTAAACCTATGCCGAGCAAGCCCGTGTTCCATATTGAAATAAAATTAGGGTTAAAGAAGCTTATTACAATACTTACAAGGTAGAAAACCATAATTGACGCGGTTGCCGTGAAAATTACGCGCTTAAAAGTTTCGGTTGCCTTTATAATACCTGTTTTATATAAAATAAGCATAACAAGCAGTGTTAAAAAAGTAATCAAAGCTGCGTTTGCAACAATGCCATGAAGCTGCATTTCATACATTGCCGACAGTCCGCCTATTGCAAGACCTTCACAGACGGCATAGCCTATGGATAAAATCTTTGCATTCTGCGGCTTAAAACGCATTATAATCGCAAGTATAAGCCCTGCAATAATGCCGCCCCACATAAGCATTACTACTTTGTCCATATATCCTGAAAATGCCTGTGTCCAGGTGAATACTCCGACTGCAAAGGTTACAAGCAGAAGCAGGATTGTTTTGTTGACGGCTCCGCTTACTGTCATAGGCTCGCTGTCAATAGCAATATTTTCGTAAATATTACTCTGTGTCATCGGATTTGATGTCATATTAACTCCTCCATAAATATCATGATGGATTATACTACGTTTTTCAAGTAAAATAAAGTCATGATTAAGGTCGGCTTAACGGGTAATATTGCTTCGGGCAAATCCGGAGTGCAAAACATTCTTCTGTTGTCAGGTTATAAAGTCTTTGATGCCGATGAGAGTGCACATTTTCATCTTATAAATTCAAAAGTAATTCTTGATGAATTTGGCACAAATGACAGAAATATTCTGGCTAAAACAGTTTTTGCCGATAAAACAAAATTAAAAAAACTTGAAGAAATCATTCATCCGCTCGTAAGGCAAGATATTCAAGACTTTTTTGACGTAAATAATTCCGAAAAAGCCGTATTTGCCTCGGTTCCGCTTCTTTTTGAGGCGGGTTTTGAAGATTTGTTCGATAAAGTTATTTTCGTGAGCGCGCCTTATAATGTGCGCCTTGAGCGCTTAATGAAAAGAAACGGCTATGACTTTGACTATGCAAAACTTCGTCTTGATTCGCAGAGTGACGAGGAAAGCAAAATACCGCGCTGCGACTGCACTATTGTAAATGATTCAACCTTTGAAGAGCTTGAGAGAAGAGTTAAAGAATGTTTAAAACTTCTCTTATAAGTTTGCACGCTGTTGCGGTTGAAACCCTGGTAATGTCTAAATCTGGTGCCAGCTCGACAATATCGGCGCCTATTATGTTGTATTTTTTAAGTTCCAAAACCCATTCCATAAGTTCCCTGTAGCTGAATCCGCCGGCTTCCGGCGTCCCTGTGCCGCTCATAATTGAGGGGTCAAGGACATCAAGGTCAATGGTAACAAAAATCTTTTTATCCTTAAATCTCTCCAGTTCATTTGGGTTAAAAGCACGCGTGGAGTGCTTTTTCATTAGTTCAAACTCTTCTTTTTCCCCCGAGCGGATACCGACCTGCATAATGTTTTCAAAACCGATAAGCTTTGCAATTTGCAGCATAACACCCGAGTGCGTGAGTTCTATATCAAGATAGTGCGCCCTTAAGTCGGTATGCGCGTCAAATTGCACAACGGCAATATCTTTATGATGTTTTAAAAGCCCCTTGATTGTACCCAGTGTAACAAGGTGCTCCCCGCCTATGCCGAGGATTTTTTTATTTTGCGAGTATATTTCACAGGTATTTTTTTCAATAATATCAAGAGCTTCTTTTGGCGCTCCAAATGGTAATTCCAACTCTCCCGCATCATAAAAGCCCAAATTGGAAAGATTTGTATCAAAATACACGGAGTACTCCTCAATCCCGACGCTTTCAATACGTATCTGCTGCGGTGCAAAACGCGCCCCGGGACGGTTTGTACATGTACCGTCAAAAGGCATGCCGAGCATTACAATTCTTGATGAATCAAAATCATCGCTTGCTCCAATAAAATTTTTATTCAGAAAAGGACCGGTAAGCATATTGTGATTTTAGCATAAAATTTTACAATTTGGCATGTTTTAAAATAAGTGTTATATTGCAGCTATGAGAATAATTTTGTCTTTAATTGCACTAATGTTTATTTCGCTTCCCGCTCTTGCGCAGGATCAGATGGAAGTCTGGAGTCCTTATCTTGCAAAGATTGAAAAGGATATAAAAGCCTCCTGGTATGATATTTCAGGTTTTAAAAGGCATAAAAGCGAATGCCGTACGACATTGTTTTTTTCCGTTAAGAAAAGCGGGGAGTTAGGTACTATTACGATCTTGTCCTCAACTTGTGATAAGACCCTTCAGGATAATGCACTCTCCGCCGTTAAAAAAACCGCTCCTTTTGCACCTTTTCCAAGAGAAATTACCGGCATTGACGAGATTAATATAAATTACAATTTTGACTGCAAATTGCTGCCGGAGAATAAACTTCCCGATTCTTCCAAAAATACTGTATCTGCCCCTGTATCGCAGTCCTTAGATGCACTTAAAAATACAAAAACCGATACACCTCAAAAATCAGATGTAAAGCAGCAGTTAAAAATCAATATTCAAAAATACATTATCCCCGCAGGCATATTAATATCAATTATCGCCCTGCTTGTAATTTTAATATTTACAATTAAGAGAAAGCAAAAAATATCAAAATAAAAAACTCCTCAGGTTGGACTCGAACCAACAACCTACCGGTTAACAGCCGGTTGCTCCGCCATTGAGCTACTGAGGATTATGTTTATTATATTAGTCAAACAAGGCTTTGTGAAAGGGTTTCGCCTTTTGACATTTTTTATTATAGCAATAAAATAATTTTTGGCAAGTTCATTTTTTGAATTACTCCAAATATTTGATTTTGTTTAAAATAGTAATTAAAATTTATATTTTTTGTTAAATTAATCACCTCAAGGGGTTTTAACCTTTGTGAAAAAATGTTATAATTTAGCTATTCTTAGTTAAGGAGTTTTACCATGTCAAAAAAGGACAGTTCTATCGGCTTTGCAATAGGCATCTTAGCAGGTGTTATAGGCGGTATAGCAGCAGGAATTCTTTTTGCGCCTAAATCAGGAGAAGAGTCCAGACGCGAGCTGAAAGTTGCTTATGATGATTTAATGCAGAAATACTCGCCTGAAATCACACTTGCGAAAAAGCAGGCTATGGATATGATTAAGTCTTCAAAAGAAAAAATAGAGGACACGTATAAAAAATTTAACGATAATTTAAAAGCGCAAAAACTGGCACATGCTAAGAATTGCGAAATTGATGTATACGAAATTTAAGAGAGGATACTTAAATGACTCCCGTAAATGCAAGTCTTATGGCGCTTCTTATAGTAACTGCGGTTGTAATACTTATTCTGGGTATATTGCTTGCAAGACTCATAATTAATCTTACATTGTTGTCAAAAAATGTTGATTCAATTGCGCAGAGCGTGCAGAGCGAAATACAACCGACGTTAAAAGAACTCAGAGAAGCGGCTCAGTCGATTAATTCTATAGCAAACAATGCTGATACCCAGTTCTCAGGCATTCAAAGTGCACTTAAAAGCGTACTTGGGGCATCTTCTCTTGTGGGGTGCAAAATGAAAGGTTTAATGGACGGGCTTGTAAAGGGCATAAGTTTCGGGCTCAATTTGTTTAATAAAAAGTAAAGAAAGGAATATTGATATGTCGACAGGTAAATTTGTAGCAGGTTTTATTGTTGGCGGTGTAGTAGGTGCGGTAATAGGCGTACTTTTGGCACCGCAATCGGGCGAAGAAACCCGTGAAATGATTAGCGAAGGCACAAAAGAAGCTTATAACAAAGTTTCTGACGCCGCTAAAGAAATCCAGCAAAAGGCAGAATCTGTTGTTGATGAAGTTCAGAAAAAAGGCGAAGAAATCATCGACAAAATTCAGGATATGATTAACAAACAGAAAAAAGAAGCGTAACAACCTTTTTTATGTTAAAATTTCCCTATGATGTACGATGTTGCTGTAATAGGGCTCGGACCTTCAGGCTTGAAGTTTGTCCGGGAGGCTCTTAAAAAAGGTCTGAATGTAATTGCTTTTGAAAAAACTTTCGCCGGCGGTACTTGTTTGAATGCGGGTTGTATTCCAACAAAAACAATGTTAAGCTGTGCGGAAGTTTTTTCGCATGTAAAAAATTGTTCTAAATATGCAATATCAGCTGCGGAGGATAATTGTGAGATTTCCTGGAAAGAGTTGCTTGAAAAAAAGAACAGAGTTGTTCAAAAGTTAAGACAAGCAGTTCAAAAAGACCTGGATACAAAAGGGCTGACTATAGTAAACGCCCCTGCGGCTGTTGAAGTTGAGAATTCAAGGGCTTATGTTGTATCTCAGGGGCTGCGCTACGATGCAGATAAAATTATTGCGGCGACAGGCTCCTGCCCGCTTGAGCCTGAGGGTTTGAAATTTAACCATGACACGGTTATAAATTCGGATGATTTGCTTGAACTTGAGTCTGCACCTAAAACACTTCTTATTATAGGTTCCGGTGCAATAGGTGTTGAATGGGCAAGAATTTTTAACAGCATAGGCACCCAAGTAACCGTTGTCGAAAAAGCTTCCGTGCCTGCACCCGCTATGGATATTGATATTGCCTCAAGAATTGAGCGTATATTTAAAATGTCAAAAATTAAATTTTACAAGTCGGTTACCGTTGTTTCGTATAATGGTGCGCAGGCAGTATTGTCTGACGGCAGCGTCATAGAATGTGAAAAAGTCCTTTGTGCGGCGGGCAGAAAGCGTGTTTTACCTGAAATTTCCAACGGATTTAAACTTGAGATTAGCCCTGACTGCTCAACAAATATTAAAAACCTTTATGTCACAGGTGATGCTTCCGGTGCAAAAATGCTTGCACATGTCGCAGCTTATCAAGCCAAGGCACTTTTTGATTTTTTGTATAAAAACAAGCCCTATTTTATCCCTGAAATTCCTTCCGTCATATACGGTTTTCCTGAAATCGCCTCTATTGGCTTACGCGAGCAGGATATTGAAGACAGGCTTAAAAATGAATATAAAATCTATAAACTTCCCGTGTCTTATCTGCCAAAATCCTGGTGCGACGATGCCATTGACGGTTTTGTAAAAATTATTGCACACAAGGGTATAATAAAAGGTGCACATATTGTTTCAAAAGAGGCTTCCGCGCTTATTTCCCAAATTGCAATAATAATGAAGGCGGGCCTTAAAGTAAATGAAATAGAAGAAATTATTTTTCCCCATCCTACATATTCGGAAGGCATTCAGGAGGCTGTATTAAATGGATAAAAAAAGAGTTCCGCTCCCTGATTATCTAAAAAGGCCTATTACCCCTGCGGATGATAAGAGTGCCAAAAGGGTGCGCGAAATTTTGAATAAATATAATCTAAACACCGTGTGTGACGGCGCAAGGTGCCCCAATAAGTGTGAATGTTATACTAATCTTACCGCTACATTTCTGATTTTGGGGAAGACCTGTACGCGAAACTGTGCGTTTTGCAATATTGCACAGTGTGCGCCCGATGAGCCGGATGAGGATGAACCCCGCAATGTTGCTATGGCAGTTAAAGAACTTGGTCTTAAATATGCGGTAATAACGTCCGTAACGCGCGATGATCTAGAAGACTACGGAGCAGGGCATTTTGCAAAAACTGTTTATCAAATAAGAAAGCTTGCTCCTGATGTTAAGGTGGAAATCTTAACGCCGGATTTTTGCGGTTCGTATGAAGCGCTGTATAAAATCATCAACTATAGACCGGATGTTTTTAATCATAACCTGGAAACCGTTCCGCGGCTGTATAAAAGCGCAAGGCAGATGGCAGACTATGAAACATCGCTCAATGTGTTGAAATTTATGAAAACCACTGTTCCTGATTTAATTACTAAAACAGGACTTATGGTAGGGCTCGGCGAAAGTTTGGATGAGCTTTACGAAACTTTCTGCGATATAAAAGAAGCATGTGTTGATATTGTCACTTTGGGACAATATATTGCACCGTCAAAAAAACATCTAAGAGTAGAAAAGTATTATACTCTTAAGGAATTTGAGGTGCTTGAAAATATGGCAAGAGATGCGGGTATTGAGTATCCGATTTTTTCACCTCTTGCCAGAAGTTCATATAAAGCTGCGCAAACTTATTTGCAAATCACAGGTTTGACTAGCTGTTAACAGCAGCGGCTTTATTGGTTTTTTTGCCGCGTTTGGACAATCTTTCAATATTCCATTGCTGTGTTTTGCTGTCAATTTTAGCAGATTTTGCAACATCTTTAATGTATTTGATGTACAATTCCGGTTTAATTTTACCTGTTTCAAGGAGTTTTAAAATAATCTTTACTCCCGCTAAGTTAATGGCAAGATTTCTTGTCAAAAACTGAATAAGTTTGCCTCTTTCAATATCATTTAATGAATAAAGGCGGCGGTTCTGTTTAGAACGTCTTGCAACAAGAAGATTTTGCTCGTCGTAAATCCTCAGTGTTCTTTGGTGTAAATTAAGGGCTTGTGCGACTTTGCCTATAGATAATACAGGTTCGTCAGCGTTTGTTTTGGTTTTTTGGCTACTCATTTTTTAACTCCAGACATCTCATAGCTCAGCGACTAAATCGTAACTGTCGGCACCTGTCACCGTAACATCAACTATCTGCGCAGGCGACAAATATTCATTAGTCTTAACGTAAACCAGTCCGTCAACTTCGGGTGCATCGGCATAACTTCTGCCTATAGCAGTACCGTCGTTGTGAACTTCTTCAATTATACATTGAATCTTCTTAGAAATAAAGTTCAAATTATTTTTCTTTGAAATTTCTTTCTG
>DVFS01000080.1 GCA_018713115.1 Candidatus Galligastranaerophilus faecipullorum
GCAAAGAAAAAAGCACAGGAAATTCAGGAGCGTGCCGCTAAAAATAATTCAAAAGTAAAAGTAAAAGCAAAAGGCAATCAGGTTATAAAAACCTATCCGAACGGCAAAAAGGTTGTGCAGACAATAAATAAAAACGGCAAAGTTTCCCAAAAAGAGATTTCAACCGGCAAGGGCGAAAATAAAGTAACGACAACAATCGATTATAAGGCCGGGGAAAAAGTTTCCAAAACCGTAACCTCAGGCAGAGGCGATAACAAAGTTGTCACCGAATTAAAATATGATGACGGCAAGAGGGTGAAAAAAACCGTAACTACAACAAAAGATAATATCCCTACCGTAAAAACAATAGAATATAATCCGCAAACATCAAAGCCTGTTGTGAAATTCATTACAATCGGCGAAGGAGATAATGCTTTCACTTCAAAAACGGAATATAAATATGGCAAAAATGACAACCTGAAATCAAAAGTTGTTGTTAAGTCCGATGGTTCGGCAAAAGAATATATTTATGATAACTATAAAACACAGGACGGTACTAAAACAAGAACTGTTACATTAATAAGCAAAGGGCCTGACGGGGTTGAAAGACGCTACAGTGAAGAGCAGACAGTAAATAAAAACGGAAAAGTGCTTGAATTTGTAAGAAAAAACGAGCAGGGCGAAGTTGTTTTAAAAGGTACAAACAGCTATAATGAAAACGGCACCCTGAGTGCCAAAACGACTGTAAAATATAATGAAGACGGCAGCAGGGAGCGTACACAATTTTCAAACTACAGGAAAACGGATACTGTTAATCAAAACAAGTACGATGTTAAAATTACGACAATTTCTCCCGAAGGCACTAAAGACATTTATACCGGCACGGAAACAAAAAGTTTGAACGGCGATGTTAAGCGCAGGGAAACCGAAGAAAATAAAAAAGCAGATGAAACAAAAAATAACAAAACGGATAAAAAGGATGTAAAAGCTGCTGTAGAAAAAGCTAAAAGCAAAATAGAATCAGAGCTTTCAGGCAACGGTATCGAGCTGATTTCGGGCAATATTAAAACAAAAGTTTTAGATATAATTAACCAGTTCAAAAACTTTTTCGGCACCGAAGCTGAAATAGAAAAAATGCAAAACGAAATAATGAAAGATGTTTTTGTCGTAAAAGATAAATTTGAAATAAATTTTTAAAGTTCTGCTGCGGCTGTTAGTTTTTACTGATGAGCCGCAGCTTTTCTTTTTTTGAAAGTTTTTTTATGCGAATTTCTTCCTTTAGCGCTTCACTTTTGTTTTCGAATTCTTTTGTGTATACGATTTTGAGCGGTTTGTGCGAGCGTGTGTATTTTGCCCCCTTGCCGCTCAGGTGTTCCTGAAAACGTTTTTGAACATCGCGCGCAATGCCGCAATACAGGGTATTATCTGTTGTTTGCAAGATGTAGAGATAATATTTCATCAAGCACCCTTATAACTTCTTCTTTTTTGTCCAGTCTGACAAGCACCCGGCGGTATTTTGAGGCGTCCCTTACGGATGAAATGTAGAAATTATAAAATTTACGCATAAATTTAATTCCGTTAATTTCACCCCTGAGTTCAACCTCGCCTTCTATATGTTTTTTTAAAATCTCTATTTTTTCGCTTAAATCAGGCTCGCAAAGTATCTCGCCCGTCTTAAAACAGTGCTCTGTTCGATATGCAAGGGCCGGATCGCCCATAAGACCCCGCCCTATGCTTACCCCTTGTGCGCCGGTAATTTCAAGGCATTTTTTGGCATCCTGCGCGCTTTTTATATCCCCGTTTGCATAATAAGGAATTTTAAGCTCTCCTTTTAAAAGTCCGATTTTTTCCCAGTCGGCATGACCCGAGTACATTTGAGAGCGTGTACGTCCGTGAATGGTGATAAAATCTGCCCCTGCTTCCTGAAGCGTGTGTGCAAATTCTACAAAATTCATCTCATCAAGGCTCCAGCCAAGGCGGAATTTTGCGCTCAGAGGGACATCGATTACATCTTTTATTGCCTTTACAATATCTGAGGCAAGATTCGGGTTTCTCATCATAGCACAGCCGTCAGTGCCTTTTACGACTTTATTTACGGGGCAGCCGAAGTTTATATCAATGCTTGAAGCCCGGTTGTTTACAATTTTTGCGGCACGTGCCATAATGTGCGGTTTGTGCCCCGACAACTGGAAAGAAAGCGGGTATTCGGATTTATCGTACTTTAGGATAAGTGCTTTTTGATTGTTCACAAGTGCTTCCGAGGAGAGCATTTCGGTTGTCAAAAGAGTTTCGGAGGAGTACTCCCTCACAAGTTTTCTGTATACAATGTCTGAAATGCCTGCAAGCGGCGCCTGTATTATTTTTATGTCTTTTGGTAGCTGCTTCATTGTTTGTCGTTTAAAAATTTTCTTAATTCCGCTGCCCTGTTTTTGGCAAATTGTGTGTACTCGTCCTGAGCGCCTTCCTTAAGTTTAAGTTCTAAAAATTTATCATAATTTGTTATTGCTTCCTGATATTTTTCAAGGTTGTCAAGTCCGAGCGCATAAGAATAATACCCGAGCGCAAAAGCGGGGTTTGAGGCAATTGATTCCCTGTAGAGCGCATTTGCTTCTTTCTGGTTGCCTTCCTCTTCAAGAATTAAGCCTTTATAGTAAAGTGCATAGGTGTTTTTAGGCTCCTGCATAAGCACTTTATTTAAAAGCGGCATAGCGTCCGTGAAGTCTTTTTGCTCGTATTTTGAAATTGCATTTTGCAAATCAAGTGTGCGGGCATTTTCTTTTATTGAAGCGATTGCTTCTTTTGCCGCGGTATTTTGAGGGTTTATTGTAATAATTTTATTTAAAATCGAAAGCGCTTTTTCACTGTCGTTTGATTCATTGTATGCCATTGCGCAAAAGTACAGCGCATCCTGATTTTGAGGCTCTTTTTGCAGAACTTTTTCATAGTATGCTATGGCATTTTTATAGTCTTTAAGTTCAAAATAACAGCCCGCTATTGCATATTGCACCTCGGGTGTCTGTTCATTTATTTTCAGATAGTTTTGCAGCGCGCTTTGATAGTTTTTGGCTTCATAAAGTTTTGAGGCGGTTTCATATAACTGCCCCGCCTGATTTTTAGCCAGCATATCTTTTTGGGCCAGAAGTTCCGCCCCGTAGGGAATTTGCGCTATACCTTTATTCAAAATATCAAGCGCGCTTGTGTAGTCGTTTTTAAGGGTATAAATTTGCGCCATATTTATATATGTTTCCTGCTTTTTCGGGTTCAGCGCCATGGCGCGCGCGTAGTAATTCAGTGCTTCGTCGTATTTTTTCTGCTTGTGCATTTCATAAGCGTAAGCATATTGAAGGTCGTAGTTTTTCGGGTTTGAATTTGCCTCAAGCAGCATATAGTTGTATTTATCCTCGGGAGTGAATTTATTTGAAACAATATCGGCTATGGCATTTTTCGCCTCGTTATTGTTTGGTGAAATTTCAAGCATGGTTTTGTATTGTACAAGAGCATTTTTGTAGTCTTTTTTTGCCTCATAGGTGTTAGCTTTATATTTTATGACTTCAAGATCATTCGGGTTTTTTGCAAGCAGCTTGTCATATTGCGCCATGGCCTGTGCGGTTGCACCCTGTGCGGCGTATAAGGAAGCAAGATTCAACAGCGCAGTTCTGTCGTTTGGCGCAAGAGTAAGAGCTTTTTGATACTGCGCCTTTGCGGAAATTAAATCTCCCCTCATTTGATAGACGGTACCCATATTTATATAAGCCTGGGCGTTATTCGGGTTGTTTATCGTTCTTGAGCGCCAGAGGTTTTCAAGTATATCAAGCAGTTCGGGATTTTTTTCTCCGTATTTCAGTGCGAGATTGTACTCTTCTGCTGCCGCTTCCTGATTATTTGCCTCATCCAGAATTACCGCGTATTTAAAGTGCAGCTTTGCATCTTCGGGCTCTGCCTTGAGAGCTTCTCTGTAGCATTCTATTGCCTTAAGACTGTTATTTAATGCCTTAAAAATATCTCCCGCATTTTCGTTTGCCGATTTTGCATATTGCGAGTTGTTCTTAAGGGTTAAAAAATCATATGCCGCTGCGGGAAGTTCCCCTTGTGCGCGAAGGGTTTTTGCGTTCTGAAATTTTTGTGAAGGGGTCATATTTGCTTCATGTCTTCTCTGAAGTGAAGCCAGATTGCTCATTGTAGAGCTTGCCATATGCGGGTTTGTGAGGTTTTGTTCATCTCCCCAGAATTTCATATAAAAAAGCGCGCTTTTAAGGTCTGCGATAGCTTTTTTCGGGTTTTTCTCTTCATTTATGTAATAATCCGCGCGTGCAAGGTAAGCACTGCAAAGCGACTGCCTCACGGTATCATCAAAGGGCTGAAATCTGAGTACTTTTTTAAACTCCGTGATAGCTGATGTGTACCTTTTGTTTTTAAGGTGCGAAACGCCGTTATTGTAATAAAGATTGTATTTTTGTATATCCTCTCTTGAAGGCCGGTCGGCTGCCAGGGAAAAACCGCTTAAAAACAGCATTGCCGCAAATATAACAATCAGCCTTTTTTTCATAAATTTAACCTTTCGATTGTTTCTTGCCCTGTATTGCTTTTATTTATGTGAAATTATAATACAATAAAATTTTTTTTCATACCCTTAGAGAGTTGTTTTTGGTATGATTTATTTAAAAAAGTTTATCTGTGAGGTAATTTTGAAAACGGAATTTATAAGTCATAATAAAAGCTCCCTGATTGTTTTTTTCTGCGGGTTTTATACGGACGCAAACTGCTTTATCGAGTTTGACAACGGGAAAAACGACCTGCTTTTTGTGTATGACTATTCCGATATGGAAAATAATCCGCTTGAGTATTTTGATTTTCTTGATTATACAAAAGTCAGTGTAATAGCATACTCTTACGGTGTCTGGGCGCTTAATTACGTATACAATCAAAACCTCCTGCCAAAAATCGAGTCAAGCTGTGCTTTATGCGGAACTTTTTGCCCCATAGATAACGAATACGGCGTAAATGAAAAAATATACGATTTAATGGCGCGCTCGCTGAATTCCGATACCATTGAAAAGTTTGAACAAAAAATGGCACTGGGGGCGACATCTCCGCTTAAAATAAAATCCGCAAACAGAAAGATAGAAAATCTTTCCGATGAACTTTTAAATATAAAAGTAGTTTCAAAGCGCACCTGGTTTAAGAAAAATTTTGAATTTGACAAAGTGGTGCTTGCCAGAAAAGACAGGATTTTTCCTTATTCTTCCCAGGCAAACTTCTGGGCGGCGCATAAACACAAGGTGGAACTTGAATGCGGACATTTTCCGTTTTTTGAATTTAAGGATTTTGATGAAATTCTTGAAAGTTAAGTTATGAGTCAGGATAATAAGGCGCGGGATTTTTCAAAGGCTGCAAAAACATACAGGGAAAATGCAATCGTGCAAAGGCAAATGGCAAAAAAGCTTGTGTGCCTTGTTTTTGATTTTTGCGGCGAAAATTTTGAAAAAATCCTTGAAATAGGTGCAGGAACAGGCCTTTTAACCGAAAATACGGTAAAAACTTTTACTTACGGTAAACTTATTTTAAATGATATTACCAACAATTTTACGGGTTTTTCTGATTGTGAATACATAAAGGGTGATGCCTGCCACGCAGAGTTTCCGAATGATTGTAGTCTTATTATCTCAAATGCCTGTTTTCAATGGTTTTTGGACATTGGCGCTTTTTTGGACAAAATTCAAAAAAATCTTGCAAAAGACGGTGTACTTGCTTTTTCAAGTTTCGGGGAGCAAAATTGCAGACAGTTTAGTGAAATTGTGCATACGGGGCTTAAATATCCGAACTATAAAAAGATACTGGAAAAGTGCAATTGGGAAATTCTTGCATACGAAGAGGAGATTCAAACTCTTTATTTCTCCTCTCCGCTAAAGGTTTTAAGGCATATAAAATCAACAGGTGCAATGATTTCCGATAATAAAGCATGGAATAAAGGACGCCTTAAAACCTTTGAGGAGTGCTATGCGCGCAAGTTTTGCGACGGCAACGGTTTTGAACTTACTTACAATCCGCTCTATATTGTTGCAAAACCTAGATAATATAGCCTATAAGCATATCGCGGCTTGATTTTGTAGAGTTTATTTTTCTAATTGCGCGTTTTTCTATCTGCCTTATGCACTCTTTTGTGACGCCGTAGATATTTCCTATTTCTTCAAGGGTTTTTCTTGTACTTTCATTCAGTCCGAAGCGCAGCGTTATAACCTCTTTTTCTCTTGTTTTTAAACACTCGAGGGCACATTTTATATCGTGTTTTAATTGTTTATCAAGAACGTATTTTTCAACATTTTGTTTTTCATCTTCAATTATTTCGCCCAGACTCATTTCCCTTGTGCCGCTTGAATCTTTTTGGGATTCAAAGCCTGTTTCAAGCGAGAGTGCTTTTGTGTAGGAATTTAAAAACAGGTCGATTTTTTCTTCACTGTAGCCTATGACTCTGGCAATTTCGGAGTTTTTGACACTGCAGCCGTATTTTTGTTCAAGCGAGGATTTTACTTTTTTGTATTTAGAGAGCGTTTCCTGAATGTACACAGGGATTTTCATTGAATACGACTGTTCGGAGATTGCCTTAAACATTGCCTGTTTTATCCACCATGTGGCATATGTTGAAAATTTATACCCCAGTTTCCAGTTGAATTTATCAACTGCCGCCATAAGCCCCATATTACCCTCCTGAATGAGGTCGCAAAGACTGAGAGTTGTTGAGTGAATGGATTTTTTTGCAACATTAAAAACAAGTCTTAAATTTGCCTGTATGAGTTCTTTTTTTGCGCTGTCATCACCCTGTGCGGCAAGTCTTGCCAGCTCTTTTTCTTTTGCGGGGCTTAAAATCGGATATTTTGAAATTTTTTTAACATAATCACCGAGATTTTCGTCAAAATTGGCGATTTTTGTGAAGCCGTAGCCGTTTTGTTTTTTTGCGTTGCTAAGCGAATTTTTCATAAAAGACATCTCCTAAAATATTTCTAACCATAATTTTTTCTTGATAAATTTGACGCGCAATATTTATTGCACGCCGCGCGGCGCCTTTTTGGCGGGAATTTCAGCGAATAAAAATTAAAAGATACAACAAAAGCGATTTTTTGAGTTTAAAAAGTCAAACCTAAAAACAATGACCGTATGGGAATATATATTAAGTATATCTTTAATATATCACTACATATAAAAAATAACAAGTCTTTTGTAAACAAATATTACAAAATCCTGAAAAAAAAATCGTATTCTTAACATTACTTAATATAATTCTGTCCGCCACTACACTTTAAATGTGCAGCAGCGGGCGTGCTTGCGGGTAATATATTACAAAATGTAACGAAAATAAAAGAGTGCGCAATTTTTTAGAAGCGAAATACTTTATATATATGTAAGCGATAAACAAGATATAACAAAACATAAAAGATATACTTTCTAACCAACACACACTAACCTTCACTTCACACACGAGGAATTACTAAAACAGTATTCCGAGGGGCTTTTGATTTTCAAAAGCCTTTTTCTTTATGTAAAAATATTTTTATGCTATTATCCTTTTGTAGCAAGCAAAGGGATAATATTATGCCAAACAATTTTCAAGGTAATTTATACGCAAATGCCGATGACAAATTTTGCATTATCGTTGCAAGGTTTAATGAATTTATAGGCTCAAAACTCCTCTCGGGTGCAATTGACTCTTTTGTGCGCCTCGGCGTGGATGAAAAAAATATTGATGTGATGTGGGTTCCGGGCGCATTTGAAATACCCCTTATTGCAAAAAAAGCGGCACAAACAAAAAAATATGCCGCAATTGTTACTCTGGGTGCCGTTATTAAGGGTTCAACCTCTCATTATGACTACGTTTGCGCCGAACTTTCAAAAGGTATTGCCTCTGTTTCGCTTTCCGAGGGTGTCCCTGTTATTTTTGGAGTGCTTACTACAGATAATATCGAACAGGCAATCGAGCGTGCGGGCACAAAGGCGGGTAATAAAGGCGCAGACGCTGCCAGATCTGCTATTGAGACGGCAAACCTTATTGCAAATTTAAAATAAAAATAGATCTAAAGATTGATATATCTTTTAAACCTCAAGGTTGATGATACTCTTTTAAAAACGGGCTATTGTTTAACTATAGACAAAAACTTGATTAGGGAGAGTATTTGAGTATTATGACAGGGACATTTTTGTTCGGATTTAAAAGAATATTGGCTGTATTTTTTGCATTTTTTGCTTTTTGCAGTGCTGCACTTGCACAGGAAAGCTTAATAACTTCGGTTGCTATCTCAAAACCAAAGGAACTTAATGGTGCGTATAAACTCACGATTAACGCAGATAAACCCGTTGAGTACAAAGCGAAAGCCGAAAACCCGGACAGTATTTATTTTGACCTGAAAAACGCACTTACCGTAGATAACCTCGATACAATTTACGATAACGTATCCGGTATTGATGCGCTTATTGTGCAGCAGCTTGAGAACAGCAAGGTTAGAATTTATGTTAACGGTGTAAATACAAGCTCGACCCAAATTGCTTTTAAAACTTCACAGCAAACAGGTTCAAATGCCACAAATGAAGTGGTTATAAACAGACCGATAAGAGAATACCGTCCCACAAATGACATAAATGAAATCGCGGGAGAAGATATAGACTGGGACGAAAACTCTTTTAACCCGGGACATCTTGCAAGCTCCTTTTTTGGTATTTTTGACGGCAGATCGGATTTAACATTTGTAATCTGCTTCATCCTGCTTGTTTTATGCGCGGTTGCAACAAAAAAAGTTTTTGCAAGGGTAAAAGTGCAGGAGGAGCCGCTCATAGGTCTTACGTCTGCATATCAAAAGAATGATGAGCCTAAAAATCCGCAGCAGCTCCTGGATTCGGTTTATAAAAATGCACCCGCGCCAAAAAAACCGCTGAACGCTTCAAAAGCTGTCCAAAGGCCGGATTCGCGCTATGCGGCACATACATATCAAAGAATGCAGCCTCAAATGCGCGCTGCGCAAAAAAATATTCAAAAAAATCTGATAAATCAAAATTATGCACTCGGTGCATATCAAAATGCGCAGAAAAACCCATATATGCAGACAGAGAAAGCTTCCCGGCCGGTTGCCTATCAGAAAAGAGCGGTGCAAAATCCTTCGCGCAGATTTGTTTCAAAACCCGTCCAAAATGAAATTCCTGCCCCTAAAAAGCCCGCGGCTTCCGTAGAAAGCATAAAATTTCTTGAGTCGGTAACCAAAATATACGAACAAAGCGGCAGACAGGATCTTGCGCAGGGTTTAAGGGCCGGTATAAACAAGAGAAAAACCGCAGTATAGCTTTATGTAACGAATAATACTCAACCAACAGCCTCCAAAAGAGGCATTTTTTTAATTAATACTGCCTTTATATGTTGTTTTGACAGTTAGTTTAATATATAATTAATGAAGTTAGCATTACGGTAATCAGGATGGATTTAAAAGTCTACAGTAAAAATGACATATTAAATAAACTTGCACAGGACGGTTTTTTTGTAGACTACCTGACACTGGACTCTTTTCTTGCCAGATACAGAATAGAGGCTATTTTTGAAGATGAAAACGGAAACGAGTTTTTCGACAAAAGTGCCTATGATGTCCTTGTGGAAAATGTTTTACACAGAAAAAAAGAGCAAAATGCCCCCCAGGTGCCCCCTGAGCCTTCCGCGCACAACTTTGAACATTCAACAGGGGTGCAGGAAGAATCCGTACCTGAAACGATAAGCACTCCTGTTTCACACAGCGATTCCATGCTTGAGGGCAAAGTATATGAAGAAGCGCCTGTGCCTCCTTCTTCTTTGCAGGAGCAGCAGGAAGTTTTGCCTGTAAAAGATGAGTCGAAAGTCACACAAGAGCACTTTGATCAGCCCGATGTAACTTTTTTTTCGGAAAATGCGCAGCCGCCTAAGAGTCCTCTTGAGAACATAAAGTGGCACCGCTGGGATGATGTTTCGACCGAGCTTGCTTCAAATGAGCCTGAAGACAGACAGCTGATAATAGACAACAAGCCCGAGGAAGCGGCGGTTTTTGCACCGGAACAAGCTTCTGATATCCCTTTTATACAGGATCCGGATATACCCTTTGCCGATACACCTGTGGCGGACGCTACAGATATCGTACAGTCTTCGGAGCCGGAGCGGATTGATGTGCAGCAAGAGCCTCTTATTTCTCCTGAAGGACGCGATAACGCCCTTGAGAGTGCTGAGAATCAAGCATGGAGCGAGGCTAATCCTTCCGGTCATGAGACGGCTGAGGAGTCCAAAAAAGAAATAAGCGAGATTTTATCTTCGAATGATGAAAGCGAGGAAGATTTTGACGATATAGGACTTTTGTCCGATTCTATTCAGGCGCAGGAAAAGTTCCAAAAATATATTGTAAATGAACTTGCAAAAAGAAATATCGACGTTACGCCGCCAAAACCGGAGAATGCTTTTAAGTTTGATATATCTCAAAAAACGCTCAACATGATTGCGCGCGCAATAGCAAAGAAAATTGCAAAACAGGTGTCCATGGTTTTATCCTCGGATCAAAAAAATAACGCACTGTTATTACAAACTCAAAAGAAAAACCAGGCGCTTGAACAAAAAGTCAATACGCTTGAAGAACAAAACAAGAAGCTCAAACTTTTGCTTGCGGAGTCAAATAAAAATTTAAACTCGTACAAACCAACATTCTTTGGTTTGTACAGATTTGTAAGAAAGAAAACGGGAAAAAGAAGATAAAAACCTATGAATATTATAATAATGCTCATTTTAATAAGTCTTTTGGTGCTTGTTCATGAACTCGGGCACTATCTTGCGGCAAGGGCATTCGGTATTCAGGTTTCACATTTTGGCCTGGGGCTCCCCATAGGGCCTGTTTTATATGAAACAAAATGCGGCGATACAAAAATAACGGTGCACGCTTTTTTGCTTGGCGGTTATGTTTCTTTTCCCGACGATGACGAGGAAAATGAAGACACAAAAGACTTACCCCTTGATTCGCCCAAGCGTTTCAGAAATAAAAAACCCTGGCAGAAAGCTGTTGTGGTGTCTGCGGGTGTATTTGCAAATGTAGTCTTTGCACTTATTCTTGTTATGTTTTGCGCAGCTTTTTATCATAAACTGCCAAGCAGCAGGTATGATGTATTTGTAAAAGATTTTGCCCCTGAGGTGCACTCAAATATTAAAGAATCGGGTATAAAACAGAACGATAAAATAATAAGCGTAAACGGTTTTGATATTGATAATTCTTATCAGTTTATCTTTTTGGTGCAGAAAAGCAGGTTTTTTGACGGATATGCCGAAAAAAATACTGCGGATAAAAAATTAAAAGAACTTAAAATGCTTAATCCGGGGATTTCCGGGGCCATAAAGACAGGTGAAAAAATAAAACTTCCTGAAATGACACCCGAAAAAGAACTCCGCGTGCAAAGAAATGTTCTTATGGGGATTGAAAAATATACTCCCGAAGGCGTTGAGCTTACACATGAGCAAAAAGAGCTTTCACATAAACTTTATTTAAAAAAAGAATTTGTTTCCGACAGGGATTATACATTAAATGATATTGCATATGCCCTCTCGGACAGTTACAAACCGCTCAGTATAAAGGTGCTCCGTAACGATAAAGAGATTGAATTTCACAATCTTAAAACTTCAAAAGACGGACTTCTCGGAGTAAAACTGGAAGTAAGCGAGATTTTTGTGCCGGTAAATACTCCCCTTGAAGTTCTAACCCGCTCATGGGATTATCTTGTTGATAATACAAAATTAATGCTTCTTGGCCTTTGGCAGCTTGTAAGCGGTAAAATACCGCTTAGCGATATGCACGGTATTGTGGCTATAACAAAAGTAGGCGGCGATATTATTGAAAATTCGGGAATGCTCAAGGGACTTCTTTTAAGCGCCATTATAAGCATTGACCTTGCTATAATCAACCTTCTTCCTATTCCTGCGCTTGATGGCGGACATCTTTTGTTCCTTGCGCTTGAAAAAGCTGCGGGGCGTGAGCTGGATGAGAAGATTGTCGAAGGCGTATCAAGGGTTTTCTTTATGCTTTTGATACTGCTTATGATTTATGTGGTTTTTAATGATATTTTTGCTCTGGTTACAAAACAGCTTTAATTTGCACCGCTTCACTTGACGCGTTTTCTCGTGCGTGTTATATTGAAACCGTAAAGTTACAATAAACTTAAAAGGAGGTGAAAATATGCCTGAGGTAAGAGTCCGCGAAAATGAAAACATTGAAAGCGCTCTTAAAAGATTTAAGAAAAAAATCCAGAAAGCGGGAATTTTATCTGAAATCAAACGCAGAGAAAGGTATGAAAAACCTTCTGTAAAGAGAAAACGCAAATCTGAAGCTGCACGCAAAAGAAGAGTGTAGTTTATAATTAAGAAATACTTAAAGGGGATGCAAATCCCCTTTTTTAAAAAACGGATGAGGTGAAAGATGGCAAAAGACTGCAGTTTTGATGTTGTTTCGGAATTTGATAAGCAAGAGCTTGTAAATGCCGTGGATCAGGTTAAGCGTGAACTTAATTCCAGATTTGACTTAAAGGGTTCAAACTCTGATATTACACTTGATGCTGATAAAACAATTACCATAACTACAAGTGATGATATGAAACTGAGAAATATCCTGGATATTTTGCAAACAAAAATGATTAAAAGAAACCTGAGTATTAAAATTCTTGACCCGCAGGCTCCCGAAGCTGCTCTGGGCGGGAATGTCAGACAGGTTTTTAATCTTAAAAAAGGTCTTTCACAGGAACTTGCCAAGAAAATTACCGCAGCGATAAAAGATTCAAAGCTTAAAGTTCAGGCGTCGATTCAAGGCGAGCAGGTGCGTGTGAGCGGCAAGAGTAAAGACGACCTGCAGGATGTTATCAAGCTTTTAAAAGAAAAAGAGGATAGTTTTAACATACCCTTGCAGTTTGTAAACTATAGATAATATGGAACTGAGTTTAGATAAAGTTGCAATAATATATAACCCCGAGATTGAAGGTGCACAGGCTCTTTCAAAGAGTATACGCTGCTCCTTTGAGTCTTCAAGGGTTCATACGCTTGATAATATGCCCGATGACGCTACTTTTGTAATCGTTATAGGCGGGGATGGCACACTGCTTAAATGTGCAAGAAAATACTGTGAATCAGATGTTCCGCTTTTTGGTTTTAATATGGGCAGGCTTGGTTTTCTGGCGCAGGCGCTGCCGAATGAAACACAAAGGGTGATAAGCAAAATAAAAGCGGGCGACTTTAGAATAGAAAAAAGAACAATGCTAAAATGCCCGACAACAGGGGCGGTGGCACTAAATGATATGGTTATAAGGGGTGCTGCGTACTCTCGTACATCTACTCTTAATCTTTATATAAATAACATTAAACTGTGTTCTTATCTGGCGGACGGTCTTATAATCTCTACCCCTACAGGCTCTACGGCTTATGCCCTATCTGCCGGCGGCCCGATTATCTCGCCAAATCTCGAGTGTTTTGTGGTTGTACCCATATGCCCGCATACTCTTAATGCAAGACCAATTGTAGTGCCGACGGGCGAGCATATAAAAATTACAACGGTGGAAGCACCTAAAGATTTTCAAATGACAGCCGACGGACAGGATGCAAGGATTGTAAAAAATGAAGTCTGTGTAGAAAAACACTCTAAATACTCTAAGCTTTTATTGCTAAACAATGAGGGCGGTCACTTCTACGATATTTTAAGAGAAAAACTCCACTGGGGAATAGCACCTAATAAATAATGATTAAATCTGTATTGATTAAAAACTTTATACTAATCGATGAACTGTTTTTGGAATTTGAAAACGGTTTTAATGTGCTGATAGGTGAAACCGGTGCCGGAAAAAGTATTATTTTAAAGGCAATAGATACCGTTTTGGGTGCAAGGGTGCAGAAAGATGTTATTTTTGACAAGTCAAAACCCGCGCTTATTGAAATTACTTTTGCACATTCCGAAAAAGAAAAAGAGTTTTTACAACAGTACGGGCTATGTGATGAAACGGTTATTTCAAGAGAAATTACACCTTCTTCGCAAAAATGCAGACTGAACGGCGCTCTTGTAAATCTTGATTATATTAAAGAAATGAGAGAGCACCTTGCGGATATTCATTCCCAGAATCAGAGCTATACCTATGTTATGCCAAAGCACCATATTGAACTTCTGGACGCTTACGTTAAAAGCATTGACGAAGAGTTTTTGAAAAATTACCCGGTATATCGCGAGGCATTTACGGAATATCAGGATGTTACAAAAAGGCTTGCTTTGCTTCGTGAAAATAATTCCAGAAATTTGCAGGAGATTGATTTTCTTAAATTTCAGTTAAATGAAATAGATTCGGCTCAAATAGGTGAAAACGAAGAAGCGGAACTGGAGCGGGAGCTTGATGTATTATCCAATATTCAAACCATAAAGGAGCTTAGTGCCGGGATTTATTATACTCTGGGAGATGACAGCGGAGTTCTTGACGCGCTTTCAAAAATGAACGGTCAACTTTCGCGCGCCTGTGAGTATGACGCTAAACTTGAAGAGGTGCAAAGCTCCTTTATAGAAGCGCATGAAAATCTTAAATTTTGTTCGGATTACCTCAGGGAATATTCGCAAAATCTTGAAGACAACCCGCAGAGATTGGAGGAAATTAACGACAGGCTGTCTTTAATATTGAAGCTTAAAAGAAAATACGGCGATATTTTTGAAGCGAGGGAAAAGTTTGAAAAAGAGCTTTCTCAAATAGAGGGTGATTTCGGCTCTCTTGATGAGCTGGAGAAACGTGAAAAAGAATTGCTTGAAAAAATTAATGACCTTGCACTTAAAATGTCGCAAGCCAGAAAAAAATACTCAATTGAACTTGCGGATTTAATTGCGGGAGAGCTTAGAAAACTTGAACTCTCCAAAGCCGAATTTGAAATACAAATTAAAGAGAAAAAACCCGATGCAAAAGGCATTGACGATGTGGAATTTATGATTACCACAAATGTATCTTCCGCGCTTGCTCCGCTTGCAAAAGTTGCCTCGGGGGGTGAAATTTCACGTGTAATGCTTGCTATAAAATGTGTTTTTGCAAAAGTTGATTCACTTCCAAGCATAATATTTGATGAAATTGATACAGGTATTTCAGGAAAAGCTTCAAACTCTGTTGCAGAGGCAATTTCTAATCTGGCAAAAAATATTCAGGTTTTTGCAATTACCCATCAGCCTCAAATAGCCGCCCGTGCAGACGCGTATTTTCGCGTTACAAAAAGTCAGGATGAAAAAACAAAAGTCAGTGCCGAAAAACTCCGCAGCCGCGAAAGTGTGCTTGAGGCGCTGGCGTCTATGGCGTCAGGCGAAGTCAACAATGCTTCTGTTTCTTTTGCGCGCGAGCTTTTGAAATCTTAAATAAAGTTTTGTTAAATTCTTGACAAATTTAATTGTATGTTTTTATTATCCTTGATAATATTTACCTGTAACTACATCACCGCATAAGATAAGGATATTAAGATGAAAATCAGCTCAATTGCAGCATTTCGCCCTGTTAAAAATGCTCTTCCTCACTCAAATGTGTCAGCCCCTGTTTTTAGTAATGCTGCAGGTGCCGCATCGAAAAATATTTCAAATGATACTTTTGTTAAGTCGGAGCCTTCTTTTGGGGAAAAAATCCCGGTTGTTATACACAGACCCGAAGTTATTGAGGCTGGGAAGAAAGGTATTATAGGTAACTTTGCTATATATGCAAGGTCTTTTGCATATGCCTGGGGTGATTGGACGCCGGTAGATATTGCTTTAGATGAGTGTATGGATGAGTATTTTAATCTTTGCTGCGCTGCGGCTTCCACGTATGAATTAAAGGACGGCAAGACGCATTATCCCAGCTGTCAGGAATTTCTTGATATAATTGAAGGTATTTGGACTGAAAGTACCGAACTGGCCGCCAAGGGACGCAATTTTGATGACGATAAAATCAGAAGGCTGCCCGAGGCTGAACGTATGCCTTATTTAGAAAAAGATATGAAAAGAAGAATGGCCGGAGCAATGGATGCATACGCGCAAAGAAAATATGATATGCGTGTTACCGACGCTGACGAAGCAAGAGAATTTGCATATAAAGTTTATAATGATAAGAGTACAAGAACAATAAAACCCAAGGTTTCGCAAAGCGTTCAGAGAGAAAGAAGCGAGAGCAGGTATTTTAAAATGTTGAACAAAGAGTTTGATTCCGACAAAATACTTACTTATCTGCAAGAACATAAAAATGTATTCTTTGGCCCTCCGAGCAGTATAAGACAGCGCTTTGATATGTTCGGCATTAAAACGCTCGGCAAGTATAAAATCGATAACATGGAAGAACCAAAACCCGTAAGGGAATGGGACGAGCCTTCTGATACCAGAACAGACTGGGAAAGATGGTACGACGAACACGGACTATAATTTTAATATTTTAATTAAAAATGGCTTCGATGAACTCCTGTTTGTCGAAGTCTTTTAAATCATCAGCCTTTTCACCTATACCTACAAGTTTTGCAGGGAGAGAAAACTCTTTTGCTATGGCAATTATTATTCCGCCCTTTGCCGAGCCGTCGAGTTTTGTAATTGCAACCGATGTAAGATCCAGTGCTTCTTTAAAAACTTTTGCCTGCGAAAGACCGTTTTGTCCGAGGTTGGCATCCAACACCAGAATACTCTCGCTAAGCGCTCCGGGTGCGTTTTTTTCTATGACGTTTTTAATCTTTTTTAACTCTTCTATAAGGTTGAATTTGTTCTGCAGCCTGCCTGCAGTGTCAATAATTATGATGTCAAAATTTTCTTTTTTTGCTTTTTCTATTGCTTCAAAAACAACCGAAGCGCTGTCGGCTTTGTCTCTGCGTACTATCTCAACGCCTGCTCTTTTTGACCATATGTCAAGCTGCTCTTCTGCCGCTGCACGGAAAGTATCACCCGCTGCAAGCAGAACTTTCTTGCCGGAGTCTTTAAATCTTTTTGCAAGTTTTCCTATAAGGGTTGTTTTGCCTGCGCCGTTAACTCCTGCGACAAAATATATATTCAGGGCGCCTTCTTTGTAATTTAATTTATTTGACCCTGCACTCTCAAGAATATTTTTAAATTCTTCTTTTAAAAAGTCTTTAAGCTCGCCGGATTTCAGGTTTTTTGATTTTATTTTATTTGTTATTTCAACGCTTAAGTCAACACCCAAATCTGCCTTTATAAGCATGGATTCAATGTCATCAAGTGTGAATTCATCTATTTCATCGCTTCCCGAGGCAGCCTCTACAACGTTGTCTATAAGGGTTTTAGAGGTTTTTGAGAGCGCGTTTTTGAGTGCTTCAAAGCCGCTTGAAATTATGTTTTTATCATCTTTTTTAAAGAAATTAAACATATCTTTCAACCACTTTTGCAAGAATACCGTTTATAAAAGACGGTGAATCATCCGTTGAATATTTCTTTGCAAGTTCAAGCGCTTCGTCAATTACAACCTTGTGCGGAGCGTCTTTCATAAATACAAGCTCTATGATGGATATTCTTAAGATGTCTTTGTCTATTTTAAATAATCTGTCAATATCCCAGCCGAAAGCCAGTTCTTTAATGATACTGTCTACATCCTGTTTTTTCTCTTTAAAAGTAAGTGCAATTTTATTTATGTAATCTCTTACATCTTCTTTTTGAGAAAGTGTGCTGAGTTCGGCCGTCTCAAGCGCGTTTATTGCTTGATCACACACGCTTAAAACTGTTTTTATCCTGCCTGCCATATCACTTGTAAGCGGAATTTGCACAGGTATGTTATTTGCGTCAATCGGGCGCTTAAGGTTGTCGGGGTGGTTGTTTTCGTAGTCCTCAATAAACTCGCTTATCTCTAAAAGCCCGCTTGTGGCAAGACCGAGTTCTTCTTTTGAAGAACTTATAAGCGTCCTTACCGATTTTAAAACAATTTTCTCAAAGTCGCTTTCCTGATATTTGTCGAGATTTTTTTCAAGTTGTGAAAATAATATAAGTGCCAGCTCTCTTGAAGCTCGTCTTGCCTGCATATTTGTTTCCTTCTTTAGTCTTTTAAGTTAATTATAGTTGAAAAATTTTTTAATTTACAGAATTTTTTTAATATTCTCAAGATAATTTTCTGCGCATTTGTAATATTCAAGTTCATCCGCTGTTTTAAGCGCATTTTTGGACATCTCCTTCATCTGTTCCGTGCTCATTTTGCGAATTGTTTTAATAACTCTTTTTATGTCGTTTGTTTCGGGTTTAATTATAAAGCCGTTTTTTAAATTACAAATCCAGCCGTCCAAGCCGCTTTTTTCACTGCACACGGTAATGCAGCCCGAGGCAAGTGCCTCAAGATAACTCAAGCCGAAAGTTTCTTTTACGGAGGGCAGGATAAAAACATGCGAGCGCCTCATTTCTTCAAGAACTTCGCTTCTCGGTTTTTGACCCGCAAATTCTATATTCAGTCCCCTTGCCTCTTTTTTTAATGCTCTTTCTTCTCTGCCGCCTCCGAAGATTTTTAAGGTAATATCAGGCATATTAAGTTCTTTTATGGCGTCAATTAAAAGGTTTATGTTTTTTCTTTTTATAAAAGAGGCGGCGGTGATGATTTTTAAGGTTTTTATGTTGTCAAATTTTTTAAACGCTTCATTTCGGGGTATTATCTCTTCTTTTTTAATTCCCGACGGGGCAAGAAAAGTATTTTTAAGTCCGAGCCTTTCTCTGAGCCATATTGAGCGCGCGCCTGTGATATCGGCATTTTTAAGGGCTGACTTCAGTGCACCTGAAAAGAAAAACTTATATTTTTCAAGAACTTCTATATCGCTTGAGTGCACAATTGCCGCGTGCGGTTTTTTGAATCTTTTCTTGATTTTTGCCCCGCAAAGGCTGCCTGAGGGCATATGCGAAATTATGACATCAAAATCTTCGTTTTTTAGAAAATCCAGCCCGAAGTAAAACGGCAAAAGAAAGTTTTTATTGTATATTTTAATGCCGTTATGGAAGTAAGTTTTTTCAGGATATATTCTTCTGCCGCGAAGAAGAGTGTTTAAAACTAAATCCGCCCTTAGAACCGTAACTTTATGCCCGAGTTCACAAAAAGACAGCGCAAAGTTTTCAATGGTTTTGGGTATACCCCTGTGGGTGTCATTTAGCGGATATAAATCTGTAACAAGGAGTATGTTCATCTACAAATATTGAAAATTACAAACTTTAGAGAATTTTTCTTTTAATGTATTTAAAAGCGCAATTCTGTTGTTTTTAATTTTTTCATCTTCGTCCATAACAAGAACTTTATCAAAAAACTTATCTATAGGTTCACCTAGATTTTCAAGCGATTTTACATACGCCCTAAGGTCGGCGGAATCGACATTTTGCGCATTGACGGCGCGGTAGAGCTCTTTTTCTTCTTCAAGAACAAAAAACGTCTCATTTATACAAGTAAAATCCGTGTCTTTTGTGATTCTCAGCACGCGTTTTGCCGCCTCTGCAAGCTTTTTAAAGCTTTCCTTTTGTGACTCTTCTTTTACAAATTTAAGCCTGCTTAAATATTCATCAAGATTCTCAAGCGGATTTTTGACCGCACAGGCTTTCATAAGCTCCTGCGAATATTCTTTTTCATACATTATGTTCAGCCTGTTGAGTACAAAATCATAAACCTCGTCTGCCGTCTGAGAGTCCAGCTCTATATTGAATTCTTTTGAAAGAGCGTTTAAAGAGCTGTCAAAAAGTGCTTTCAGGTTAAGATTCAGCGAATTGTTAATAACCGTTCTTAAAATGCCTATGGCGGCACGTCTTGCGCCCAGAGGGTCGTTTGAGCCGGTAGGGCGTTTTTTCTTTAATTTACCCTGTGTGGATATGAAAAGTGCACAGATAGTGTCGATTTTATCCGCAACGGATACAATCTGCCCCTCTATTTGCGAGGGGGTTTCACTGTTTGCATTCAGCGGAAAATAATGCTCTTTTATCGCAAGTGCAACATTTTCTTTTTCGCCTGACTTGAGTGCATAATTTTCACCTATAAAACCCTGGAGTTCGGTAAACTCAAACACAAGCTGCGTGCTTAAATCCGCCTTTGAGAGCAGAGCGGAGCGGACAATGTCATTGTCTTTGATTTTTAACTGTGCGCAGATTTGTTTTGAAAGTTCAATTATACGTTGTGTTTTGTCAAAAAGAGTCCCCAGGCCTTTTTGAAACGTCATGCCCTTAAGTGCTTCAACTTTATCTGCCAGCGGGGTTTTTGTGTCTTCCTTGTAAAAGAATATGCCGTCTTCAAGTCTTGCGCTTACAACTCTCTGGTTGCCGGCTTTTATGTTGTCCATGGATTCTTTATCCGTGCCGACAAAGTTTGCCATTGTGATAAAATGGTTGGATAATTTGCCGTCTTTTTGCCAGAGCGGGAAATATCTCTGGTGTTTTGACATAACGGTTGTTGTTACAATATCGGGTATTTCAAGATATTTTTTGTCAAAATCACATAAAACGGGCACGGGGTATTCCGTGATATATGTAACTTCTTCAAGCAAATCATCAAGGTTGTCAAAATTTATTACGGTGTTGATTTGAGCGGCGCATTTTTCTGCCGAGTCAACAATAAGTTTTTTTCTCTCTTTGACATTTACTATGACATTTGCTTTTTTCAGGTCATCGGCATATGTTTTTGCGCTTGTAACTTTAACCTGTCTGTTTTTTGAAAATCTGTGACCTAAAGTTGTATTTGTTGATGTTTTATCAAGAACTTTAACGGGCAGAACTTCTTCATTGTAAAGAGCTAAAATATTTTCAATGGGCCGTGAGAATTTTTGTTCATGATTTCCCCATCGCATAAAGTGAGGCCCCTGCATTTTAAAAATTATATTCTCAATATTCTCGCTTAAAATTTCTTTTGTGCTTTTACCCTTTATTTCAACTTTTGCCCAGATGTAGTTGTCTTTTTCATAAAGGTCTTTTTCATCTGCACCGTTTTTTTTGGCAAAGCCAAGAGCCGCGGGAGTGAATTTTTTATTTTCATCAAGCGCTATAGATAATATAGGGCCCTTTGCCTCTTTTATAATATCTTTTTGTTTGTCGGCAAGCCCGAAGACACTCAGTGCAAGGCGCCTTGGTGTAGCCTGTACGTCAAGTTTTGAATATTCTATTCCGTATTCCCCAAAAAGCTTTTCAAACGCGTCTTTCAGTTGTTTTTGCGCGTCGGGAATGAACTTGTAAGGAAGTTCCTGTACCAATATTTCTAATAAAAAATCACTCATGGCTTATATTTTATTACAAAAAGAGTATTAAAAGCAAGGGAGAAAACAACTTTAAGAAATATTAAGTTTTGTTTATGTTATGTATAAATGTTGAAATAATGACAATTATGTGTCATCTTATTAGTGGAAGAGGATAGTGTTTTGATGTCGCAATACAGTGGTACCGCTATACAGATTAATGATAATCAGGCAAATTACGCGAGAAAAATAAGCGCGCGTATGTCGCTTCCTTTAACGCGCAAAAAAGGGCTGATTGATATTCTGGGTATTGTTTGTGCGGTCGAGTATTTTAAAAATCAGGGTTTTAAAGTAAATACAAAAAGAAGCCTTCATGCTATCCCTGAAGTTTTTGAAGAGTTTAAAATAAGTGATATCTATATAAATAATTACCGGATAGATGTAATTTCGCAATTCAGGGATGATACGGTTAAAATTCCGTCATTGCATAAAGAATACGGCTGTATGCCTGATTTTTACGTTGTTGTAAAACTTGGCGACAGACTTAAGGACGCGAGAGTGACAGGGTACTTTAAGGGTTCGGACGCCGCTTTTTTAGGTGCGGGCGGAGAATACATAACGGTTGATGAGATATATTTAAAAAGTTTAAGCACCCTTCTTGCGGAACTTAAAAAACCGGCATGTCCGAAACCCATCCCCGGTAAACATCTTGACTGTGTTGCACTGTTTTTGAGATTTATCGATAAGGAGCTTGCTTCAAGCAATAAGAAACTTCTCATTCAACATCTTGTATGCTGCCCTGCGTGCAGCCGAAAATTATCTGATGTGCTTGAATTTAACAGGACAATAAAAGGTATTCAAAATGTAGGCGATATCATGCATAAATACGCCTCCTCTTCACTGCGGGCGGGTGATGATGCCATTGTACCTTCAAGACCGGGCAGAGAGCGGTTTCTTCCGGACAAAACAAATGTTTCGGAAAATATTTCCGATAATACGTATTTAATGCCTGATGAAAAATACAGGAATATAATAGACGGTATTTTTGATAAAGCCGCAAAAATAGAGCCTTCGCGTATGGGGTCAATAATAGGCGGCAGAAAGAAAAAAATTATTCTTACATTTTTTGTTATAGCTGCATTTCTGGCTGTTTCAACATTTATTGCTTATAAAAACTCAAATTCCGATGTATCCTCAATATCTGATGTGGATAGTACCTACTCGCAGGACTCTGATGTAGATATGCAAATACAGGCTGATTTTGCTTCTGATCATAATCTGCCGCAGGAAGTGTACGGTGTTGCCAGCGGAAGCGATTACTCAATTGCAAGCCAGACAACAGGCGAGCCGCTTGTTGCGACTATAAATAAAATCTCATGGGAAGTTCCGGAGAATCTTGCAAACAAGGCAAATTACACAAGATTTTTACAGCTTGTCGGTAAAAATGTAAAATTAAACCTGCAAAATGACCTTTTGCTCTCAAGTGATTTTGCTAAAAATAATGTAATTAAGCTGAGTATAAGAATTGCAAGCAACGGAGATGTTATAGGTATGAAGATACTTCAAAGCTCAGGGTCTGAGCCTATTGATAATATAATCAAAAAAAGCGTGTCTGAAACTCTTTTGTATATGAAGCCTCCTTCGCACGGACTTATATCAAGACCTGTGGATGTAACTCTTGTAATTAACCTCTAAAAAGATTGTGTTTCAGTACTTCTTCGCGAAGCCCTTTAAAGTCTTCGACATCATGGTTTTTTACAAAGTCCAGCGCGCATTCGCGGGCTTTTTCAAGTATTTCAATATCGTTAACAATATCGGCAAGACCAAAATCGGGTATGCCGCTTTGCCTTGTGCCGAGAAATTCCCCCGGGCCTCTCAGCTCTAAATCCTTTTGCGCCACGATAAAACCGTTGTTTGTTTGTGTCATTATTTTAAGTCTGTTTCTGACCTGTTTTGAAGCGGAAGTGCTTACAAGAATGCAGTACGACTGTTTGTCCGAACGCCCTACGCGCCCCCTCAGCTGGTGAAGCTGCGAAAGCCCGAAGCGCTCGGCGTTTTCAATTATCATAACCGTTGCATTGGGAACATCCACACCTACTTCAACAACGGTTGTGGACACCAGAATGTCATATTTCTTGTCTTTAAAGTCAATCATGACCTGTTCTTTTTCTTTTGCGTTGAGTTTTCCGTGCAAAAGACCTATTTTGTATTCCTTAAATTCGCCGTTTTGCAGTTTTTGCGCTTCCTGTGTTGCGTTTTTGGCGCTTATGGTTTCGCTTTCATCAATCAGCGGATAAACGATATAAGCCTGATGACCCGCATTTATCTGCTCTTTTATTAATTTATACGCGTCCTTTCTGCCTGCGGCGCTTACAAGGGTTGTGATAACAGGCAGTCTGCCCTTTGGAAGTTCATCTATCGTTGTAATATCAAGGTCGCCATGCATGGTGAGCGCAAGTGTTCTGGGTATAGGGGTGGCGGTCATGGTAAGCATTTGCGGATACTCGCCCTTGGTAAGGAGTTTGGAGCGCTGTTTTACACCGAAGCGGTGCTGTTCATCGATTACAACCGCACCCAGATTACTAAATTCAACTCCATCCTGGATAAGTGCGTGTGTGCCAACGGCAATATGTGTCTGCCCGTTTTTAAGCGAGGTCAGCATTTCATTTCTGATTTTTGAACCGTGCTTGCCTAAAAACAGTCCTACGCTTAGATTTAGCGGTGTAAGCCATTGTACAAAGTTTTTATAGTGCTGGCTTGCAAGTATTTCTGTCGGTGCCATAATAGCCCCCTGATATCCGTTTTCAATGGCGCACAAAAGCATAATACAGGCTACAACTGTTTTTCCGCTGCCGACATCTCCCTGTAAAAGCCGCTGCATGGGTTCTTTTGAATTAAGGTCATTTATAATTTCATCTACCGCGTTTTTTTGCGCTCCGGTAAGTTCAAAGGGCAGGTTTTCAATAAATTTCCTTACAAGGCCGTCCTGTTTTATTTTTAATTGTATTGAAGTGTTTTTCCTGTTTGACTCTCTTATGAGCGCCAGATTTAACTGCAGGGTAAAAAGTTCTTCAAAAACTATCCTGTATCTGGCTTCTTCCACTTCCTGCCTGTTTTTTGGCAGGTGAATTTTTCTTACGGCTTCGCTTTTTTCCATAAGAGAATATTTTTCTTTTATAAACTGAGGCATGGGATCATGCATTTTGGGGCAGTATTTATCTATTGCACTTTTGATTGCGCCGCTCAGAGTTTTTGAGTTTAAGTTTTCGGTGAGCGGGTAAACGGGAACAATCCTGCCCGAGCTTATGAGTTCATCATCTTCATAACAGAAATCACAGGTCATAACCTGTACTTCGGGTTTGTCTATCGTTATTTGATTCGTGTAAGAATCTCTTTTTACCGTACCGAACACTATAACGCTTGAACCCTGCGGGTATTGGGCTTTGTAGTGTTCGAGCATTCTTCTGTTTTTAAGTTTGTAAAAGAAACTGAGAGTAATTTCGCCCGTTCCGTCAGAGATTAAAAGATTTAAAACGGTAAGTTTTTTGAGTGTCATATAGGCGCTGACCTTTTTTACGGCTGCAAAGACCGTTACCTGCTCGCCTATTTGCAAATTGGCAATTTTTACCCTGCCCTGATAATCGACATAGCGCTTCGGGTAGTATTCAAGCAGGTCTTTTACCGTATATATTCCAAGCTTATTAAACAAAAGTGCGGTTTTTGGCCCCACACCTTTTACAAATTGCACTTCGATTTGAGATATGTCGTCGCTGTAGGGTTTTTTGTTTTCAGGCGTATCTTCTTTCTTTTTTATTCTTGGGTGCGGCTTTATAAGTTTTTTAAAATAAGCGAAAGTATCTATCAAAAGCTCTACACTGTGCGCGCGTGCCGGAGGCGAGTCAATGTGATACTGTTCAAAGTGGCTGATAAGCTTTTCTACTCTGTGGCGTTCCGTTTTATTTATTTTTTTTAGCACGGTGTACAATGTACTCAGGATAAACTTTGAAAAAGTAGTTTTTCTGCCTGTTGTATCTATGTATTTGTGCTCCATTTCGATTTTGCAGGATGCAATAATCTTTTTGTGCACTTCATCAAAGCTTGTGTACTTATCCATATTAAAAATTATACATTAAGGAGGCGTAAAACCTCATAAATGTTAATTTTCTTTGCTTTACCCCTGATTGATACTTCGCGGATTTTAATGACATCCACGTGCTTTTGCACCTGCTCAAAGGTTTCCTGGCTTATTAAAAATTTTGTCCTGTAGACCTTATTGTAGTTCTCAATTCTGGAGGCGGTGTTTACGGTGTCGCCTATAACGGTATATTCAAGACGTTCTTCGGAGCCTATATTGCCGACAAACGCTTCTCCTGTCGAGATTCCTATTCCTATTTCAATTTTCGGCTTGCCTTCTTCAAGCCACTTTTCCTGCAAAAGTTTTACTTTTTTAAGCATACAGTCGGCGCATTTAATGGCATCAAGCGCATGGTGGTCGTTTTTAATAGGCTCGCCGAATACCGCAAGTACGGCATCCCCCATAAATTTATTTAATATGCCGTTATGCTTTTCAATAATAGGAACAATGGCGGTAAAATATTCGTTTAAAATCTTTGTAACTTCTTCGGCGCTGAGTTTTTCGCTTATTGAAGTAAAACCTCTTATGTCCGCAAAAAGCACGGTAACATTTGCCCTTTTGCCGCCGAGTTTCACCGAGTCGATATTATTTACGACGTTTTTCATAACGTCTTTAGAGAGGTATTTGCCCATTGCGGACTGGATTTTTTCTTTTTTTCTGCCTTCAATTAAATATCTGTATGAATATGCGCATCCTATTGCAAAAAGTATAAATACTTCAGGCATTACAAGGTTTACGGCAACTTTGTTTGTAAACATAAAGAATGAAAATATTAAATACATAAACATCAGGCATGCGCAGGAGAGAATGGCTGTCGGAATAGGCAGGGTGCAGACAATTACAAATGCGAGAATGAAAACCAGCGCGACATTTAAAAGATTGTAGATTTCGCTTGTGGATTTATAAAATTCGTTGTTTATTATGTTATCAAGGTTTGTCGCCTGAATATCCACACCTGAAAAAGCATCCGATACGGGAGTCCTTTTTACATCCTGCAGTGCCTGCGCCTGTGCATTTGCACCCACAAAGACAATTTTGTCTTTAAAAATATCCGCGTCAAGCACGGGTTTTTCACCCCTTTTTATTGCTTCAAGCGAATTAATCACATCCGATGCGGAGATTTTTTGATGAGAATATAAGCCGTCGTTTGTCTTGTAAAAATAGATATTTGAATAAGCTATGCCGAATTTATTTGTCACGGGCATTTTAAGAAAGTATGTATTGTTCTTTGCAAGCAGGTATTTATCGGTAAGCACAAAGTGTTTTATACCTGTATGTTTTGAATACATTAAAAGCCCGAGCGAAGGATAAAGCCTGCCTTTATAGTTAATTACCTGATCCACTTTTCTTATGTAGCCGTCGTTGTCAAGGTTTGTGTTGACTGCGCCGAGTGCTTTTATGTTTTTTAAATAATCTTTTTGAAAGGCGCTGAAACTCTTATAAGGGCTTTGATGTTTGTATTTTTCGCTTCTTTTGTCTTCAATTATAATGTCATTTTTTTTAAAAAGCTCATTTTCGTACCATTTTATTATATCTTCGGATACATTCTTTTCAAAAGGCGCATTTGTAAAGCCCACCCCCGCGCTTAAATTATCGTATTTTTTTATATTTTGAAAAAATTCCCTGTCCGCTTCGGGATGTTCCGTGTCAGGTGCGACTATTATGGCGTCATAGCCTATTTGTTTTGCTTTTGTGTGGTTTGTTATGTACTCAAAAATCTGCTCATAACGCGAGCGCTTCCAGGGCCAGCGTCCCAGTTCATGCAGTGATTTGTCATCTATTACAATAAGCATAATGTCATCAGACGCTTTTGCATTTTGTGTGGTCATCTTGACAAGAAAGTTGTACGATTTTAACTCAAAAATCGAAACGCCTATTATGTAGACGATGAAAAATATAAGTGCCGATGCAAAAGTCAGCAGGAATAAGGATTTTTTCTGTGAAATCATCATTTCCTTATTCTACTTTATACGGTTTAAAAATGAAATACATAATTAATATGGGATTATGAATAAATTTATGGAAATTAAAAAATAGTTTGTTATAATATCAGGTAAAGAGGAGAGAATATGAAAGATTTACTTAAGAAAGCGTCAATTTTTGTTCTTATGTTCGGGCTTTTTTATGCAAGTGCATTTATAAATCCCGTACTGGCGCAGACGCCCCAGTCGCTTTATGACAGAGCCTGGAAACTTATAAACGCCAAATTTGTCGACCAGACAAATAACGAACAGGACTGGTCAAGATGGCGCCATCGTTACGATAATTATATAAAAGATGACGAAGATGCCTATGTTGCAATCGATTCTATGGTTACAAGCCTGAATGACGTCTATACTAAATTTTTAAATCCGAAAGATTTTAAGGAAGAAAATGAGTCTATTCAGGGCGAACTTCAGGGTATAGGCGTTCAAATCGGTGTTCGCGACGGCAAATTGCTTGTCATAGCACCAATCGAGGATACTCCGGGCGAGCGTGCGGGACTTAAGGCTGAGGATGAGATTCTTGAAATTAACGGTAAAAGCACAAAAGGCATAACCGTGGATGCTGCCGCAGAGCAGATAAGAGGCCCCGAGGGCACACAGGTTACACTGCTTGTAAAAAGGGGTAAGGAGCCTGCGAAGGAATATAAAATTACAAGAGAAAAAATAGAAATTAAGTCTGTATCCACAAAAGCGCCGGAGTTTGTAAAGATTCCCGATAATCTGGGCTATATAAGACTGAGCTCATTTATAAGCAGAAATGCTACGGCTGAATTTGAACAGGCGCTTGTTGAACACTGTAACAAAGACGGGCTTATTATCGACCTTCGCTCAAACCCCGGCGGACTTTTGACAAATGCCATATATATCGCCGATATGCTGCTTGATTCAAAGGTAATTGTTTCAACGGTAGACAGGGACGGGTATAAAGACACCACAAGGGCAACACAAAGGCTTATTACCGACCAGCCCATAGTTGTTATTATAAACGGCGGCTCGGCTTCGGCAAGCGAAATCTTAAGCGGTGCGCTCAAAGATAACGAAAGAGCGATAATTGTAGGCAAGAAGTCTTTCGGCAAGGGTCTTGTGCAGGAGATAAACAGGCTCCCGGGCGGTTCCGCCATGCACATCACTATCCAGAAATATTTAACTCCGAGCGGTACGGACATCAACAAAAAAGGCATAGAGCCAGATTATGAGGTGGATTTAACCGAAGAGGACGTTAAAAAAGAGCGCGACCCGCAGCTAAGTAAGGCGATAGAAGTTTTAAACAATGCTGCGGTGGCTGATAAAAGCGCAAAAGACAAAGAGAACCTTAAGGTGATTATTAAATAATTTAAAACCCGCTTAAAGCGGGTTTTTTATTTTAGTTATTAAGACTGTGAATGGGGGCGGGAATTTTTCCGCTCCGGTTTACAAAAACCGATGAATCCAGTTTGCTCACGGGCATAACGGGTGCTTCGCCCAGAAGTCCGCCGAATTTTACCCACTCGCCCTCTTTTTTGTTCGGAACGGGTATAACGCGCACGGCTGTTGTTTTTTTGTTTATCATACCTATTGCCATTTCATCCGCTATCATACCTGCAATGGTTGTCGCGGGGGTATCTCCGGGGATTGCAATCATATCAAGCCCGACAGAACATACGGAGGTCATTGCTTCAAGTTTGTCTATTGTAAGTACACCCTGTCTTGCAGCCTCTATCATACCTGCATCTTCCGATACGGGAATAAATGCGCCCGATAGCCCGCCTACATAGCTTGAAGCCATAATTCCGCCTTTTTTAACCGCATCGTTAAGCATTGCAAGGGCTGCCGTTGTGCCGTGAGCGCCGGCCTGCTCCAAGCCCATGGCTTGAAAAATTCCCGCAACAGAGTCGCCTCTGGCAGGTGTGGGCGCTAAAGAAAGGTCGATAACGCCAAAAGGTATATTAAGCCTTGAAGCCAGTTCTCTGCCGATAAGTTCGCCTGTTGTAGTTATTTTAAAGGCGGTTTTTTTAATCATATTTGCAACATCACCTAAAGGAGCATCTTTTGGCATATTTTCTATTGCCCATCTTACAACACCCGGACCGCTGACACCTATGTTAAGCGCACATTCCGGTTCGTTTATTCCGCAGTATGCTCCTGCCATAAACGGGTTGTCGGATACGGAATTGCAGAAGCATACGAACTTTGCCGCCCCGAGACCGTCAGCATCGGCTGTTAATTCTGCGGTTTTTTTGATTATGTTTGCAACTTTCAGCACGCCTTTCATATTAATTCCCGCTTTTGAAGTTGCAAGATTGACACTGGAGCATAGTTTTGAAGTGCATTTAAGAGCCTCGGGAATTGATTCGAGGAATATTTCATCCCCTCTTGTACAGCCCTTTTCAACCAGTGCCGAGTAGCCGCCTATGAAGTCTACTCCCACTTCATCAGCCGCCTCGTCAAGAATTTTTGCAAGATACACATAATCGGGATTTTTTGCCGCTTCGCCGATTATGGATATGGGCGTAATTGCTATTCTTTTGTTTATAATAGGAATTGAGAACTCATTTTCAAGGTCGTCCGCGTATTTTTTTAAATTTTTTGCATATTTTATAATTTTGTTATAAATTTTTTCTCCCGCCGCTTTAATATCTTCGCTTATGCAGTCGCGAAGCGAGAGCGCAAGAGTTGTTGTTCTGATGTCAAGGTGATGCACCTTAATCATCTCGATTGTTTCTATAATATCTTTTTCATTAAAATCAGCCATTTTGTACCTGTTTATATTGTGTGCATTTTATCAAATATTTCTTTTCTCTGTACCCAGACTTCCATAGCGAGTTCTTCTCCGGATTTGATAAGTTCTTCTTTTATGGTTTTAAAAGAATTTTGCGAGCTAGAAATATCGCACAACATCATCATAACGAAGTGATCCTGCATGATTGTTTGTTTTATATCCTCAATATTTACGCCAAGTTTTGCAAGAGAAGCGGATATCCCCGCAACAATGCCGACTTTATCCAGACCCGATATGGTGATTAATATTTTGTCTTTGCTCATTTTACATCTTCCTTAATAACAATCAGATTATTCATAATTTTCATTGCAACTGTGGGCAGGACAACATGTTCCAGCCCGTCTGCTATGCTTATAACGCTACCCGCTTTGAGTATGGTTTCTTCCCCTTTGTATAAAAAAGAGTAATCGGTATCTCTGTCCGAGCGAATAGTGATTTTTTCCATTTTTATAACCTTTCCTTTACTGTTTGGGGTCGACTATGGCAACTCCGCTCGAGGTGCCAAGGCGCGTTGCCCCTGCTTCTATTAGTTCTTTTGCCTGAAATCTCGTTGTTATGCCTCCGCTTGCTTTGACACCCATACCCCGCCTTTCGACGGTTTGCGCCATAAGTCTTACAAAGTCGGGTCTTGCGCCAAGACCGTTTTTAACAAAACCCGTTGATGTTTTTACAAAGTCGGCGCCTGCGCTGATACAGGCAAGACAGGCTTTTTTTATTTCATCGTTTGTAAGCAGGTCTGTTTCCAATATTACTTTTAAATTATGCTCCTGACAGATATTTTTTGTCGCCCTTATATCGTCTGTCACTCTTTTGTAGTCACCTTCTTTAAGTGCGCCTAAATTTATAACCGTGTCTATTTCATCGGCTCCGTCCGCTAAAGCCTGATGGGTTTGAACAAGCGTGGTGTCTATGGCATTTGCTCCGAGCGGAAAGTTTACAACCGTTACTATTTTTAAATCTTCCCCCGCTGCAACATTTTTTGCATGTTTTACATATACGGGATTTATACAAACTCCGAAAAACTTGTACTTGAGACCTTCCTGAACAAGTTTTGTTATCTGCTGTTCGGTTGCCGTCGGTTTAAGGAGAGTATGTTCTATATATTTTGCCAATTCCATCATAAATGAAATTATAACAAAACAAGGTTTTTTGCGCCAGAGTCCGAGTTAAAATTTAAACAGCTGATAAGATTTTCTTTCGTCATTTCAAGGATTCTCTCTACCGCTTCTTTTGTGTTGTATGCCATATGCGGTGTTATTGTTACATTTGGCAGTTTAAGCAGCTTTTGATTAAGATAAAATTTTTCAAGACAACCGTCTTTTATATTTTCTACTTTTGTACAATTTTTACTGTCTGTGCATAATATTTCTTCACATTCTATTACATCGAGCGCGGCATAGGCAATTTTTTTGCTTAGCAATGCCTCATAAAGCGCTTCCGTGTCAATTATCTCCCCTCTTGCGGCATTTACGATTATTACACCGTCTTTCATTTTTTCTATGGTATTTTTATTTATCAAATGATAGGTTTCATCCGTGAGAGGAGAATTTATTGAGATGACATCGGATTTTTCAAATAGATTGTCAAGGCTTGTATAATTGTATTTTTCATCCTGCGGATTCGGGTCGTAGGCAAGGGTTTGCATTTTAAACCCGTGCGCTATATCAAGCACGTTTCTGCCTATGGAGCCTGCACCTATGACGCCCAGAGTTTTTGAGAAAAGCTCTACACCGGTGTAGCTGTTCATATTTATTTCATCGGTCTTTACCCCTGTGGCGCCGCGTCCCATATTCCTTATTGTGTAAATTAAAAGTCCGAAAGTATACTCTGCAACGGTGTAATCGCCGTAATGCGGGGTATTAAATACAAAAATACCCTTTTCCTTGCACCATTCAAGGTCTATGTGGCTAAAACCGACACTTCGCGTCAGGATAAATTTTAAGTTTTTAAACTTTTCAAGCACTTCTTTATCAAGGTTTGAGGTTATAAAAACGCTTATCAGTTCTGTATCCGCTATCTCATTATTTAAGGGATAATCCCTGTTGAGAGGTTCTTTTATAAGACTATAGGTATAACCTTCGGGGATATTTTTTAAAAGAAAATCTTTTTCGTATGGTTGTGTATCAAAAAATACTGCTTTCATAAAAGCAGTTTAAGCTTTTTTAAATGTTTAATAATTCCCCGGAGGTGCAGTCTTGTCGGCTAAAATATTTTTTGTTGATACAAGAGAGGGTTTTTTCTTTTTTGAATCCGTTGAGTCAAGAAATCCGTTCATTCTTTCATAGTCAAATTCATCTTCCCATCTTGCTACGACAGTTGTTGCAACACAGTTGCCCACAAGGTTTACGGTTGTTCTTCCCATATCCAGAATCTGGTCTATACCTAAAAGTATTGCCACGCCCTCAACCGGCAGTCCAAAAGTATGCAGGGTGCCTGTTAGTACGACAAGGGCAACCCGTGGCACTCCGGCAACTCCTTTTGATGTCAGCATAAGGGTAAGCATTATTAAAATCTGCTGGTTGAAACTAAGGTCAATTCCCGCAACCTGTGCGCAAAAAAGCGTTGTAAGCGTAAGGTAGAGTGTTGAGCCGTCAAGGTTAAAAGTGTATCCCGTGGGCATTACAAAACTTACAATATTTTTAGGCACGCCGAATTTTTCCATCGCATCCATTGCCTTGGGCAGGGCGGCTTCCGAGCTTGCAGTTGAAAACGCAAGAAGTGCAGGTTCTTTTATGGCGCGTAAAATACCCCTGAAGGGTATCCTTATGATTTTACAGACTATGACAAGAGTTATAATTACAAAAACAGCCAGAGAAAGATATGTGACACCTATTAGTTTTGCGTAATTAACAAGTATCCCTATGCCGTTTTTTCCTATTGTGGCTGAAATAGCGCCGAAGATTCCCATAGGCGCAAAGTACATAACATATTCGGTGAATTTAAACATAATATCACAGGTACTTTGCATAAAATCCAGTACGGGACGGGCTTTTTGACCCACGGCGCATATTGCAAGCGAAAAGAAAATTGCAAAAACAACAATCTGCAAAAGACTGCCTTCGGCAAGCGCTTTAAAAATGCTTGTCGGAACAAGGTCTAAAAGCATATGCGAAAAAGAATGATCAACCTTTACCGCCTGCATTTCGTTGACCGCTTCCATGGCGATTGTACTTAAATCAATATTAAAACCGGCTCCCGGTTTTAGGACGTTTGCCATAACAAGACCTATAACAAGCGCCAGAGTTGTTGCTATTTCAAAATAAATTATTGTTTTAAGACCTATTTTGCCGAGGTTTTTTACATCCCCGTGGCCTGCAATACCTACAACAAGCGTCGCAAAAATCAGCGGTGCAATTATCATTTTAATCATTTTTAAGAAAACATCAGCCAGAGGCTGCATCTTAGAAGCCCATTCGGGTGCAAGCCAGCCAAAAAGTATCCCTGCAAAAAGGGCTGAAAATATAAAGGTTGTAAGCCTTGAATTTTTCAAATATTCTCTCCGACGTTAAGTTAAAAATTGCCTGATTACAATTGTAATACAAAAATTTTAAATTTTAAGCCCTTTATATATTCTTTACCTTATCAAGAAGTTCATTATATACGTCAATTGTGGTTTTGCAGATTTTAAGCTCGCGGTTGACAAGGCTTTTTATTGTTTCTTTAAAACACCTTAAAAGTGCTAAATCAAGCCCTTTTTCTCCGTTATTTTCATTAAGTATTTCCCATATCTCTTCGCTGTATTTTTTATCTCTTGTATAGCTTTCGATTTTATCCGCAAGGAAAATAATCTTTTCAAAAAGGCTCATATTGACTTTACCTATTGTATGGCAGCGTATTGCATCAAGGATTTCCCCATCTTCTATTCCGTATATTGTCCTTGCAAAATAAGCTCCCACAGGCGCGTGCAGGGTTTTATAGTTTTGAAGTTCGCTTTCATCCACATCTTTTAATTCTTCTTTAATTATTTTTAAAAGCTCATCATTGGGTTTGCACTTGGCGCAATCGTGCAAAAGTCCCGCAAGGAAGGCTTTTTGCTCATCAAGATTATATTTTTTGGCAAGTTCTATGGCGCAGTGCGCGCAGCCTAATGTATGTTTATATCTCTCTTCGCTCAGGCATTCTTTGAGTTTGTTTTCTATACAATCCATGTTCATAAATATACTCCCGTGTTTTTTTCTCGACGAGCCCCTCTATGTCTTTATTTTCATAGAGTCTTTCTCTTATCATATTTGATGATATGTTCATAAAGTCAATGTTTGCAATTTCAAATTTCCACCCGCGTTCCTTTAAATGACTGAGTGACTTTTCGCAGTTGTCGCTGCAGCGTCTCGGGATAATTATGAAATTTACGTTGTCTTTTAGTATCTGCGGGTTTTTCCAGCCCTCTATCTTAAAGAAAGCATCATATCCCATTATAAAGTTTATCCGTTCGGTTTTATCTCTTTTTTTTAATTCTAAAACGGTGTTATAGCTGTAACTCGGGACGGGCAGGAAGAATTCTATATCCGAAACATTTTTTCTTCCTGCCGCAAGCTGCGCCATTTTTAGTCTGTCATAAGGTGCAGTATCGGGGATTTTGTGCGGCGGAGCGTAGGCAACCACAAAAATTACATCCTCAAAATTAAACTGTTCGCGTACTTTGCGGGCGATTTCAAGGTGAGCCGAGTGTATGGGGTTAAATGTTCCGAAAAAATAGCATTTCATAATCTTCTTAATTATATTACAATATTTCCTGTTATGTACAATTTTGATTCTTTGAGTTTAAAAAATTTTTTGCGCATTAATGCCGGTTTTTTGGTCAATGCTTCAATTCAAAAGATTCAGCAGCCTTCAAGGCGTGAAATAATTTTGAATCTGCGTGCAAACGGCGAGAGCCGCAAGTTGTATATTAATATAAACCCGAAGTATCCCCATATTTGCTTTATTAATGAAAAAACTTTTCAAATGCGCGCGCTTGAAATCCCGAAAAGTCCGCCTATGTTCTGCATGCAGCTTAGAAAATATCTTGAGGGCTCAAGGATAAAACAAATTACCATTCCCGATTATGAAAGGATTTTGGAACTGCATTTTGAAGTGTATGACGAAACGGGTATTCTTGCAAAACTTTGTCTTGCAATTGAAATTATGGGCAGACATTCAAATATTATTTTATACGATTTTCGCTCAAAGATAATTCTTGGCAGTGCGCATAATATTTCCGCACAAAAAAGCTCGGTGAGAGAAATTCGCGGCGGGATTCCTTATATTTATCCTCCCGCACAATATAAAACAGATATTTTAAAAACAAGTTACGGCGCGTTTTGTGATGTTATAAAAAATTCCCCTGACATTAAAGGGGCTCTGTGTGCACATTATTACCTTTTAAGTGCACCGTTGTGCGGGATTATTTTAAATAAAAGCGGCAGCGAAGAGGAACTTTTTGAAAATCTGCAAAATACTCTGAGTCTTAAAGACACTTCCGCACTTTTGGAATTATGGGGCGGGGATGATTTTAGCAGTGCTCTTGATGAATATTTTGCAAATATTATGTATGAAGATATTTTCAAAAACAAAAAGACGGCACTTGAGAGAATCCTTGAAAACGAGATAAAAAAACTTTCAAATATCCTTAAAAATCCTCCGGAAAAAGACAAAGCGCTTGTGTACAAACAGTACGGCGACGGGATTTTTCAGTATATCTATCTGATAAAAGAGGGTACCGGGAGCTTTACAACCCCCGAGGGACTGGAAATTTCTCTTGATAAAACGCTTACACCCGCGCAGAATGCAAAAAATTATTATAAACTCTATTCAAAGGCAAAAGGAGCGTATGAATACAGCAGCCAAAAATATCTTGAAGCTAAAGAGAAAAAAGAATATTTTGAAGAGATACTTTTCAGTCTGCAAAATGCTTCAAGTTATCAGGAACTGGATGAAATAACCTCCGAGCTTATAATGTGTTCGCTTGTTAAAAAAGATGAAACAAAAAAACAGGAGAAAAAAATTACCCTTACTAAATTAACTTTCGGCGGATATGAGATACTTCTCGGTAAAAACAACAGGCAAAATGATTACCTTATCTCAAAAGCATCATCAGCAGAGGATATCTGGCTTCATGCGTATAATTGTCCGTCTTCTCATGTGCTTATAAAAGTTAAAAACGATTCTCTGCCTCCTCCGCCTTCGGTTCTTGAATTTGCGGCAAAACTTGTTAAAGAAAATTCCCCGATGAAAAATTCGGGCAAAGTCTCAATTATCTATACAAAAAGAAAAAATCTGAAAAAGCCTCCCGGAGGAGTCCTGGGGTATGTTACATACAAAAACGAAAAAGAAATAGTTATTTAGACATAAAGCAAAAAAACCTTTATTTTTAACTTTTTTTTTACTAAAATAAATCTGTAAAAATGTAAAAATGAGGATTAAAAATGCAGGTTTCATACGAGTGGTTAAACGAATTTGTAGATTTGACGGGAATTGAGCCCGAACAAATTGCTCATAAGCTCACAATGAGCGGTCTTGAGGTTGAAGAGATTGAATACAGAAAACCTAAATTTACAAATATAATCACTGCAAAAATCCAGAAGATAGATAATCACCCTAATGCGGACAAACTTCATCTTGTAACGGTTAATACAGGTTCAGCTGTTAAGCAGGTTGTCTGCGGCGCCCAAAATATTGAAGAAGGGCAGATAATACCCTATGCAAGCGTCGGTTCAAAAGTTTTTTCAAGAAAAACAGGCGAGCTTTTTGAACTTACTCCCGCCGTTATCCGCGGCGTAGAGTCGCAGGGTATGTTATGTTCCTGTGATGAGCTCGGGCTGGATGGTATGCAGGATGAGGACGGCATTTTTATACTTAACCGTGTATACGATACCATCCCTCTGGGTGAGCCTCTGGAGAAAATTATGAACCTGAGCGAAGAGATAATTTTCCATGTCGCACCTACTGCAAACAGGGGAGATCAGATGTCTGTTGTCGGAATTGCGCGCGAGCTGAGCGCTCTTTTTAACAGGAAGCTGAACTTTAACCCTAAAGATTGCAGGGAACCGAAGAAAACAGATGATTTTAAAATCGAGATAAAAGACGATGAAACCTGTAAATATTACTCTATTGCACTTGTAAAAGATATTAAAATCAAGCCCTCGCCCGCTTTTATACAAAGAAGAATTGAAGCTTGCGGCATGAGAGCCATTAATAACGTTGTAGATATTACAAACTACGTGCTTCTTGAATACGGCACACCGCTGCATGCTTTTGATTTTGACAAACTCGATGACTATCTGTGCGTCAGATATGCCCGTGAAGGCGAGAGTATTGTAACAATTGACGGAACCGAGAGAAAGCTTACGGATAGAAGTGTTGTTATTTCAACAAAAGATACGCCCGTTTGTATCGCAGGCGTGTTTGGCGGGCTAAATTCCGAGATTGATGACAACACCAGAAACATTGCACTTGAGGCGGCTAATTTCACATCTCATACAAACAGAAAATCTGCCCGCTCGGTAGGCTACCGCTCGGAAGCAAGTGCGAGATTTGAGCGCGGAGTGGATGCGGAACTTGTGCGCTGCGGGCTTTTGCGTGCGGCAGAGTTAATGGAAAAATATGCAGATGCCAAAATAGACTCCATGGCGGAAGTCGGCTCTTCCTGTGCGCCCGATATTGAAATTACACTCAGAAATAGCGAAATTAAAAGAATTTTAGGCATAGACATTCCTCAGGAGCGCTCTATAGAAATACTTGAAAACCTCGGGTTTAAACTCCTCGGTAAAAATGAGGCTGCCGCAAAATTTAAAGTGCCGGGTCACAGGGTTAACGATGTTTATCGCGAAATTGACCTCATAGAGGAAGTTTCAAGGATTGACGGGTACGATAAAATAACTCCCGCGCTCCCCCAAATTGAAGAGGGTGCAAACATAAGCTTTGAAAACAGAACACTTAAAAAAATCAACCAAACCCTTCTGGGCTGCGGTTTTGATGAGATTGTAACACCGTCTCTTGTGGGCGATAATCTCTACGGGGAATTTTTCCAAAAATTGGACGGGAAAACTTCACTCAGGGTTAAAAATCCGCAGAGTGAAGAGTGTACAACACTCAGGCAGTCGCTTATGCCGAATCTTTTAAGTGTTGTAAAGGGAAATTTTGACAACGGACAAAAGAATTTCAGATTCTTCGAATCGGGAAAAGTCTATTTTGTTGAAGCACAGGCTGATGAAAATAACTCCGGTGTCAGTGAACAAAGAAGGCTTTCGGGCGCGATTTTCGGCAGTATAAACAATCAGATGTGGAACGATAAAAAACCTGTCGACTTCTACACTTTAAAAGGCGTTCTGGAAAGTCTTTTTGCAGAACTAAACCTCGCAAAAAGGATAGTGTACGGTGCATTTGATGAAAACGATTCCAAAAAATACGAATTTATGCACCCTGCGCAGAGCGCAAAAATTTCCCTTATGGGAAAGAATTTCCAAAATATAGGTTATGTCGGAAAAATCCATCCTATTTTAAAGGATAAATTGAAGTTTAATCAGGATTTATATGTTTTTGAGATTGACCTGGAAGCAATTCTTGCGGCTGTTTCGCCTTCTCTTGTTAAATATAAAAAACTTCCCGTTTTTCTGCCTGTTACAAGGGATATCGCTTTTGCGACAAATGCGGATGTGACAAACGAAGCGGTCTTGAAGGCAATTAAAAAGATTGCGGATAAAAATATTTTCAAAGGTGCAAAAGTTTTCGACATTTATCAGGGCGAACACATTGAAGAAGGCAAAAAATCCATGGCATACAGAATTACTCTTCAAGATGAAAACCAAACCCTGACGGATGAAGTAATTGATAAAGAAATGAATAAAATAAGAGAAGGACTTGTAAAAGCACTTCCGGATGTCGTTTTAAGGTAATTTATGAGAATAAATAAATACATAGCTTCAAGCGGATTTTGCTCGCGCCGCAAGGCAGATGAGCTTATTGAAGCGGGGCGTGTGCGCGTAAACGGCGAAGTGGTAAGACTTCTGGGTTATGAAATAAGAACAAAGGACAAAGTAAGTATAGACAATAAGCCGCTTCGCACAATGAAGCTTGAATATTACCGTTTTTATAAACCGACAGGCTATATAACAACAAGCAGTGATGAAAAAGGCAGAAAAACAATTTATGATATCCTGCCTGATGAAATGTCGCATTTAAACCCCGTAGGAAGACTGGACAAGGACTCTTCGGGTCTTTTGATTTTGACAAATGACGGAAATCTGGTGTATGAACTTACCCACCCGTCTGTTAAAGTTGCAAAGGTATACAGAGTAACAGTTGACGCGTTTTTAAAAGTTGAAGATCTTGAAAAACTTGCCGCGGGAATTGAACTTGAAAAAGGAAAAGTTGCCTACTGTGACTGCGAGATAATAGAGCGCAAAAAAGATGAAACTCTGCTTGAGATTACCCTTTATCAGGGGATGAACCGCCAGATAAGAAGAATGATTGAATATCTCGGGCATAATGTTGTACACTTAAAGCGTATCAGGCATGCGACAATAGATTTAACGGGTCTTAAAAAGGGGCAGTATAAGCCGCTAAAACCCAAACAGATAAAAGAATTAAAGGCATATTTGGATAAAATTAAGGAGAAAGAAGGTATTTAAATGCTGGATATAAAATTAATCAGAGAAAATCCCGATAAAATCAATGAACTTTTAAAAAGAAGAAACCCCGAGCTTTCTATAGACGCGGTTTTGGCTGTTGATGAAGATAGAAGAAAAATGCAGTTTACACTTGATGAACTGCGAGCAAAAAGAAAATCGGAATCTCAAAAAATCGGCGAGATGAAAAAGGCAGGTCAAAATACCGATGCAATTCAGGCTGATGTGAAAAAAATCGGCGATGAGATAAAAGAACTGGAAGAAAAGCAAAATGAACTGGATGAAAAACAGAAAAGACTGCTTTTAAATATCCCTAATATTCCCGATGAAACTACACCTGCAGGCGCATCTGAAGATGACAATGTGGAAGTATACAAGTGGGGCGAGCCGCGCAAGTTTGATTTTGAATTTAAACCTCACTGGGATTTGTGCGAAGCAAAAAATATCGTTGACTTTGAGCGCGGTGTGAAACTTTCGCAAAGCAGATTCACTCTTTATCGCGGCAAAGGTGCAAAACTTGAGCGAGCAATTATTAACTTTTTCCTTGATATTCACACGCAGGAGCAGGGTTACGAGGAAATTCTCCCGCCCTTTATGGCAAATGCCGCAACAATGACCGGAACAGGACAGCTTCCCAAGTTTGAGCAGGACATGTACAAATGTGTGGATGAGGACCTGTATTTAATACCTACGGCGGAAGTCCCCGTTACTAATATTTATGCCGGTGAAATACTGACGGAAGATATGCTTCCTGTGTATATGTGTGCTTATACTCCCTGTTTCAGACGTGAAGCGGGTTCTGCCGGTAAAGACACAAGGGGGCTTATCCGTGTACACCAGTTTAACAAAGTTGAACTTGTAAAGCTCTGCACTCCGCAAACAAGCCCCGAAGAGCACGACAAACTTACAAAAGATGCCGAAAAAATGCTCCAAATGCTGGAGCTTCCCTACAGAAGAGAAGCGCTTTGCAGTGCGGATATCGGTTTTTCGGCTAACAAATGCTGGGATTTAGAAGTCTGGATGCCCTCATACGGTACATATAAAGAAATTTCAAGCTGTTCTAACTACGGAGACTATCAGGCGCGCCGTGCAAATATCCGCTATCGCGACAAAGAAACGGGTAAGGTGCAGTTTGTACACACAATTAACGGCTCGGGTCTTGCCGTAGGCAGAACGTTTGCGGCAATTGTCGAAAACTATCAGACAGAAGAAGGCGATATAATTATTCCCGAGGTACTCAGAAAATATACAGGATTTGACAGGATATAATGAAAAAAATCGACAGCGAAAAACTAAGCGCGGATGAGCTTTTGGAGATACTTCTCGAGGGCAACAGGTGCTTTAAAAACAACACTCCGCGGGTTAAAAACCACTGCTTTAATGAAATGAAAAAGACTCTTGTGGAGGGGCAGAAGCCCTATGCAATGATTCTGGGGTGTTCGGATTCAAGAACCTGCCCCGAGATTATCTTTGACACGGGTCTTGGCGAGCTTTTTGTTGCGCGCACGGCGGGCGGCACCATAGGCCCTAATGTCCTTGAAACTCTTGAGTACGGGGTTGCCCATCTTAAAATCAAGCTCCTTGTGATTCTGGGACATCAGGACTGCGGGGTTATGAAGTACGCAATGAATGCGCCTTTGTATAATGACGAACTTGAAAACCTTATCTGCCACGCGCAG
>DVFS01000081.1 GCA_018713115.1 Candidatus Galligastranaerophilus faecipullorum
CGCTTTGTAATTACGGGTGCTAATGCTACCATAATTATAGAAATAACAAGTACTGCGGTTAAAAGTTCCGCCAGAGTAAAGGCTTTTTTGACCTGAATTTTATGTCTGCAGCGCTTTAAAGACAGTAAAGTCTGCCTGCACACGGATTTCGGAGCCATGTTTGACTCTCCTTTCATATCTTAATTCTCATGTTGTAAAACATTAAAAAAACTGAATTTTTAATGTATTAATTTAAATATACAATGTTGTGCAATATAAATCAAGAAAATTTAATGTTATACATTGTGTATTTTGTACGCAAATAGATAAAAATAGTAGACATGAGTGAGAATTTTGATATAAAAAAGAGGCTCGGCGACAGGATAAAATTCCTGAGGAAAGCAAGAAACTTTACTCAGGAGTCTTTTGCCGAGAAGATTGATATTGAGCCGCAAAGTCTCAGTAATATTGAAAGAGGCAAATTTGCGCCTTCGATTGAAACATTGCAGAAAATTGCGCATGCGCTCAGCGTGCATCCTTATGAATTGTATTTATTTGAGGCACTTTCGCCGATTGAGGAAATAAAAAGAGAGTTGATAAGAATAATTTCGGAAAGCGATGTGACGGCGATTGAGCTTTATAATCATTACGTCTCGCAAATGCCAAAAGTGCTCCGTTAATGAGACGGAGCACTTTTGTAATGGTTTTGCAATTAGTTTTGAGTTAATTTGTTGATTGCTTTTGTCAGGCGGGATTTTTTTCTCGCTGCGGTGTTTTTGTGAAGAATACCTTTGCTTACTGCTTTATCACAGAGCTGGTAAACTTTTGAAATTGCCGCAGAGAGTTCTTTTTCGTCGCCTTTTACGAGAGAAAGCGCTTTTTTAACAGCAGTTTTGATTGATGATTTAAAAGCAACATTTCTTTCGGTGTTTCTTTTAGCAACAAGTACTCTTTTTTTTGCAGATTTGATATTTGCCATTGTTTTTTCCCTTTCGCATAATAAACGGATGTTTTTCTGCAGAGGATTAGTGAGTCAAATATATAATACTCAAAAAGAAAAATTGTTGCAATATATGGTATAAAACTTTTGCGCAAAGATAAGCGAGGCGATAAGGACGGAAATTATCGCAGAAAAGAGCACGGCGCCTGCCGCTATGTCTTTTGCAAGTTTGGCAAGCTTTGCCCAGCGGCCTTTGTAGTAGGCGTCAACAATGTATTCAAAAACTGAGTTAAAAAGTTCACACACAAGCACCTGGGCATTTGCAAAAATTAAAAGGCAAAATTCCGTAACATTTACGCGCAAAAACAGTGCGGCAGACAGAATAACAAAGGCTATGACCAGATGTTTTCTAAAGTTTCTTTCCGACTTAAAGGCAAGCCTCAGACCGTTTAGTGCGTATAATGCGCTTCGCATAAAGCTTCTGGATTGGAATTTTTTCATAAATTATTAACTATTGCCTCTTGAATCCCCACAACAAAATCATAATCTTTTTGTGTTAAATGGTCAAACCCGAGCAGGTGTAAAATGCCATGGGTTATAAGAGTGTATAGTTCTTTTTCAATCGTATTGCCGTTTTCCTGTGCCTGTGAAATGAGTGTATCTATACTTATTATTATTTCTCCCAATTCAAGGGTGTCATTCTGGATGATTGAGTTTTCATCGTCGGCAAAAAGCGCGAATGTTATAACATCGGTAGCTTTGTCTTTGCTGCGGTAATCACGGTTGATTTCGCGGATAAGCCGGTCGGTGCAGAAAGAAATTTCAAAAGATATTATTTGAAAATCCTGCCGCGAGAGTGTTTTGCAGGATGATATCTGCGGCATTAAAACAAGCAGGGACAGTATTTTTTGTGCGGTTTTTTTTATATCCCCTTTTTTAAAAGGGAGTCTTAATTTATCCAGAGTGTTGATTTCAATTTTGCTGTTCATCATTTTTTGGGTTGTTTTCACTGCTGTCGCGCTGTTCCTGTTTTTTCTGGGTTATTTTATCCTGAATTCTTTTTTCGAGTTTTTCTTCTTTTGTGGGTTGAAGTTTGATTTTGTTTTTGTCTTCAAACTCATTTAAAATATTTTCCTGATATTTAATTCTGTCATGCTGCATTCCGCGCAGGATACGATTAAATGTATTTGCAATAAGTTTAATGTCTTTAAGTGTGAGCGGGCTGTCCGAGAGCTGGCCGTCATTTAAGCGTTCGGTTATGATTTTGTTAATCATATTTTCAATCTGCTCCTGAGAGGGGTTTTTAAGAGAGCGAACCGCGCTTTCAACCGCGTCTGCAAGCATAAGTATGGCGGTTTCTTTAAGGAGCGGTTTGGGGCCGGGGTAGCGGAACTGTTCTTCCTGTACGTTTTCTTTACCTTCAAGGTCTACCGCCTGCTTGTAGAAATGCCCCGCAAGTCCTTCGCCGTGGTGCTGCTGGATAAAGTCAATTATTACCTGCGGGAGGCCGTATTCTTTTGCAAGTTCGACCCCGTCTTTTGTATGGGATGTGATTACCATTTTAGAAAGTCTTGGATTGAGCTTTGTGTGAGGATTTTCGATACCGAAGTACGACTGGTTTTCAATAAAGAACAGAGGGCGTTTGAGTTTTCCTATATCATGGTAAAACGCTCCGACGCGCGCGAGAATAGGGTTTGCTCCGATTGCTTCCGCTGCCGCTTCGCATAAATTTGCAACCATAAGCGAGTGGTGGTAAGTGCCCGGTGCTTTGTACTGAAGTTTTGAAAGAAGCTCCTGATTGTGGTCGGCAAGCTCTATAAGCCCGTAGGGGGTTACGATTTTAAACACATTTTCTATGATAGGCAGCACGCCGAGTGCTATAATGCTTGAGAAAAGACCGTTTAAAAAGCCTGCGGTTGCGTTTGAAAGGAATGAGAGATTTGTAAAGATTTCAAATTGTTCTTCAAACATTGCAACGAGCATTATGGCTAAAAATGTTACTGCGCCCACTTCAAGCCCGCATTTTATAATGTCAAAACGTTTTGTATAGCATATTTTTGAAACCGAATAGGCGGCCATAATGGTCGAAAATACAAAAACAGCCGTGATTTGCGGATCTAAAAACAGAGTTACCGACAATAGCGCAAGCAGCAGTATGGATGAGAGAAAGGCTACTATCGGGTTTGTGAATATAGCTATTATTATTGTGTATGCAGGGAAAGGCATGTAGTAATTTTGTATAGTGTCAAGAGGGGTTATCAGCACGCAAATATATGTTAAAACTATTGAAAAAGCACCGATGATTGCCATATATTGCGGTGCAAAGAATTTTTTTTCATATTTTCTGGTATATAAAACAAGAAATAAAATTGTGAGGCAGGTCATAAAAAACACGCCTAAAATACCGCCTTTGTTGAGTTCAAAGGCATTGTAGCCCGATTTTTTAAGCGCCTCTCTTTTTACCTGCGTAAGCTGCTCGCCTATATCGAGAATTTTATCACCTTTTTTAAATGTTACGATATATGGTTTAACCGAGTTTACGGCATTTTTTCTTGCAATTTCGGTCGCATATTCATCGACTATCAGATTAGGCATGATGACATGTTCAAGTATGCCCGAGATTGGTCTAATCTGGCTTCTTCTCAGGTTTTGACCGAGTTTTGAGATAATATAGTTATCAGAAGCCAGAAGATCGATATCGGTTTCATTTATCCCTGTGCTTAAAAGCTCGTCCAGTATAAACTTTGCATTGCCGAATGTCGCCGTAAGCGTTTGCGGGGTTGCATTTAAAAGATAGTTTGCGACGGCTTCCTCTTTCTGGTTGTCCTGAATTTCAAGATACACGCATAATTCTTTGAACCTTGAGTCGTATTTTGAGTTTTGGTTTCTTATTCTTTTTACATTATCTTGAAGCGCCTGAAGGCTGGTTTTCAGATAGTTGTCTTCAACGGGTGTTACAACGGGGCGGATTTTGTTTGAAACTTCGCGTTTTACAAGTTCCGTTTTCTGTGTGTCCACAACTTCTATATTTCTTTTTGCAATAATTTGTTTTTTGCTTACCCCGTTTTCTATAATGTTTTGATACAAATAGTATCTTGAAGAAAGTATTGCCGTGATTACAACTGCAACCGTCAAAAACGCCAGTACGGATAAGAATGCAAAAGAGTGGAATGTTCCGTTTTTATTTAATATTTTTTCAATTTTTCCCATGTTCACCACGCTAAATATAATGTAACATTATTATACAATAATTTTTTTTGTTATATACTATATATCATGAAAAGTAAAGTATTTATCAGGGGTTTTGTTTTATTTGCATTGTATTTTGCGTTTTTGCCGCAGGTTTTTGCTCTTGAAAAAGAGTGGAGTAATGATTTAAGAACGCTTTTTATCGGCAATAAATCAGTTATATATGCCCTTAATATAAGGTCTTTCGGCGCGAAAGATTTAAATAATGACGATATAATAGAGCCATCCGCTGGTGATGAGGCGGGCACTTTTTTAAATGCAATACCGAGATTAAAAGAACTTACAAAACTTGGTATTAATACTATATATCTTCTCCCCGTAACAAAAACCGGCAAACTTAAGGCACTCGGCACGGCAGGCTCGCTTTATGCTCTGGACAGCTTTGACAGGCTGAATCCGCAGCTTGATGATACAAACAATCCTTTGAGTGTTGAAGAAGAAGCAAAAATGTTTATAGATGAAGCACACAGATTGGGGCTTCGCGTAATTGTCGACATTCCGAGCTGCGGCTCATATGACATGTCGCTTGAGCGTCCGGATTTGTTTATAAAAGACAAAGACGGTAATGCTGTCGTTCCTGCTGATTGGACCGATGTTAGACTTTTTAAAGTTTACGATGAAAACGGAAAGTTGAATCGTACACTGGTTGAAAATTATGAAAGCATGATAAAAATGCTTCAGGATTTAGGCGCAGATGGCATCCGTGCGGATGTTGCAGCCATAAAACCTTATGAATTCTGGAAAGAGATAATAGATTATGCCAGAATGAAAGACCCGCAGTTTCTTTTTATTGCGGAAGCCTGCCCTGTCTGGACAAATCCGATTAAACAGTGGGGTGCGTATACTCCTGTTGAAAAACTTCTTGAAGCCGGATTTGACGGATATTACGGCGACTGGGCAGGTTTTGAAGATTTTACAAAGGCGAAAGATATCACAAAAAGAATTAAATCCGACCTGAAGATTTCTAAACAGTTTAATAACCAAAAAACCACCATGTCATCTTTTGCAACACATGATCAGCAGAGTGTCATTGTGCGCGGCGGTGTTCCCCTGTGGGAGATGATAACCTGGCTCAATATTACCCTTCCCGTGAACCCTTATTTTCTGGACGGTTATGTGACGGGTGATGGTTATATTTATCGTTATGAAAATAAAAAAGCTTCAAGAAGCCTTACCGATGATGATTATTACTTTGTGCACCGTGCAAAGTTTGATATTTTCAATCTCTCAAGACGCCCGGGCGGAAATTATAAGGAGCTTGAAGAAAAATTCATAAAGGCAATGAAATTTAAATACTGGGCTAAAAGCATTCTTGTTGAAGGAAAATTTGTTCCTCTTAAAACAAACAACCCTTCTATATTTGCCTATGCCAGAAAAAACGGTGACGATGCGGTCATAGTGATGGGTAACCTGAATAAAGAACATGAGGTTGAAGGCAAGGTGTTTATAAGGAATATAAAAGAAACCAGTTTTGTGTCGCCTGTTTTGATGGAAGAAGCACCTCTTGTTAAACGCGGGAAAATGCTTGTTAAGCTGAAACCTTACGAAGTTCAGGTCTTTATGCTGAATAAGGTCAATTTTTAAAGTTTAAAGGGTTTAAGCACTCTGGGAAGTATTTTCAGGCATTTTGCAATAACTATGCCATAGTTTGTAATTGCCGTGTTTTTAGAGTTTGCAATCTCTATTCTGCTTAAAACCTCACGCCTGTTTGTCATACATGCTCCGCAGTGGACAATAAGTCTGTATTTTTCAATATCTTTAGGAAACACATGTCCGCTCGCATATTCAAATATTAAATTTTTGCCCGTATATTTTTTTATAAGATTCGGGATTTTAACCCTGCCTATGTCGTCTTCAACAGGGTGATGGGAGCAGCTTTCGCATATAAGAATTTTATCTTCGTTTTTTATTTCATCAAGTACATCTGCGCCTTTGACAAAAGTTTTTAAATCGCCCTTAAGTTTTGCAAAAATAATTGAAAAAGAGGTTAAAAGAATGTTTTGCGGAATAATTTCGCTTACTTCTTTAAATGCCTGAGAGTCTGTTATGACAATTTTTGGAGCCGTTTTAAGGTTTTTTATTGTATAGTCAAGATTTTCAACACCGCACACCACGCTTATCGCCTGATTGTCTAACAGGTCGCGTATTGTCTGAACCTGCGGTAAAATTATCCTTCCCTTGGGAGCTTCTTTGTCAATAGGAATAACAAGCACGGCGGTGTCGTTTTTTTCTGTAATGCCTTCAAGAAGTTCAGGGGTGTTTATGTACTCTTCATCCGCAGTTAAAATGAGTGCCTGTTTTAATTTTGATATTACATCGGTATCGTTTTTTGCACTTAAAAAAACAATTTGAGAGGAGTTGTTTTTTATTGTTTCAATGTCTTTTTGTGCAGGCATGGCAATATCTGTTTTATTTACAATAGAAATTACAGGTATTTTTCTGCTTTTTAATTCTTTAAAAAGTGCGATATCGCAGTCTTTTATGCCGCCATTATCAAATACAACAAGTGCGATGTCAGTCCTGTCCAGTGTTTGCAGAGTCTTTTCCACTCTTTTGCCGCCGAGTTCACCCTCATCATCTAACCCTGCCGTATCAAGCAGGCTTACGGGACCCAGAGGCAGGAGCTCCATTGCTTTTTGATTTACATCCGTGGTAGTTCCCGCAAAATCCGAAACTATTGATATTTCTCGTCCGAAAAGCCTGTTTATAAGACTCGATTTTCCTGTGTTCATTTTGCCCAGAAAAGTTATATGCAGACGATTTCCCCGTGTTTCTTTCATTTTTGCCCCGTTATATGTTATAATGTTTATGTGTATTATACATCAATTCAAACTTTGGAGGAAAGTATATGGCAAGGATTCTGGTTTCTATGCCCGATGATTTTTTAAAATCTGTCGATAAACTTGCGGATAATGAAAGAAGAACCCGCTCCGAGCTTGTAAGAGAAGCTCTGCGCAGCTATATCAGAAAAACAAACAGTTTAAATTCCAAAAAAGCGCTTGAAAATGCAAAAACACTCGATAAACTGCTTGATTAAAGGGTTTTTATTCTCTGTGTGATAAGTTTTATTTCTTCCGTAAGCTCTTCTTCCTGCGGGGGAAAGGTTTTTATGTAATCTTTTATGGTTTTTGCAAAATCGGCTTTTTTAAAGTCGCCGAACCCTTTTTGTTTAAAGATTTCGTATAGTTCTTTTGCTGTTTTACAGTTTTTATGAAAATCTTCTTCCAGGCATGTATAGCAGCTGTTATAGCGATGGTTGAGTGCTTTTGTAATAAGTTTTTTGGGCAATATATCTTCAAACTCGCCGCTTTTTATGACATATATTCTGTCATGCGCTCTTAGTTTAGGCAGTATCAACTCTTTTGTGGCGCCGGCATCATTGTCCAGAAGTACAAAAACGGGTATTTTAAATTCTTCAATCATGCCGTAATATTTTCTTGCCACCTGATTTTTCCCGCCTGCCCCGAGCACATATACCCCCTCTTTTTTAAAATCGTATCCGCAAATTGCACAAAGATTTTCAAGAAGTATTTCCTCCGTCGCCCCCTCGCACAGAAGAATTTTTTTAACGGGGTAGAGCAGCGATTCATCGTATCTCAGTTTGTGCGGGTCAGTCTTTTTTGCCAGCAGTCTTTGAATTTGCTTCAGGTTGATTTTTAAATCCGGCTCGTCTTTTATTATTTCAAATGCAGCTTCAAGATTCAGACCTGCACGGAGATATTTTTTTGAAAGAGGATTCGGGTAAAACAGGCGTTCTTCTTCCTGCATGATATAGTTGTTAAGGAAATTGTCAAAACCGGTATGGATTTTTTGAACGCTTTGATTGAAAATTTGCACGGCGAGGCTGATTTTTTCGTCAATATCAATACGGGAAATATTAACTTCCTGCGCGTTTTCCCTTATTAAAAATTTATTTATAATGTCGCTAAATACGCGCTCATATCTTTCATATGCGGGCTTGAGGCGAAACAACCTGTCTAAGATAACTTTTATATAGGATTCGGGAATGTTTTTAAATTTCATAAATTGTTAACTTTTTCAACTTTACTTTATAAAAAAATACCAAAAAAAGCAATTTTTATCTTTGTTTCGGTTTAAAATAGATATGGGAAGAATAGTGTATGGTACAACAGTTCAGCTCGGCTAATTTCTACAAAAATACAAATAATGATAATCCCGTAAGCAAAATTAAAAGCGCTTCAATACAAAGCGCTGCAGATGATAAGACGGGCGGGGAAAAGCAGTGCGTATACGGTAAAGACAGCCTGCTGCCTTACAATCTTGCAAATATTGTGCCGGTTAGGACGCAGCTTGAAACATCCGGGGAAAAGCAAATGTATTCAGAAATTTTATCCGCCCTGAATTCTTCTCAATACAGTATCTCGGCCCAGGACGGCGTTTCGATTGCAAAAAAACTGGATGGGCTTTTAAAGAGCGGCAAGCTTTTGAGTTCTTCATCAAATGACAGCTCCACAACCCTTAAAAACCTCTATGATATTTTAAAAACGCCGAGATGTTTAAATTTTGACAATTCTAAAATTCTGGCGCAAACTATTGACGCTCTTTATAATCCCGCAGTTATTACCCAGAACTTCGGCGATATACCAAATAGCGTGAAAGACGGTATTTTAAATAGCAGCGAAATAGCACAGGATGTAAAAGCCAACCCGTCGCTTATGGATGTAGAAGGCTCGGGCACCTGTGTTGCGGCAAGCGTTGAGTTTCATATGGCAAATAAGCACCCCGCCGAATTTGCGCGCTGGGTTTCCGGATTAACTTCGCAAAAACGGGAAGTTGAGCAAAAAGTGCGTCTTGACGCATTGTCGGAGAATGTTCTTGACGCGGTCACTTTCCTTGATATTTTTGAGGCAAAGCAAAAAGATTTTAATTTTGAGTATACAACCCTTTCTCTAAAACCCGATGATGCGGCATATATAAGAGCGCAGGTGCAAAATGAGCACTGGGATAAGGGTGAGAGAACGATTCTTGACGCTCTTATGCAGTCAACGCTTATGCAGCTTGGCTCTCAGGGAAGCTATGACTCTCTGACCGACATAAGAGGCGGAAAATTTTCCTCAAATCCCCAGGGGCTTGTAGAAACAGAGAAAACCTTTATAGAATCGGTTGTTGAAAATAATGAAAAACTCTCCATAAGATATCAAAAAGTGGATGACAATCAAAATCTAATCGGCTGGGAGTGCGACTTTGACAAAATTCAAAAACACATAATCGACACTTTAAATACGGGTGAAGACGTTATTATAGGCTATGTTTTGACAAATGAAACAAGCGGCAAAACAAAAGAAGCAGGTTATGTAAATACGCCCGATAATGCGCCGAATAAAATTATAAACGGCCATGAGGTAACGATTGTGGATTATAAAACCGATAAAAACGGCAAAATAACTTTTGTCTGCAATGACACGGATGATGACGAGTCAAAACTCGTTGAGTACAGCGCAGACTTTCTTATTCCCAAAATCCACCATGCCGCATATCCCGTGTGCATTGTGGAGGATGATTTAAAACTTATTGAAGCTCAGCAAAATGCCGCATAATTCTTGTATTTAAAAAGGCGGCACCCAGATTCGAACTGGGGGTGAAAGCTTTGCAGGCTCCTGCCTTACCACTTGGCTATGCCGCCGGATATCAAAACTTTAACTTGTTTTATGTTAATAAAGACAAGTTGTGATGTCAAGGCTAATTTGTTAAAAACTATTAATAAATCGGTTGAAATTAAATATTTAGCCAATATAATATTATCACATAAGGTAGACTACAATGAGGTAATTTATGAAAAAAGACATACATCCCGATTACAAAAAAACAACAATAAAGTGTGTTTGCGGTAATGAAATTGAAACAGGTTCCGTACAGGAAGACATCACGGTTGAAATCTGCAACGCCTGCCACCCGTTCTTTACCGGCAACCAAAAAATCTTAGACTCTGAAGGCAGGGTTGAAAGATTTAAAAAACGCTACGAAAAGAAAAATTAACTTTTTAAGGGCGGGCAAAATGCCTGCCCTCTTTACAACGAGAGTCTGTCCGAGGGGGATTAATGCCAGATACTAAAATGAGCGTAAAGTTAATATCTAAGCCGCAAAATATTTTAAAAACGGTCTATACGGCGTGCAGAACCTGTTATAGTGCGCTTTCGCCGGAGGAAATCAATGCTGCTGCGGACGATGAGGAAAAAATGCTGAAGCTTATTGAAAGAGTTATATCTTCGGGGCATTATTCCACTATAGAGCATATCCAGCTTTCTTTTGCAATCTCAAATGTCTCGCGCGCCTGCACCCACCAGCTTGTAAGGCACAGACATATGTCGTTTTCGCAGAAGTCGCAGCGTTATGTTAAAGAAAAAGGCGATTTTGACTATATCATCCCTCCTGAAATTGCTTCACAACCTGATTTAAAAGAAAAATTTGAAAAGCACATGCATGAGGTTGCGCTTCTTTATCAGGAATTTGTAAACCACGGCGTTAAAGCGGAAGATGCGCGCTCTGTTTTACCCAATGCAGCCGCAAGCTCCATGGTTGCAAGTTTAAATTTGCGGGAACTTATCCACCTTGCCAATTTAAGACTTTGTACGCGTGCACAGCTTGAAATACGCATGCTTATAAAGAAAATGTGCGATGAAGTAATAAAAGAGGAACCCTGGCTCAAGGCTCATCTTGTACCCAAGTGCGAGCGCCTCGGGTACTGCGACGAAGACAAATCTTGCGGAAGGATGCCACAGCGATGAATGACATGCTTGATAAAATTAAAAAAATCGAAGAAAAATATAAAGAACTCGGTATAACGCTTTCTGATCCTGATGTAATTGCCGATTACAACAAGTTCCGTGACCTTTCAAAGCAAAGAAAGGCAATGGAAGAAACAGTTGAAACATATAATGCATACAAAGAAGCACAGGAGGCAATTGACGAAGCCAAAGAAATGCTCCATGGGGAAAAAGACCAGACCATGAGAGAGTTTTTAAATAATGAAATTGCTGCAAATGAAGAAAAAATTGTCCAATATGAAGAAAAAATGAAGGTGCTTCTCCTTCCTAAAGACCCTATGGATGATAAGGACATAATGCTTGAAATCAGAGGAGGTGCAGGCGGGGATGAGGCAAATATTTTCGCGGGCGACCTTATGAGAATGTATATGAAATACGCCTCTTCAAAAGGCTGGCAGACAAAGGTTTTGTCTGTTAATGAATGCGAAGCGGGAGGTGTGTCCGAGGTTGTTATTTCAATTAAGGGCGGAGAAAACATTTATTCCCAGTTAAAGTACGAATCAGGCGTACACAGAGTGCAAAGGGTTCCGCAAACGGAATCTCAGGGCAGGGTTCATACATCAACGGCAACGGTTGCAGTTATGCCCGAGGTTGATGATGTTGAGGTTGAACTCAACCCTTCCGATTTGGAAATTTCCACAGCGCGCTCGGGCGGTGCAGGCGGGCAGAATGTAAACAAAGTTGAAACGGCTGTCCGTGTCGTACACAAACCCACCGGTTTAATGGTGTTTTGTACCGAAGAGCGCTCCCAGCTGCAAAACAAAGAGCGTGCCCTGCAGATTATTAAAGCAAAACTTTACGATATGGAAGTTCAAAAACAAATGCAGGAAGTGACAGACCTTCGCCGTTCTCAGGTCGGAACAGGCGACAGATCGGAGCGTATCCGCACTTATAATTTTCCCCAGGGACGCCTTACCGATCATAGAATAGGGCAGAACCTGAATGTTTGGACGGTAATTGAGGGCGAACTTGACGAACTTATAAATTTGCTGATTCAGTACGACCAGAAACTCAAGCTTGAAAAACTTGCCGAGGCTTAGTGTCTTTTGTGCTGTTGTTCCGGCAAGGCGTCACTTTTTTGTCGCTTTCGCAATAATATTTGAATATTTTTGTACCGTGCGCGATATTTTTTTGCGCGCCCGCAGTTTTTGTATTGTGCATATTTCACCTGTTTTTTTTATTTATTCCGAAAT
>DVFS01000082.1 GCA_018713115.1 Candidatus Galligastranaerophilus faecipullorum
GCAGTGTGTTAAAATGCAAATGGGCTCCGCCTGCTTTAACGAACTTGCAAAACACTACTGTGATTTTGCAAAACACAGGCTTCTTGCCAAGTCGCACGTTATAAAAGAAGCCCATCAAAGCGGCGCTTTAAAAATCGTAAAAGCCTATTTTACGCTTGAAAACGGCGAAGTGGAAATCCTTGAATAATCCGTAAATCTAGGGAAGCGGGTCGTATCCGCCCGGATGGTACGGGTGGCACTTCAAAATCCTTTTTGCGCCCAGATAGCAGCCTTTTATGACGCCGTATTTTTTAATTGCGTCGTAGGTGTATTTTGAACAGGTCGGATAAAACCTGCAGGTCGATGGTGTGTATTTTGAAAAAAATCTGTATATTGAAATCAGGGCGAGGCAGATTTTTTGCGCGGGGTTTAGCTTTTTGCCGCAAGCTGTTTTTCTATGCATAAAATATCCTCTTCGGTGTCAATGTCCACAACCCGCGGGGTTATATAAACTGCAGGATTGTACCCTATGAAATCATTTACTTCAAACATTGTATCGCGTTTGAGCGCATAAAAAGCACCGTTTTCGCAGACCATTTGATAATGTTCGTTTGCATCCTGGCGTCTGGGGCGTGTGCGGTAGTCATAAAGCCCCTTTGCGCTGCCGTCGTGTTCTATTTTCCACTTTGCATGGGTTGTACCCAGTGTAAATGCACTGAAACAGCTGTCAAAGCCTTCTTTTTCTTTTTGAAAATAAAATTCAAATGCGCTGTCAATGTATTTTGCATCGCGAAGCGGGCATGTAGGCTGTAAAAGCACTATATAATCGGGTTTGTATCCATCTTTTTCTTCAAGATATGAAGCGGTATGGAGCATAACGGGAATTGTTTTTGTTTCATCCCGCGCAAGTTCGCACGGGCGCTTAATTACCTGCGCGCCAAAGCTTTCCGATACCCGGGCGATTTCGCTGTCCTCTGTTGATACGACGGTTCTTGTTATGTATTTTGAATTAAGACCCGCCTCAATAGAATATGCCACAAGGGGTTTTGAGCATATCGGGCGGAGATTTTTTCTTTTTATGCCTTTTGAGCCGCCGCGCGCGGGAATTATTGCAAGTATTTCCAAGTTTTTATCGCCTCCGTCAGTTCTTTTTCATCCGCACCGTCTTCTATCAGGCGCTCTCTTGCTTCATTAAAAGTTCTGCCGCTTTTGCAGATGTTTATTTTTTGTCCGTTTTCGTAAAATTCCGCACTTAAAAAAGCACTCTGCGAGGTTTTAAAACTGCCAAAATCCGAACACAGCGTGCCCGATATTGTGCTTTCAAGGATTTTTGCCCAGTCTTCATCAAGAGAGTTTATCATCATTTGCGCGTCTAAATCCTTAAAAAATGAATTACACTCGAGCAAATAAATCTTATCTTTTGATTTTATAAAATCAAATCCGATAATACCCGTGTATTCTCCGGCCTCTTTTGCAAGAGATGAGATAAGCGGGGCAATGACATTATTTAAAAGCGTGTTTTTTTCTTCCCTGTCTAAAAAATCCGCGTCAAGTTTTGCAAAAGAGTTTTGATATGTCGCGCAATCCCCTATTATAACGGGATTGTAACCGTCGCAAACTGCATAAATACTAAATTCTCTGCCTGAAATGTATTCTTCGACGAGTATTCTTTTTGAACCTGTGTTAAAAAACTCTTCTACGGCGCTTTTGGCGGCAGAAAAAGTTTCGCAGATTCTTGTGCCTATTGCGCTGTGCGCGTCGGGTTTAATTACTGCCGGAAACCTGTTTTGTCTTATATAATCAATTGCTGCCTGCACTTTTTCAAAAAACTGAAAGCGCGCCGTGGGGATTTTGTTTCTGTAGATAAATCTTTTTGCCCATATTTTGGAATCTGTCAGTTTAAGGCATTCGCCCTCGGGTGCAAACACGCTTAATCCCGCTTCGATGAAGCTTTTTTGAATGCCGCCTGAAATGCTTCCGCTGTCGCATAATACTGTGAGCGACATTTCATTTGCAAGTGCAAAGTCCCTGAGTTCGGAAATATTGTTTTGTGTAATATCCACCCATTGAGCCGATGTGTCTTTAAGGGTTGAAAAAACAATGTTATCGGGATTTTGTGTGAAATAATCCGCAAAAGCGTCCGCCGCCGCAGATTTGCCTATCAGAAATATTCTCATAAGAAAATTATACCACACAATCAAAAAGGCGCATTGAGCGCCTTTTTAAAATGTTATTTTCGTTAAGATTGCCAAGTTTAATCTTTTTAGCCTGCAGGATTTTCATCATCAAACCAATCATCATTAAAATCATCAAAATCATCATAATCATCATAATCGGTCTTTTTCCAGCCAAGACCTTCTTTTTTATATTCTCTTGAAGCGAAGCCCAAATCATTGTTTATAACCAAACGTCTTGGTTTGCCATTATCAAAATAAAGGTCTTTCGCTGTTACTATGAAATCATCTGTATTTTCATAATTTTCGGCATAGTACGACATTTTGCCGTTGTCAAAATCCAGGACTTTCGCTGCTTTTGCAGAACCGTCTGTGAATTCTTCAACATTTTCCACATATTCTAAAATTTTGCCGTTGTCAAAATATAAGGCTTTCGCTGCTTTTGCAGAACCGTCTGTGAATTCTTCAACATTTTCCGCATATCCTGAAATTTTGCCGTTGTCAAAATATAAGGCTTTCGCTGCTTTTTTGGAACCGTCTGCGAATTGTTCAATATTTTCCGAATATTCTGAAATTTTGCCATTGTCAAATTTAAAACATTTCGCTACTTTTTCGGAACCGTCTGCGAATTGCTCTATGTTCTCGCGGATATCTTGCGCTTCACCTTCTTTAAAAAACGTTTTTCTTGTAAGCTTGCCGTCTGCAAATTCTTCCATTACACTTTGCGTGTCGGATTCTTTTGTTATTTTTCTTAAAACGGTGCCGTCGGCGGCTTTTTCTTCGCCTTTTTTAAATAATTCCGTTACTTCGTCAAATTTCTTTTGCGCTGTTTCAAGTATTTCATCTGCCTGTTTTTGAACACTTTGTGCAAGTGAAGTTGCTTCGTCGTTTAATTTATTTGCGGCTATAAAAGCCTCTTTTACTTCATCGGGCATTTTGCCTTTTTTAATCATGACAGCAGCACCAATACCCGCTATTGCTAGCGCGGCAACCCCGCCTATGATTGCAGCATTTTTCTTATCAAAACTTTTTGTAACCGGTGCAGTTTGCTGCTGTATTTCAGACGCTGTATTATTTATGGCATTTGTCGCTGCGGCGTTTGTATTATTAAAATTTGTTTTAAAATTACTAAACGGATCTGCGGGCACTATCATTACAACTTCTCCTTCCGATCTTCACATTGTATTTATATAAAAACATAATATAAAATTTTTTGCTTGTTTTATACCAAATG
>DVFS01000010.1 GCA_018713115.1 Candidatus Galligastranaerophilus faecipullorum
ACGGGCTCACATCCTAAGGCTCGTTTGAAAATTTCAACGGAACACAAGTACTGTCAAGAAATTTTCGGCACTAAGTATTAAGTTTTGTTTCAAAAGTTGGATTCGGGGTGTGAGATTTTTACTTTTTGCATATAATGGTATGGCAAAATTAATTAGTACTTTTGGATTATTTTTTTATTCTTGAGGATTTGAAAATATCTTTGTGCTAAGATTTTGATTGTATGGTAGTAAGTATTAAAGGATTTAAAAAATGGCTTTACCAAATGTCGCATATTTCTCAATGGAAATTGCCCTTGACCAATCATTAGCAACTTATTCAGGCGGTTTGGGCTTTTTGGCGGGTGCTCACATGCAATCTGCAGGTTATCTGCAAATGCCTATGGTGGGCGTTACGATGTTATGGTCTTTCGGCTACTATGACCAGCGTATCAACGAAAACGGCGAAGTTGAAGTAGCATATATCAGAAAGCACTATGACTTTTTAACGGATTTAAACGTATATACAACGGTAAGAGTTTTCGGCGAAGACGTAAAAGTTAAAGCGTACAGAGTTGAAGGCGACCTTTTCGGCTCCTGCCCCGTGTATCTTTTAACAACTGATATTGACGGCAACTCCGAATGGGCAAGAAGAATTTCTCACAAACTCTATGACGGAGATGAAAAAATCCGTATCGCTCAGGAAACAATTCTCGGTATCGGCGGTGTAAGAATTCTTCAGGAAGTTGGATATCCTTTCGATGTTATCCACATGAACGAAGGTCACGCTCTGCCTGCCGCATTTGAACTTTTAAGACAATTTAACGGTGATTTAAACGCGGTTAAAAAGAAAACCGTATTCACAACTCACACACCCGTTGCCGCAGGTAATGAAGTTCACTGGGTTGATACACTGATGGAAGGCGGTTTCTTTGCAGGCTGCCCGAGAGAAAGAGCAATTGAACTCGGCGGAGAAAACTTCTCTTTAACGGTTGCGGCCCTCAGAATGTCCAGAGTTGCAAATGCTGTTTCCCAGCTGCACGGTCTTGTTGCAAACAAAATGTGGGATTGGGTTCAGGGCAGATGCCCCATCCGCGCTATCACAAACGCGGTAAACCAGCACTACTGGCAAGACCCGAGATTTGCTTCGGCAGAATCTTATCAGGAACTGCTTGATGCTAAAAAAGAAATGAAAAAGGATTTGTTCCAATACATTTCGGATACTCAGGGTAAAAGATTTGACCCCAATGTATTAACAATCACATGGGCAAGAAGATTTGCGGATTACAAACGTGCATGGCTTATTCTTATGGACAAACCGCGTATCGAAAAACTTTTGAACGAAAACAAAGTTCAGTTGATTTTTGCGGGTAAATTCCACCCCGATGATACTATGGGCAAAGAAATGTTCAACAAGATTTTAAAAGAATCTTACAATATGAAAAACGTTGTTGTTCTGCCCGGTTATGAACTTGCGCTCAGCGCAAAACTTAAAAAAGGTTCGGATATCTGGTTAAATACGCCTTTAAGACCTTTTGAAGCTTCAGGTACTTCGGGTATGTCGGCTAACTTAAACGGTGCGCTTCACTTCTCAACTTATGACGGTTGGACTGTTGAAGGTACATTCCCCGGTATTAACGGTTACACCGTTGAATATCCCGGCTTAGATGATGATATTCCGTGGGAAGAGCGCCACTGGAAAGACCATCAGTGTGTAATGAACACTCTGGAAAATGAAATCATTCCGACATACTACAACAACCCCGATGAGTGGGCAAGACTTATGCGTCAGGCAAAAAGAACTGCTGAAGCATACTTTAACTCTGACCGTATGGTTATTGAATACTACAACCGTGTATATAAACCCATTGCTCACGGCGGTTCTCAAGCAGGTCAGGATGAAGATCAAAGCGATGCTAAAATTGCTGAAAATCCCAACCTTGACGCTTGGACATTCTCTAACATTAAATAGGGAATCGGTATAAATTTATAAAAACAGGCAGTGCAAAACGCTGTCTGTTTTTATTTTTGTGTTAAAATTTTTCTATATAATAACTATAATCAGGAGAGATAAAATGGAAACCGCTCAAACTAATAACAGCACTATCTCAAGCATTCGAGAGAACAGAATACAGAAGCTAAACGACCTCACGGATAAAGGAATTAATCCTTATCCTTATTCTTATGATAAAAACATAAGCGCGGCTGAATTGCAGCGAAAATATGCCAATCTTGCCGCAGGCGAAGAAACAAATGATACATATAATGTTGCAGGCAGGGTGATGGCTATTCGCAACACAGGCATGTTTATCGACCTTATGGATCCTTCGGGAAAGATTCAGATTTTTTCACACAAAGAGAATCTTGACCCTGATAAAATGTCTATAATAAAGCTGCTTGATGTTGGCGATATTGTCGGTTTTTCAGGTGATGTACGCCGTACCCCGAGGGGTGAGTTGAGCATAAAAGCGAAAGATGTAAAGCTGCTCTCAAAAGCACTTTTGCCTCTGCCTGAAAAATTCCACGGTCTGACCGATGTTGAAATCCGCTACCGCCAGCGTTATGTGGATATGATTATGAACCCCGAGGTGCGTGATACATTCAGAAAACGTTCTTTAATTATTCAAAAAATTAGAGAATATCTCTGCAATCAGGGATTTTTGGAAGTTGAAACACCCATGCTGCACGCTCAGGCGGGCGGTGCTTCCGCAAGACCTTTTGAAACATACCACAATGCGCTTGATATGCATATGGTATTAAGAATTGCGCCCGAGCTGCATTTAAAAAGGCTGCTTGTGGGCGGTGTCAGCGAAAAGATTTTTGAAATGAACAGAAACTTCAGAAATGAAGGTATAGATACACGCCATAATCCAGAGTTTACAATGATTGAGCTGTATCAGGCATATGTTGATTATAATGATATGATGGTTCTGCTTGAAAATATGGTGTCATCTGTTGCGCAAGAGGTTCTGGGCACTATGGTTATAGAGTATCAGGGGCAGAAAATCGACCTTACTCCTCCGTGGGACAGAAAAACCATGCTCGGCGCCATAAAAGAATTTACGGGTATTGATTTTAATGAATATTTAACGGTTGATGAAGCTGCAAAACAGGCACAAAAGCTGGGTATTGAAGTTGAAGAAAATGACAGCTGGGGCAAGATTCTGGATAAAATTTTTGAAGAACGTGTTGAGCCTAAACTTGTTCAGCCCGTTCATATTCTTGATTATCCCCGCGATATTTCGCCTCTTGCAAAAGTTCACAGGGATAATCCCAGACTTACGGAGCGTTTTGAAACCCGTATAAACGGCTGGGAAATTTCAAATGCATTCTCGGAACTGACCGATCCTATTGACCAGCGCAACCGCTTTGAGGCTCAGGCAAGAGAAAAAGCCATGGGTGATGAAGAAGCATGCGGAATTGATGAAGACTTTATCTGTGCACTTGAGCATGGTATGCCGCCTGCGGGAGGTATGGGAATAGGAATAGACAGACTGGTTATGCTTTTAACCGATTCGCCTTCCATTCGTGATGTAATTGCATTTCCAACCATGCGCCCGAGAAATTAAAAAAAGTGTTAAAATTTCTTAACAATTGCGGTTAATTTTTTGCATTAACCGCAATTTTTTTGCTTGAATGTTTTTATACGAACAGTTATAAGGTTAGGTGCATTTATGACCCAGATACCTCAAACAGGTTCAAATCCGTACAGCATGTTTAAAATGCCTGAAATAAAAACAAATATGCAGGCATTAACAGATCCTATGCCGCAGGCACAGGCTCCTTCCGCGCTTCCGGCGCTGCCTGAAACACCTGCCGTGCAAAAGCCCGCGGTTTCTTTGAACGCACAGGAAACCGATACTGTTACCCTGAACAATGCATCGCCGGATAGCAATGTCAAAGAAAACAAAAATACCGGCAAAAAAGTTTTTGCGGCCGTTGTTATTGCAGCTGCAGCTGCCGCGGCGGGTATTGCAATCGGTATAAAAAAAGGAAAAATCGATCCTGAGGTTTTGAAGTCAAAAATCCCTGTATTCGGTAAAAAATACAAAGCCAGAATTGAAAAAAGAAAAGCCGAGGAAGCAGCAAGAAAGGCAGCCGAAGAGGCGGCAAAGAAAGCTGCCGAAGCCGAGCGCAAAAGTAAATTGAGAACAGAGGCAAATTTTGCGGCAGCAACTTTCGGCATAGGTTTTATTGCAAAATGCTTCACCGAGCATATGGAAAACGAAGAAAATAAAAAGCTTGCAGAGCTTGCTTATGATAAAGAAGAATACATCCGCGATGTTGAAATTCCGCTTATTTTAGAGGAATCTTCACAGTATGCCGAAAATTATACCCAAAAAATTGCCCCTGCAATTGAAAAGCTTGCTCCTTATGCGGACAATATGCGCGATAAAAACTACAGTGCAGCGCTTAATCTGTACCAGAGAATTGAGCCTGAAATGCAGGTAGAGTTCTGGGGCGATACAAATGTTAAGAAATTTGATATATCAACAAATGCTAAAACGGGCGCGCTTACATACAGCGCATATGACCAAAAGGGTGAAAAACTGCAAGAAGTAGTCTATTACAAAGATAAACCTATAGAAATAAAAACCTACAAAAATGGTGAACTGACGGCTAAAGCAAGATTTATGGATAAAGAATCCGGCGAAGGCACTTATATGTCCCATTTCTTTAAATATAACCCCGAAACCGGTAATATATCGGGAACGCTTGTGTACGATGAAGAAAACAGGGTTAAAACATATCTTGCGCGCGACAGAGAAGGTAAATTAAACAAGTTGTTTATGATTGATCCGGAAACCTCCAAACTCCGTGCTGTCTGCCTTTCTGATGACGGCAAAAAATGTACGAAAAAATATTTTTACGATGAGGACGCTTCGCTTAAAGAGGCTCTGCTTGCTCCTGATAAAGAAATGCCGAAACGCAATTATGAGTTTAGTGCCGGCGAGGCTTTGGGTGTGGATTTATATGCAAAAGGCTCAAAAGAACCCCTTATTGTCCCATTTAATAAGATAAACTAGGTTTTGTTTATTGAAAAGTATACTTCGCGCAGTCTGTTTTTGCTGATATGAGTGTATAGCTGCGTTGTAACAATGCTTGAGTGCCCCAGAAGTTCCTGCACCACTCTGAGATCCGCTCCTCTTTCAAGCAGATGTGTAGCAAAGGAGTGTCTGATTGTGTGGGGAGAAATGTCTTTTTCAATTTTCTTACCCAGCGTGTGGATAAATTTATAAACGTACTGACGAGAAATTTTTGTTCCGTCCGGTTTTAAGAATACATATTTTTCATTTTCTCTGCCGTTTTTAAGAAGTATAATCTCGCGTTCTTTAAAATAGTTTTTTAGTGCGGCTTTTGCTTTTGTGCCTATGGGAACAATTCTTTCCTTTGAGCCTTTGCCGAGAGTTTTTATCATACCGCTTTTTAAATTTGTATTTTTTATCTCCAGATTTACAAGTTCCGATACTCTGAGTCCCGTGGCATAAAACAGTTCAAAAAGGGCTTTTTGCATAATGTTCAGGTGTGTGGCCAGCAATTTTTCAATTTCTTTAACGCTTATAACTTTTGGCAGTTTTTTGGCAATTTTGGGAGCGCAAAGTGCAAGTGCGGGATTTTTCTTTAGTTCGTCATTAAGACACAAATATCTGAAAAACCCTTTTATGGAGGCAGTTTTTCTTACAATACTTGACGGACTTATGCCGTTTTGTGCAAGGAATCTGTTGTAAGCGCTCAGGTGCGTGCGCCTTATGTCTTCAATATTTTCTATATTGTATGTTTTAAGCGCGTATTCAAAAAAAGCAAAAATATCCCTCCTGTATGCTTCAATCGTGTTAATACTGAGAGCGCGCTCAACTTCAAGATAGTTAAGATAGTCTGATATAAGGGATACAATCATAAAATAATTTTATCATTTAACAAAAAACGACACCTCCTTTTAATTCAGGAAGTGTCGTTTTGAGATTTATATTTTAATTACAGTCTGTTTTTGGGGTTTAAAAACTCGGGTATGTCAAGCAGACTGCTTGCTGTTGCTTCATGATTTTCGGAAGGTGTAGAGCTTGCGGGCGTATTTCCTATATTCCCGAAAGATAAAGCACTTGAGCTTGTTCCGCCAAAGAAGCTTGCGGCAGAGAGTTTAAGGTCATCTTTAGTGCTTACCGTATCGCCGTTTTTAAGTTCAAAACCTGTTGCAATAATTGTAATCATAATCTCGCCCTGGATTCTGTCGTCAATAACAGAACCAAAGATAACTTCCGCGTCATCAGATACCGCGTCGTGAATAACGCTTGCGGCTTCGTTGACTTCATGCAGAGTCATATCGGGACCGCCCGTTACATTCATTATTATACCTGTTGCACCATTGATTGATGTTTCAAGAAGTTTAGAGTTGATAGCGAGTTTGGCGGCTTCCATTGCTCTGCCTTCGCCTGAGGATTTACCGATACCCATAAGAGCCGAACCTGAGGATTGCATAATTGTTTTAACATCGGCAAAGTCAACGTTAATTAAGCCGGGAACGGTGATGATATCCGAAATACCCTGAACACCGCAGAGGAGAACTTCATCAACTACGCTGAATGCATCTCTCATTGTTGTTCTGCGCTCAACAACTTCAATTAATTTGTCGTTAGGGATAACGATGAGCGCGTCAACATTTTCTTTTAACTTTTCCAAGCCTTGAAGCGCCTGTGTCATGCGGCGTTTGCCTTCAAACTGGAAGGGTTTTGTAACAACGCCGATTGTGAGAGCGCCGAGTTCTTTAGCGATTTTTGCAACAACGGGAGCGGCACCTGTACCTGTTCCGCCGCCCATACCTGCGGTTACAAAGACCATATCCGAACCGTCAAGTGCTACAAGTAAGTCTTCTCTTGATTCTTCGGCAGCCTTTTCACCGATTGAAGGGTTTCCGCCTGCACCAAGACCTGCGGTGAGTTTGGCACCGAGCTGGATTTTTTTGGAAGCGGCCGACATTTCAAGAACCTGGGCATCAGTGTTCATTGCCCAAAATTCGACTCCCGATAAACCTGCTTTAATCATTCGGTTGACGGCATTTCCGCCGCCGCCGCCTACACCGATAACTTTTATATTTGCCTGTGAAGCGTATCTGCTGTATTCTGACGCCTGTCTGTCATAACTGTCTAATTTGAACTTTTCCACTTAAATGGCCCCCATTTATTTTCTTTTATTAATTTTACTATATTTTAAAAGCGTTTATATGTAAAGCATTCCTGATGAAATTATCCTCCAATGTTAACATAAATTCAATTAAACTTTACAGAATTTAATTTTTTCCCGTTTTCTAAGTGTAGAAAAAAGTTTTGAGATTTTCTTAATATTTTGAAATATTTTAAAATTTACAATATTTTTTATATATAATTT
>DVFS01000083.1 GCA_018713115.1 Candidatus Galligastranaerophilus faecipullorum
TTTTATATTCATATCTTATATATTACCCTTTCAGGCTATTTTTTCAAGTTTTTGGAACAAAAGGAGCACTAAAACATCTATTGCAAAAGAAACGGCGCGGCGCAACGCAAAAAGAACGCACCCGATAAATTAAGCGCGTTCTTTTAAGGTCGTTAATGATGAATGACTAGCGTCCGAATGAGTTAACATGATGTTTTGACAGGTGTTTAAAGTAGGAGTTTGCAAATTCTTCACTGCCTGCGTATTCAACAATGCTCGGTACTACTACCAGAAATAAATATACAACTCCCGCAAAAAATACCAGTCCAAGTGCTTCAAACATTATAAGCCTCGCTTTCTAAACAACCTGTTCCTTGTAATTTGTTAATCGACACAAAAGGGGAGATTCTTTATAAATTAAACAGATATTGTAATAAAAGTTAATAATGAGGATTTTAAAATAGTCGGAGGATTTTATGTCGGATATAACTGTTATAAAAAGACTGCTTGCACCTATGCATTGTTCCCGCTGCAGGGGGGAGTTTGACGGAGATTCAATCAAAATTATGCGGGATGATAAAGGCTTGCTTGTTTTTCAGGTAAAGTGCGAAAACTGCAAAAAATGTTTCGGCATGGCTTTTTTGGGTCTTGATTTAAAAGAACTTGAAAAATCCCTTACCTTAAATGAGTCCGAAAACTTTTCCGATGAACCGATAAGCTATGATGATGTACTCAACGCACACCATTTCTTTCAAAATCTTGATGAAAACTGGATGAAATATATTAAGTAAAAAATGTTTTGGGTTTAGTGTATTTACTGTGATAAAAACAGCCCGTATATGCTTGAAAATACGTATTTGCAATGTTAAAATAAAGAAAAAAGACTATACCGTTATGAATTTTAATGTTGTTTTGCATAAAGAAGAAAACGGCTATTGGGCGGAAGTACCGGCTCTTAAGGGTTGTTTTACACAGGGCGACAGTATAGAAGAAGTCAGAGAAAATATCAAAGAAGCGATAAAAGCATGGCTGTCTGTGGATTTACGTGATGTTGACGGGGAAGTTATATCTGTCGCGCTATGAAAAATATCACAGGCAAAAAACTTTGCAAAATACTTGAACAAAACGGTTGGGAATTAGCCAGAATATCAGGTTCGCATCATATATGTAAAAAGCGGGGAAAGTGCAAAAATTGTTGTTCCCGTTCATGGAAATAAAGAAATTAAAACAGGGCTTCTAAAGGCTATTTTAAAGACTGCAGGTTTGCTGTCCGTGTTTTTTGCGCTGGTAAATGCATTATGACAACTTATAAAAACTGCCGGTTTGATAAGGCCGGCAGTTTTGTTTAATGTATTATTTTACCTGTGCTTACGCGTTGTGGTTTAAACATTCCATTTCATCTATGGAGGCAAATACACTGGAGGCGCCGCAGTCTACGAACTGCACCTGTCCTGTTACACCTGATGAAAGGTCGGAAGCCAGATAAAGACCTGCTTTGCCGACATCCTCAAGAGAAGGCGTACGGTTAAGAGGAGCTTTCAGGGCATTGAACTTAAGCATTTTATCAAACCCGCCTATGCCTTTTGCGGCAAGGGTTTTAACAGGGCCTGCGGACAGGCAGTTGCAGCGGATGTTAAATTTGCCCAAATCCATTGCAATAAAGCGCATTGAAGATTCAAGAGCAGCTTTTGCAACACCCATAATGTTGTAGTTTGCAACGGCATGGGTCGAGCCTAAGTATGTAAGGGCTAAAATCGAGCCGCCGCCTGTTTTTTCCATTTGCGGTTTTGCGTATTTTGTAAGCGTTAAAAGGGAATACGCGCTTACATGCATTGCTAAATCCCAGCCTTCGCGGCTTGTGGTGTAAAAATCGCCTAAAAGGTCTTCCCTGTTTGCAAAAGCAACGGCATGGATAACAAAATCCAGTCTGTCGTAGACTTTTTCATATTCTTTAAAAACTTTTTCAACATCTTCTTCTTTTGTAACATCGCATTCAAGACAGATTTTAGCGTTCATTTCTTCCGCTATCGGTCTTACGCGTTTTTCCATGGCTTCATTAGCGTATGTAAAAGCAATTTCGCCGCCTGCAGCGTGAATTTGTTCTGCTATGGCATTTGCAATCCCGTGTTTGTTTGAAACACCGAAAATAATGCCCTTTTTGCCGTCCATAATACCCATAAGAATCTCCTTATCTAAGTCCTTACAGATATATTACTATAAAAATATCTAGCGTAAATATTTATTTTCTTTGATGCCGGTTTTTTCCTGAGTTTGCAAAGCCGCAGGAGTATTTTGCACTTCAATATCGGCATAGTAAAGCGGGTCTTGAAGCTCTTCCATTGCTTTCATAACACCTAATCTGCCCGCTTCTTTTTGTATTTTTGCAAGATAAGACTCAATTGCAAAAGTGGCAAGCAGACTGAGTCCCGCCCAGCTTGCGCCTGCAATTGCGGGTATGCTTATAAGCCCTTTGGTTAAGAAAATTCCCCTGAGGCCTTCGGGATTTTGAAGCGCCTGCATAACTTTTTGAGGATTTTTTACAAATTCTTCGCCAAGAGAGTCTATTATTTTTTGCAGTTTTTCTTCGGGCAGATTATCAAGAATTTTTTCAAGATTGCCTAAAATTTCAAGCGCCTGTTTTTTGTCGCATTTGCCAAAAAGCATCTTGGTTATTCTGTTTGAATTTAAAAGTTTGCTTAACTCTTCTTCATCCAGGCCTTCTATCATAGGCTTAAGATTTTTACCGAGCAGGTTTTTAAGATTGGAAACTTTTAAGTTTTGTATGTTTTCTTTTATAAATTCCGCAATACCTGCGGCATTATCATCCATTGTTCCCGTAACTTTTGTGTCGTTTATGACATGTTTTAGGTTTGCATTTACTTTATCAAGATATTTATCCGCTTTTTTACCTTTCAAAAATCCTGTATGATTTGCGAGAAATTTTGAAATTCTGTCTGTTATTATTGTTCCGTTTAATTTACCTCTGGCTATTTGAACTGCCGCGATAACTGCAGGCGAGATAAGCGCTGCAAAGCCTGCCGCCTGAACTGCGGGTTTTGCTATTTCTACGGCGGCTTCGACGGATTCGGAGTATTCCTGTGATTTATCGTCCACTTTTTCAAAAGTGTTAAACATCTTGCGCTGCAGGTTTTTTGCCTCGGTAAGCTGTTCATCCGTTACATCAAGCTTAACAAGTTCTTCTTTTAAAGCCCTGTTTTTAACCGCTGTTGTTTTTACGTATTTTTGATATTCAAAATATTCGCCGATTACTCTGGGTAAAAATGTGATATATTCTTTGAATCTCTTACCCGGGGACGGTTTTTCACCTTTTATGTTCTGTACCTGTTTAAAGTCTTCTTCATCATAGCCTATGAAGTTTTGAGGATCTTTTTCAAGTTCCCGTTTGGCCAGATAACGTCCTGCACGCGCGGAGGACTTTTGAAGCTTAAGTCCTATAAAGGCGCCTGCAATACCTGTCGCCATACCGCTTATTAGCGCAATGGCTTTATTTCTTGCGCCTTTTGATGATGCGGCATATGTGAATAATTTTTTGGCATATGAAATAAATGTGTCTATAGTTCCTGTTTTGACCTGTTTTGTGTTTTCGCTGTTAAGTATTCTGTTGAGCAGATTGAGAGATTTTTTCATTCCTCCGGGCGCGCCTTTTTTGTGATTTTTAAGTTCTTTATAAGCGTCGAGTACGGATTCTTTATCAAAATTATCGAGATTTTTTGCGAATTTTTGCATGGTTCTGTCTGCAAATTCGTCCATAAAGCCGAGCTTGTTTATAATTGCACCGACTACTCCTCCGACTGCGGCGCCTAAGAAGGGTGTACCCATAATGAGTGTTTCTGCCGCAACTTCCATATTTTCGGAGTAGTCTTCGGCTTTGTTGTTAATAACTCTTGTTATTCTCTGTATTACTTCTTTGTCTTTTTGCGCTTCGGAAAGTTCTTCGGGTGTCAGGGTTCTGTGCACCTTTTTACTTTCGTCTTTATCCTGCTTTTTCCACTCTTTGTATGCTTTATTGTCTTTTATGACCTGAATAAGCGAAGCTTTATTTTGTTTTTTGAAAAGTTTTTGAGAAAAACCTTTGTTTTCCTGTTCTTTTGCCTCAAGATTTTTCTTTGCCTCTTCAATTTGCTCCGGTGTGTATTGAACAAAGTATTTGGGGTCTTCAAGCTGTTCTCTTGACTGCCAGCGGGCAATTCTTGAAGAATTTACCTGCATTTTGGTTGCCCAGAGAGTTGTGCCCACAAACCCGACAACCAGTGCCGCAAGCGGAACCGCGGCGCTTAATGCGATTTTTAAAGGCATGCTTTTGACGCTTTTAAGCGACGCTAAATCGTCAAGTTTTTTTACGGCCTGTTTGTATATGTTTTGCACATCTGCGTCATTGACATTTTTAAGCTTTTCTATTGATTTTTTATTCTGGAAAAATGACGCATCAAAGTATTCGCTGATGTCGGGGATATTTTTTGTTTTAATTGTTTCGGCCCATTTATGAAATTGGTCGGAATTATTTTTTATAAAATCGTAGCGTGTATTTTCATATTCCTCAAGGGCCGGCAGAAGAACAAATTTTGCCATTAATCCCCCGCCGCCGTAAAGGGCAAACATGGGCACAAGTGCCTGTGGCAGCATTGTTGCCGTCTCCGTATTTTCGGCGACATCTTCGGAGTGTGTGTCCATAATATCCACAATATCGATAAGGACTTTGCCTTCTTTTTGCGCTTTTTCAAGCTCTTCCTTGGAGGGAGGGTTTTTCTTTGCAAGGGCTTTTCTCTGCTCCTCAATATCAGCCTGACGCTGTTCGTAGGCTTTGAAATTGTCCCTGTTTGAGATAACCTGACCTATAGAGCTAAAAAACCCCATTGCTTTTCCTTTCGGCAATAGTATACGTATATTAATATTAAAAAGTTTTTAGTCAAAAAATTGCCTTTTTTGGTTTATAATTGACTTAAAGAATCAGGAAAGAATTTTAATGAAAATTGTTGCTAATAATCTTGTAAAAATCTACGGCGACCGCTCGGTCGTAAATGACGTATCTTTTGAAGTAAACAAAGGTGAAGTTGTGGGTTTGCTCGGACCTAACGGCGCAGGGAAAACGACCACTTTTTATATGATTGTAGGTCTTGTAAAGGCAAACAAAGGGCACATTTACCTCAATGTCGACAATAAAGACGGGCTGCCAAAAGACGGCTCTTACGCGCAGTCGCTTGAAATAACAAACATGCCCATGAACGAAAGGGCAAAAATCGGTATCGGCTACCTTCCGCAGGAGGCGTCAATATTTAGAAAACTCTCGGTTGAAGATAATTTAAAACTCGTCTTAGAGATGAATGATTCTTTAAACGAAGAGGAAAAAGCCCAGAAACTTGAAGATTTGCTTGAAGAATTCGGTGTTAAAAAACTAAGAACAGCCTCCGCCGTGTCGCTTTCGGGCGGCGAGAGAAGAAGGGTTGAAATTGCGCGCGCGCTTGCCGCAACTCCGCACTTTATCCTGCTGGATGAACCTTTTACGGGTATTGACCCCATTGCAATCGGCGAGATTAAGGACAATATTTATAAACTTGCCCGGGAAAAGGGTATCGGCGTGCTTATTACCGACCACAACCCTAAAGCTACGCTTTCAATTACAGACAGGGCGTATGTAATTTTTGACGGGAAAATAAAAATCTCGGGAAAATCAAAAGACGTCGCGGTTGACCCCGTTGCAAAAGAATTTTACTTAGGAAAAGATTTTACGCTTTAATGAATAAATTAAGACTTACAATTTTTGATAAATACATTTTTAAACAGGTTCTGGGTGCGACTTTTGTGTGCCTGTTTCTGTTTATCATTGTCTGGATTGCGCCTGAAACGCTTGTAAGAACCATCAAAAGAATACTTATTGAACATATGCCTGTTTTACAGGGGATAAAGCTGCTTTTGTACGAAATACCGAAAGTTCTTGCAAAAGCAATACCTGTCGGCATTTTGCTCGGGTCTTTATTTACTTTTGATACACTGTCCAAAAACTCCGAACTCAGTATCTTCAGAGGTGTCGGGCTTTCTTTTAACCGCATTATGGCGCCTGTTATTGTTTTAGGGGTGATTCTTGCATACTGCTGTTATGTGGTAAACGACAAATTTATTCCCTATGCTTCTGCTAAAGTAGGTGAATCGGGCGGTTTTGATGTGCACTTTGTTTATGTTATAAAAGACTCCGATGAGCGTCCCAAACAGGCGCTTATAGTGTCAAATTTCAGTGTTCGGACGATAAGAAATATTATCCTGCTTAACTTTTCGCCCAACAGATACGCGGATGCGCAGATGTTCAGCAGTATAATATTTGCCCCCTATGCGCTTAAAAAGCCTGATAAATGGCTTCTTAAAGATTCAAAAGAATATCTTATAAACAAAAACGGTATTTATACTCAAATAAAGCAGGTCGGGGACTACCCCGTGCTTAATGAAAAACTCTCCGATGAGGTTTTTTCCCTTATGAAAAATGCCACAAGAAAAGACAGGTCTTATACAAACAAAGAGCTCGGGCAGTATGTAAAACTGCTTAAAAAGCAGGAATACACGGACGAACATAACTTTATGCTCACAAAATATTATCAGCGCTTCCTGCACCCCTTAACCTGTGTGATTTTTGCCGCCGTAGGCTGTCTTTTAGGCTTCTCGCCCCCGCGCTCGCAAAGGCTTGTGGGCTTTACCATAGCAGTGGGCATGATTTTTGCCTACTATATTACTCTGCCTTTCTTTGACCTTCTTGCGCAAAAAGGCGTTCTGCCGCCCTTTATAGCGGCCGCGTTTCCTATTATAACCTTTATTGCGGCTATATTTATAATTAAAAAAGCGAGGGATTTATAATGCTTAAAAAAATCTTTCTTATATTTACAGTATTTTTTATCTGCACCGCAGCGTATGCTGCAGAGCCCATAAGGGCGGATTACAACAAAAAAGGACAATTTTATATTTATAAAATAGACTTAAAGGAACTCGGTCCCAGAATAAGACCATATATGGTTAAAGACGGACTTAAAACCGCGCGTGAAGTCTTTAAGGAAAATGATTTTGACTTTGTCGTAAACGGCGGTTTTTTTGACCCTGTAAGTGCAAAATCCGTATCTTACGTGACAATTAACCAAAAGCTCGAGGGTTCGCCTTTTGAAAGCATGGAAATGATAGAAAACCTTAACAGGGAAGGCAGAATAGACAACGTCCTTAACAGAAGCGAATTCAGGATATACAGGCATGCTACTATAGGGCTTTTAAAGTTCGACATAACAAAGCACTTTGATCCCGTGCCTGAAGGTTATGATATACTCCACTCTTTAGGCGGCGGGCCTATGCTCTGTCCTTCTTTTAACCTTGAAGAAGAAGGCTTTGTAAAATACGATGAAACCCAAAAACCCGTTTTGCAAGCCGCCCATGTTTTAAAAAAGCGTGCCCGCACCATACTGGCGCTTAAAAAAGATTATCTTTATGTCATAATATTTTCAAACTTTGCACCGGCGACAATGAGCGAAGTAAATCAAAAACTTAAAAAATACCGCTTTGAAAAGATAATGGCGCTTGACGGCGGTCCTTCCACCTCGCTTAACTGGGAAGACTTTGAGATTGCTTCGTCAAACAATGACCAGAGAAAAGTAAAATCGTTTTTAATAATTCAAAAATAGAGGTTTAAATGAGCAAAATCGCAAAACTTGAAATCGCAGTTATAATAATTCTCCTCATCTGCATAGGTCTTTATCTCACCCCTTATTTTAAAAAAAGCGCCGATGAGAGAAAAATCGCTAAAATAAACGCGAATGCCGCAATTTTCACTTCAAAATCCCTTGCGGAATTTTCGCGCGGCAAAGACCAAAAAGCTTCTATCGTTGCTAAAAAAACTATGGATGAATTAAATACCGTAAGCAAAAACCCTTACGACAGAAAGCTCCCCGCCTATGTCAGCGGAAATGTTTTTTGCGGCTCGGTTTCAATAGAGTCTGACGATAAACTCCAGACAATAACCGCAACAGGTTACGGCAGGGATAATGTAATCATTGTAAGGACGGTAATAAAACCCCCTTCATTTGTAACGTATAAAAAATACGAGGATAAAAAATGATTGAAAATACAATGAACTTTAAAGTTCAATACGCCGACACGGACGCCTACGGCGTTGTATGGCACGGTTCTTATTTAAGGTGGATGGAAGAGGGCAGAGTAGAACTTTTAGAGGACTACGGTCTGAAAATCGACAAACTTCAGCATGAAGATGATGTTGTAATGCCCGTAATTGAACTTGATATAAAATACAAATACAGTGCAAAATTGATGGATGAAATAGTTTTAAAAACAAAAATAATCGACCTTACAAAAACGACGGTCACTTTTTTGCAGGAAATTTTTATAAAAGAAACAAACAAACTCTGCACAAGTGCAACAGTGCGTGCAACTGCCCTTAAGGGCGGCAGGGTTATGCGAAGTGTGGATGAGTTTTTTAAAGAGAGGGTTTAGACTATGCAGATTTTCTCAGCCATGGATCAATATTTTTCAAGCCTCGGTACCATAGGCCTTGCGCTGAATGCTTTTATAGAGAGTTTTTTTCTTGTTCCGCCGCCTGATTTTCTGCTTATAGCAATGGATTTAGCCAAACCCGAACGCGCTTTGTACTACGCTCTTGTATGCACTATAGCCTCGGCTCTGGGCGGAGTTGTAGGGTATCTGATAGGCAAGTTCGGCGGCAGACCTGTGTTTATCTGGATTTTAACTTCATTATCCAAAAAGAAAGGCAGTGAAAAAAGAAAACAGCTCAAAAATGCCCTGCAAAAGTTTAACGAAGTCGAAGCGCTTTATTCAAAATGGGGCGTGCATGCGGTTTTCTTTGCGGCATTTACGCCCATTCCTTATAAAGTTTTTACTATAGCAAGCGGTATTTTAAATATGAACCCCGTATCTTTCACCCTTGCCTCCGTTATAGGCCGCGGTATGCGCTTTTTTATCGTAAGCATAGTGCTTATGTTCTTTGGCGAGAGGATAAAAGACCATCTTGAACTCATAATCCTTGCGGCAACTGCTGTTATTGTGGTATTTTTCATTATTCTCTATAAAAAACGCCATAAAATAACACTTAAAAAATAATTATTTTAAAAAAAATTTATGCGGCTCAACCCCGAGCGCATCTGCTATCATAAGCAGGCGCTTTAGTGACGGCGCGCGTTTTCCCCTCTCGATTTCCGACAAATACTCCGATGACAGTGAGCATTTCATGGCAAGCTGTACCTGACTTAAATTCTTTTCATTTCGGTACTTTTTGATATTTTGCCTGATAATTTCAATCGTGCTATTTGCCATAATTCAATTTTAGTGGTATTTTATTCATGTTACTCAGGCAAATAGCCTGAATAAATCTGGAGCGAATAAAGATATGAAACATTTAAAAACACCGGCGCAAAAGCGCGCCTTCACCCTTGCCGAACTTTTAACGGCAGTACTTGTAATATCAATTATCATGGTGGCGCTAGCCCCTGTTATTACAAAACGCATGAAAGATAACGTATCTGTTACAA
>DVFS01000084.1 GCA_018713115.1 Candidatus Galligastranaerophilus faecipullorum
AAATGATTATTTAATTGACCAAATAACTGGTATTTGTGATAAAATATTATGTACCTGCGGCGAGGATGCCTGGGTTCAAAAAGTAAAAGAGGAATATCAAAAGAAGCACGACAACAAAGATAGTGAAGGTTAAAAATGGGAATCGTAGTTCAAAAGTTCGGCGGCACATCGGTCGCAGACGCCGAAAAGATTAAAAATGTAGCCGATGCGGTAATAAGAGAAAAATTAAACGGAAATAAAGTTATTGTGGTTGTTTCTGCTATGGGGCACACAACTGATAATTTAATTAAGCTTTCAAAAGAAATTACAACAACCCCTCCGGAGCGAGAAATGGATATACTTTTGTCTACGGGCGAACAGGTTTCAATGTCGCTTCTCGCTATGGCAATTAATGAAAAGGGTCACAAGGCGGTAAGCCTTAATGCTATGCAGGTGGGAATTATGACCGAGCCTAACCATTGCCGCGCCAGAATTACCGAAATTAAACAACAAAGGGTAAGAAAACATCTGGATAATGATGAAATAGTTATTATTGCGGGATTTCAGGGCATAACACCGGATGGCGAGATTACAACACTCGGCCGCGGCGGTTCCGATACCTCCGCTGTTGCTCTTGCTGCAGCATTTAATGCCGACAGGTGTGATATATATTCTGATGTTGAGGGTGTTTATACAACAGACCCCAGAGTCGTGCCTACGGCACAAAAACTGGATGTTATATCTTATGAAGAAATGCTTGAGCTTGCACGTGTTGGTGCAAACGTTCTTCACCCGCGCTCTGTTGAAACCGCAAAGCTTTGCGATGTGCCAATGAGGGTAAGGAGCTCTTTTAAACTTGATGATTTAGGAACATTAATAATAGGAGTAGATAAAATGGAATTACATAAACCCGTTACCGGACTTGCATGTGACAGTTCGCAGGTTAGAATAGTTATTTGCGATGTTCCCGACAAACCGGGAAATGCGGGTAAACTCTTTACGCTGCTTGCAGACAGGGGATTGAGCGTAGATATGATTATTCAGTCTTATGCAAGAAGTGTTGGCAACACAAATGATATCGCATTCACAATAGACAAGGGTGATGTGGCTAAGTTTGAAGAGGTTGCTCCCGAAATTAAGAGAACAATGAACCCGAGCAATATATATCTTGATGAGGACATAGCAAAAGTTTCTATCGTCGGTGCCGGCATGATTGACCGTCCCGGTATCGCAGCGCAAATGTTTGAAACTCTTGCAAAACTTGGTATCAATATTAAAATGATTTCCACATCCGAAATTAAAATCAGCTGTCTTGTTGAAAAATGCCATGCAAAAGAAGCAGTTGTTGCGCTATGCAATGTTTTCGAACTTGACGGCGCTGCTGTTGCCGATGTAAAAGGTGATTTACCCGTTTAATGTTTAAACTGATTTTCGGACTCGGGAATTTAGATATAGAAAACGTCAAAGCCCTTGCAAAGCTTTATGCGGAAGCAGGGGCTTGGATGTTTGATGTTTCCCCTTTTATGCTTAATACTCTAAATGAATCAATAATTGAGTGCGGGTTAAATCCGGATGATTTTAAGTTCTGTGTTTCTATTCCGCTTGAGGGCGATAAGCACGGCAAGAAAGCAAAAATTATTGAAAACAAATGTAAAAAATGCTCTAAATGCGAAAAGTCCTGCCCGCAAAACGCTATTATAAATTTTGTATGTGATGAGAATAAGTGTATCGGGTGTTCTAAGTGCAAAAAGGTATGCCCGCACAACGCCATAGAGCTGTATGATAAAAAGGATTATTTTGAGGCTTTTAAAGAGATACTCAAGGCCCCCTGTAAAATAGACTGTGTTGAGCTGCACGCGAGCGTGCCTCATAAAAGCCGTATTTTAAAAAAATTAAAAAAAATATGCAAAAAATATAAAGGCGCAATAAGCCTGTGTATTTCAAGAAAAGTGTTTTCGCTTAATGATTCTCTCCTGCTTATACAAAAAGCGCGTGAAATTGCAAAAGACAATGCGGACTTTTTTGTTCAGGCTGATGGCAATTCAATGAACTGTGCAAATTCTCAACCCGTATCAACCCTTGAATGTGTTGCATTTGCAGCCGCCCTTAAGGACTCCGGTTTTGATGAGAAAAAAATTATTTTAAGCGGCGGCGTGAACGAATTTACAAAAGACTTGTGCCATAAATTTTCCCTTCACCCCAAGGCGCTTGCCTTTGGTACATATGCAAGAAAATCCGTTCAAAATCTTTCTTATGATGAAGCGCTCAAGAGTGCAAAAAACCTTGTTTTAAATGCAAGTGAGGCATGTCATGGGTAAAATTACCGGTGTTGTACAAAGTTTTATTGAAAAATATAATATTTCAGGTACCGTCTTATGCGCCCTCTCGGGTGGCTGTGATAGTGTTGTAATGCTGCATGTGCTCTCGCGCCTTTTGCCTGCGGATAATATTGTCGCTCTTCATTTGAATCACAACTGGCGCGCAGAGGAATCCGACAGAGATGAAGAGTTTTCAAGACAATTTGCACGGTCTCTGGGTATTCGCTTTTTTAGCGAAAGGCTCGGCGCTGATGTAAAAAAGACAGAAGCTGGTGCAAGGGCTGCGCGTTATGATTTTTTTGAACGTAGTGCCGCAAAGTTTGGCTCAAATGTGCTTATGCTTGCACATAACAAAAACGACAACGCCGAAACTCTTTTGTACCGCGTAATCAAGGGCACAGGCCCTGCCGGTCTGTGTGCTATGGTACAAAAAAGAGGAATTTTCTACAGACCCCTGCTTGAGGTTTCGCGCCGTGAAATTGAAGAATATGCAAATAAACACGGGCTGAATTATGTCTGCGACAGTTCAAATGAAGATACAAAGTATGCAAGAAATCTTATAAGGAAAGAAATTTTGCCGCTTATGCAAAAAATTAACCCTGATGTTATCGATGCGGCAAGTAACCTTATCAAGCTTTCAAATATGCACTCGCGAATTATTTCAAATTCGCTTGAATGTGTAAAAAATGAATTGCTGACAGATAAGAATGAAATTTTTCTTGATAAGTTTCTTGAGCTTGATGAGAGTTTAAAGTTTGAGATTATGAATGATTTTCTTGCCTGCGAGCTTAAGAACCGCGATTATTCGAGAATTAAATCATATGTGGATTTTGTTTTACGGGGCGGAAGAAGGAAATCGCTGAACGGCAAAGTTTTTCTGGAGGTTTGCGGAAATAAAATTTTTAAAACACGGGTTTGCGAAAAAAAACTGACGGAAATAAAGATAACAGGTCCGGGTGTTTATGATTTTGAGGGTATAAAAGTTTTAATAGAAAAAGTTTCATCAAAGTGCGATTTTAAAAATAAAAACGGGGTTAAATATTTAAATCTTGACTTTAAAGATGATATTATCCTCAGGACAAGGCGCGATGGGGATGTTTTTTCTCCCTGCGGTATGAAAAACGGAAAAATGAAACTCAAGAAGTATTTGATAAATGAAAAAATACCGCGACAAATGCGTGATAATCTGCTATTATTGGCAAATAAAGATGAAATCTTGTGTATTTTAGGTATTCAAATAAGTCAAAAGGTAGTTGTGGCTGAAAATACGAGTTGTTACATGGTAAAAATTTCGGAGTAGAATATGTCTGATAAAAAAGAACTGAAAGTCTTGATTAAGGAAGAAGATTTAAAAAAACGCATAGCAGAACTTGCGGGCGATATAAATGAGTATTACGGTGTTCAAAATGAACTTACGATTGTATGCGTGCTCAAGGGCGCTGTTATGTTTTTCTGCGAACTTGCAAAATACCTTAAAATGCCTGTCAGAATGGAGTTTGTAAGTCTTTCAAGCTACGGCGACGCTCAAAAATCCTCGGGCAAGGTGTCCGCGCTTAATCTTTCGCTTCCTCCGCTTGAAGATAAAAATGTGCTCGTTGTTGAAGATATTATGGATACCGGTCTTACGCTTAATTTTCTTCTTGATTTTATCCGCTCAAAATGCAAGGCGCGCGATGTTAAGCTTGCAGTTATGTTTGATAAAAAGTGTGCAAGAAAGTACCCGGTTAAACCAGATTTCAGTGCTTACGATGTAGGGGATAAATTTATCGTGGGTTTTGGGCTTGATTACTGTGAACTCCAGCGAAACCTGCCTTATATAGGGTATTACGAATAAAAGAAAAATCTTGAAACGATAATCGCGCAAATAATGCCGACAAGGTCTGATAAAATTCCGGTTAAAACCGCATGCCTTAGCTTTTTGACACCGACGGCGCCAAAATATACGGCAATGACGTAAAATGTCGTTTCGGAACTTCCCGTAATAACGGCACTTAACTTTGCGGCATAGGAATCCGCACCGTGTGTGCCGACAATTTCGCTGAAGATTCCAAGTGTTGCGCTTCCCGAGAGCGATCTTGTTATCATTAAAGAAAGTGTGTCTGCGGGAATTTTAAGCGCTTCAAGAGGTGTTTTAAAGACATTATATAAAAAATCAAGCGCACCTGATGAGCGAAACATTGATACTGCAACCATTATAGCAACAAGATAGGGGAGTATTTTAACCGCCGTCCAAAAACCTTCTTTTGCGCCGTCTGTGAAAGTTTCATAAAGCGGTACTTTTTTGTACGCTCCATAAATCAGGATGACGCTTATTATGACGGGTAAAATCCAGACAGACAGAGTATTTAATGCATTCATCATTTAAAATACCCTCTCAAGCAGCTTTGAAATAATTATTGCACTTATAAAAGAAACCGAAGTCACGATAAGTGTCGGCAAAATTATTTGTGCGGGATTGTGGGCACCGTATGAAACAAGTATTGCAAGCACCGACGCGGGTACAAGCTGAAAGCCTGCAGTGTTCATTGCAAGAAATGTGCACATTGAGTTTGTCGCTATGCTTTTATCACCTTTGTTTTCTTCCTGCAGGTTTTGCATGGCTTTAATGCCGAACGGGGTGGCGGCGTTTGCAAGCCCCAGTGCATTGGCGCTGAAATTTAGAGCAATGTTGGAAAAAGCTGCGGAGTCTTTTTTTGTATCTTTAAAGATAATGCGCATAACAGGATTTAACATTTTTGAAAAACATTCAATAAGCCCCGAGCTTTGCGCAATTTTTACTACTCCAAGCCAGAAAGCCATTATACCGATAAGCGAAAAGGCAACAGTTACGGCGTTTTGCGAAGATTTGAGCATGGCATTTACAACATTGTCCATCCTGCCGTTAATCGCAGCGAAAACAAAAGAAATTATTATAAGAAAAAGCCATATAAAATTCATCTTCTACCCGCGAAGCTGATTGTAAAAGTATCCCTCGCCCTGTTCGCTCAGTGTATACTTTGTGGAACCTTCTTCTTCCCACATATGGATAAGCCCTTTGTTTGCGGCTTCTTCTGTGAGCGACATGTCAACAAGCGAGCCGGTTGCGGGGTAAAATTTTGAATTTAGCATTTTAAGGGTAAAGGAATTTAAATTAAGCACTTTTTTAAAGTAATATGCAGTTATTATAAACTCGCTAAATGTGTCGTAGCTTTTATTTGATGCAATAAACTCGCCGAGCGAAGGTATTTGCGCTTTATCTTGATTTTGCGGCGGGACATTTTGTATCTGCGGCTGTCCAAAGCTCTGCGGATTTTGTATATCCTGATTTTGTGCGGGCTGAGGCTGCGCTATGTGTTCGCTGCCGTTATATCCGCTGTTGTTTATATCAAAAGGCACGGGATTGATTTTCCTGCCCAGAAAGCTCTCCAGATATCTGTCCAGTTCTCTTGAGAGTATTGTCCCGTTTTTTGCAAGAACCTCAACCTGAGCGTTATTGCATTTTACTTTAAGGCGATATATGCTCATCTGAAACTACCCTTGTTTTTTAAGTATTTCTTCACGCCATTTTGCAAGCTGCTGCTCAACAAATTCCGCATCATCAGATGAGAGTTCAATCTCAACTTCGCCTTTTTTCATTTTAAAAACATATTCTGCCATCTTAAATTTCCTCTTTTTAATTCTATTATGCTATAACTATGTGCATTTCACAAATATTTTAACAAAAATTTATATGCAGGAGTTGATATTTTTTGCAATATTATTAAATTGTTTATTGAGGTTCATATATTTCGGTCGTTTGTATGAACAATGTTTGATGTTCTTTACCTATACTATAGGTGGGAGTATCAGGTTTAGTTAAAATCGGGGATGCATTTTGTATAATTCGATTAACCCTATAAATATTACATACAGAAATCCAAGACAGGGCTATGGCTCGCAGACTTCCGAAGCGCAAAATCAGGAGCAGCCTGCAGTTTCTTATGAGCAGGGAAGCCGCGGCGGCGAGCGCCAGTTCCCAAACGGCGCCAAAGTCGCAATTGATTATACAAAAAATACTATTAATATCTCCCAGATTGTGACCGACTTTAAAAGCACGGTGCTTGCAATTAACGCCCCCGATGATATTTCGCAGGAGGTAAACTCGTATCTTTCTCTTGTTGAAAAGGAATCTCACAAACAAAACCCGTCGCGCGAAATTATCGTTTCAAATCTTAAAAATGCGTCAAAAATATCGGACGAGTATATTGCAAAGAGTTTAAACAAGCCCTCAAGAGTTGTTGAAGGCTGGATTGATGCTCTTTTTATGCAAAAGATTGAACTAAAAGCAGATCCAACGCATATTAATCCTGATTTTCAGCTTGATATTCCTGACAAAAAAGCTAAATCTCAGAATACAAACCCGCCGCAGGAGGATGTAAAAACACAGGACAGTTTTAGCAGGGCGGAAATCCAGCCCTTTGCGCGCGAAATTGAAACCGAGTCCGCTTCCGCCGCGGTGCTTGATACACCTGCTGCACCCGTATTGCAAGAGCAGAGCGAATTTCGCTCCGTACAGACTTATACCGGCTCTTATGGAAATGAAGTGCAAAAAATACAAACTCCGTCTTTGGCCCAGGATACACCTGCTCTTGAAACACAGCATGATGTACTTGAAGCGCAGCCTTATGCCGTACTTCCCGAGGATGAATTTACGGCGCAAACCCTGATACAGACACCTGATGAGCCTATTGAATTTAAAACAATTGAATTAACCGAGCCTCTTGATGAGGTTTTAAACGAACCTGTGGAAGTTTTGCACAATGACGCACAAACGCAAATGCAGACACAGGCTGTTGCTTTGGATACACAGTTAAGCGCTGCTCCTCTGTTAAATACACAAAAACCCAAATATGTAGTAAGCGAGCATGACAGAGAGATTTCAAAATCACTAAAAGAAGCAAAAATACTTTTAACACTTGAGGACGACCCCGCTTCCGCGCTTGAAGTTTTAAACGATACGCTCGGTGAAATTACACCCGATACAAATAAAAATCTGCGGGCTGCACTGCATTTTGAGCGCGGCAGGATATTTGATGATTATGATTATGTTAACTATGCGCTGCGCGATTTTTACGAAGCTACAAAATGTGATGATAACAATCTGAAATCTCAGGCGCACCTTAAAATGGCAAGAATTTACGATGATTATGTGGAATTTGAACCTGCAATGGAGCATTATCAGGACGCACTCGGCTACGGGGGCGAGGCAGATAATCTGCGCGCCCAAACAAAAATACTCTCCGAGATGGCTTCCGTATATGCGGGAAGATACGACTTTGAAAATACCCGCATGCTCTCAAATCTTTCCGTGGAAGCAGCCGGAGAAACAGGCGATGCGCTTTTAATTTCAAGAGCATATTCAAATGCGGGCAGAAATTATGAGTATATAGGTGAAGATTTTGCTGCACTTGAAAGCTATAAAAATGCGGTGAAAGCCATAGAAAATGCGCCCGAGGATGCGGATTTATTTGAAATGCGCGCACAAAACTATGAAGATGCCGCATATGTTATGGACAGGCTCGGTAATGTTGTTAAATCAGAGAATCTTTTATCAAAAGCCCGTCTGTATCGTCAAAGGATTTTGCTTGAGCAAATGTCAGAGGCAGTATAAGACTGATTTTTGAGTCGTGCACTTTTTTGTCTGATTTCATAATTTCCGTTACTTTTTTATGATTCAGAGGTTTTATTTTTGGTGCAAGGTTAAATTTATCGATTATTGAAATGCCGTAATTGTAGTATGTTTCATCAATAAAATTCTTAATAAGCGAAGCCTTGAGCGCCATTTTTATTCCGCAGGAAACAGCCTGTCCATGCGGAATCTTGTAGTTAGAGATTGTTTCTATTGCATGAGCATATGTATGACCCAGATTTAGAATCTGCCTCAGTCCTTTTTCTTTTTCGTCTTTTTCCACAACTGCGGCTTTTAAGCTTACGCAGGCATAGATAATGTCTTCAATTTTATCTTTCAGGCTGTCGGGTGTGATTTTTTCAAAAGTGTCAAAAAGGTTGAAAAATTTCTTTGCACCGCAGCTGTTTTCGATAAATGCATATTTTATAACTTCTCCCATGCCGCTTTGAAAATCGGCATAAGATAATGTATTAAGTACATCAGGGTCAATTAAAACCTTTTTTGGCTGATAAAACGCGCCTATAAGGTTTTTTCCGTATTTGCCGTTAAAACCTGTTTTCCCGCCTACGGAAGAATCTACCTGGGATAAAAGAGTGGTGGGAATTTGTATAAAATCAATGCCTCTTAAAACACTTGAGGCGCAAAAACCCGCCATATCGCCGATAACTCCGCCGCCAAAGGCTATAATGCAGTCTTTGCGCTCAACTTTTTCTTTAAGGAGGTTGTTTAAAATGTATTCAACGGTTTTTAGGTTCTTGTGTTTTTCGCCGTCTTTTACAATGATGGTGCGTTTTTTGTCAAATTTATTTAAAAAACCGCGGTAAAGTTTTGCCACTTTGTCATTTGTTATTATAAAATACCGCCTGTTATTAAGATGGTTTTCAATATTATTAAGAATCCCTCTTTCTATGACGATAGGGTAAGATAAATCGATTTCTTTTTTTAAATTAACGCATAAGTTTTTCATATATTTCCTGTGCAACCTCTTTTGTGTTTTTGTTGTCGGTAATTATTTTTTCACCCGATTTTTCATACCGCTCAAGGCGTGATGAGAGTATGTTCTCTATTGCTTCTTTCGGGTTTTCGGTATTTAAAAGCGGTCTGTGCGACTGTTTTTTTATCCTGTTGAAAATAGTTAAAGGACTTGCTTCAAGGTAAAACACTCTGCCAAGCGCGTTTAAGATTTTTAAGTTTTCATCTTTAAGTACAGCCCCTCCGCCTGTTGAGAGTACAAAGCCACTCGATGCGGACAAGGACTGAAGCTCCTTTGTTTCAAGGCTTCTGAAATATTCTTCGCCGCGGTTTTTAAATATTTCCGTGATTTTACCGTATTTTTTTTCTATTATTTCATCAAGGTCATAAAAATCGCACCCGAGCATTTTTGCAAGCTCAAAGCCCGCGCTTGTTTTCCCTGAGCCCATCATGCCTGTTAAAATAACGTTTTTATATAATTGTTGCATTGTTTAAAAAGTTCTTTTTTATTTCTTCGCAATTATCACATCCGAATTTTTCAAAAAAGGCATCAAGAATTACAATTGCGCACATGTTTCTGATTACGACTCCGCAGGCGTCAACCGCACAGGTGTCGGCACGTTCAAAGTGTGCCGTTGTTTCTTCCTTTGTTTTTAAATTTATTGAATTAAGCGCCTTTTTCATTGTGGGTATAGGTTTCATTGCAGCGTAAATCTCTATATTTTCGCCGTTTGTCATGCCGCCTTCGAGTCCGCCTGCATTATTTGTTTTTCTGTATATTTTATTATTTTCACCGGTAAAAATCTCGTCATGCACCTTTGAGCCTGTTTCATCCGCGCATTTTGCACCAAGACCGATTTCAACACTTTTTACTGCAGGAGTACTCATAACAGCCTGCGCCAGCCTGCCGTCAAGCCTCCTGTCCCATTGTGTGTGGCTGCCAAGACCTACCGGAAGATTTTTAATTGTAATTTTTATTTTCCCGCCCAGACTTTCTCCGTTTTTTTGCGCTTCGGAAATTCTTTCCTCAAAGTGCATATTGTCATATTCGCCGCCTATTGAAACAACTTCGGACTCAAGAGTTATGTTAAAATTTTTCAAAATGTTCTGGCAAATGGCTCCGACAGCGACGCGTGCTGCGGTTTCTCTCGCGCTTGAGCGCTCAAGAATGTTTCTGATGTCGTCCTGATTGTACTTTATTGCTCCCGCAAAGTCTGCATGTCCGGGGCGGACGCGCTCAATTTTTTTAGAATTTAAAAGCTCTTTTTGTTCCGCGCTAAGCGAATTTATATCGAGTTTTTCCACGCTCATGGGGATAAGCCAGTTTTGCCAGTCGCGGTTTTTGATTTGTATACATATTGGCGCCCCTGTTGTTTTTGAAAATCTTACACCCGAGTTAAAATGAATGGTGTCTGTCTCTATTTTCATTCTGCCGCCGCGGCCCAATCCGCCCTGACGCGCCTTAAGTTCGGAGTTTATAAAATCAAAATCCAGTTCAAAATTTGCACCTATGCCTTCTATTATGGCATTCAGGCACTCTCCGTGCGATTCTCCCGATGTTAAAAATCTAAGCGGCATTGTTTACTCCTTAAATGTATACCCAGGGTACCTGTTCCCTTGCTATTATTGTTTCCACACCTGTTTTTGCAATAAGCCCCTGAATTAGCGGCAGCACCGGCAGTTCGGATTCAAAATGTCCGATATCCGCTACTGCAAAACCTTCTGCTTCAAGCGCAGCATGAAATTTAACATCGCCTGTTATATAAAGGTCAATATCGTAGTCATTCAGTGCTTCTATGAAGCTGCCGCCGGCGCCTGCGCTTATCGCCACATTTCTGACGGTTTGAACGTTGTTGGGGTTAATGAGTTTTATCCTGTCTGAATTTAAAGATTGTTTGACCCCGAGGATAAATTCATCAAGGGCAATCTCATCTTTCAGGTGTGAAATTTTGATGTAGTCATTAACCGTTACAAGGTTTTTCAACCCGAGAACACCGCATAAGGCATCTGTTGTTGAGCCGTATGTTTTATCAAGGTTTGTATGTGCGCTGTAAACGCAAATATTGTGTTTGATTGCCTGAATTAAAATATTGTTGTCAATCTTGTTTAATTTATGAAAAATCGGCGGATGGTGGGTGATAATAAGATCGCAGTCATTTGTTATTGCCTGTTCCAGAACTTCTTTTGTAAAAGAAAGTGCAATAAGTACGCGGTTTGTGTAATCATGGTGCAGATTAATCTGCCAGCCCGTATTGTCCCAGCTTTCAGCAAGGTCGGGAGAGGCGTACTTTTCGATTTTTGAAATAATTTCATCCGTTTTAATCATATAATTTCTCCAAAATTGCAAGCGCTATATTTTTTTTGGTTGTTTTCTCCACTTTTTCTATATTTTGTTCTTTATCTATTATCCATACCTCACTGTCGTCTGTACCCAGTGCGGTTTTTGCTTCGTTTGCGATTATTATGTCGCAGCCTTTGGTTTTAATTTTTTCAAGCGCATTTTCAATAACATTTTCACTTGAAAGGCAAAATCCTATGACTTTTTGCCCTTCTTTTTTTTCTTCGCACATTGTTTTTAAAATGTCGGGATTTTGTACAAGTTCCAGTATAAAACTCTCGCCTGTTTCTTTTTTGGAAATCTTTTTATCACTGATGTTTTTTGCTCTGAAATCCCCTACTGCAGCAGCCATAATGAGCCAATCCGACCTGTTATTGATAAAACATTTTCTTGTTGCTTTTAACATTTCATCGGCACTTGTAACGCTAATAGTGTTGTATGGTTTTTTTGTTTCAAAAGTTGAAATAAGGGTGACATCCGCCCCTTTTTGATATGCGCAGTCGGCAAGCGCAATTCCTGTTTTGCCTGATGATGAGTTTGATATATACCTTACAGGGTCAATCGCTTCTTTTGTGCCGCCTGCGGTAATGATGATTTTTTTGCCTTTGAGCGGCATATCGGCATTTACGGCGTTGAATATTTTATCAAGCGAGCACATTCTTCCTTTGTCTTCGCTGCCGCAGGCAAGAAAACCGCTCTCGACATCGAGGATTTTGCAGCCGGAGTTTTTTAGTTTTTCTAAATTTTCCTGTACAAAGGGGTTTTCCCACATGCCGGTATTCATTGCAGGGGCAAGAATTACAGGTTTTTTATACCACGGATATGCACAGAAAACCGATGTTAAAAGATTATCGCAGATTCCGGAGGCAATTTTTGACAGAGTATTTGCGCTCAATGGAGCAATTATAAACACATCCGCCCAGTCACACAGGCTTATGTGTTCTGTTTTATCACGCGGACTAAACTGCTCAAGGTAAACCTTGTTTTGGCTCAGAGTTTCAAGAGTCAACGGTGTTACAAACTTTTGTGCATTCGGCGTAAGAATGATTTTTACGTCATAATCCGCCTTTTTAAACATTCTTACAAGTTCGCAGATTTTATACGCGGCGATAGAAGAGGTTATGCCGATAAGGATATTTTTCACAATGTTTTCTCCTTCTCGTATATTTCCTGAAGCTCTTCAAAAGCCGACTCAACTTTATTGTTTACGATTGTATATTTATAATTTTTTGCCTCTTTTAACTCACGCTTTACTGCTTCAAGGCGCTTTAAAATAGCCTCTTCGCACTCTGTTTTCCTTCCTCTCAAGCGTTTTTCAAGTTCGTCCATATTGGGCGGAGTAATAAAAATTGAAACACAATCAGGGTATTCGCGCATAACTTTTTTGGCGCCCTCTGTTTCAATTTCAAGCACGACACTTATGCCTTTTTTTAAGTTTTCCAGTACAAAACTTTTTTTTGTTCCGTAGCAGTTGTCGGAGTATTTTGCCCATTCAAGAAACTCGTTGTTTTTGATTGCATTCTCGAATTCTTCTTTAGAGATAAAGAAGTAATTAACGCCGTCTTGCTCTCCCGGGCGCGCAGAGCGCGTAGTGCAGGAAACGGAATATATTATATCGCCTTTGTTGTGCTCAAAAAATTTGTTTAAAACAGTTCCTTTGCCGACGCCCGAGGGGCCTGTTATTACGTATAATTTTGCCTTGTGTGCTTCCATAGACGCAATTATACAACAATTTTTCGTATAAAAAAAGCGGTTTCAAACCGCTTTTATTTTATTATTTCATATTTGCTTTTGTAAATTTATCCGGATTTGTTAGGTTTGCGTTAGAAATCATACCGTCAACAACTTTGTCCATTTTATCAAACGCTTCAAACATATTTTCAATTTCGTCTGATTCGAGTTTTGTGCTGTTGTCTGCATCAAGCTTGTCAAAAGCGGCTTTGAAACGGTCTTCGTTCTCTTCAAGTACAGCCCTTTCTTTAGAAGTGATACCTTGGGTGTACCAGTTTAAGAATGCATCATATGTTACGCCGCTGCCGTCGCTCAATGAAGTAAACATTCCGTTTGCTATTTTTTTGAGATTGTCTTGATAGTTGCTGTCTTTATTGTAATCATAGCTTTTTCCGCCGATAGAGGTCAGTGCCTCATCAAGTGCTTCCTGATCGCCGGTTTGTTCAAAAAGCTCCATTGCATCTTTGTAGCCTTTTCTCCATTTTTCAAAGTCTTCAAAGATTTTAAGGTTATTGTCCGCAAACTTATCGTCCTGTGTTCCTTCTGCGCCGTCTGCAGCAGGAGTGCCGGAAGCTGCAGCCGTGTTATTGTTTTGTGAACCGCCGGCGGAGCCTGTGGAGTTTGAAGAACCTGATTGTTGGAAAGTATCTCCCGGCAGTTTTAAAGAAGTGCCGGTAAAAATCATATTCGGGTTTGCGATGTTGTTAAGCTGTGCTATTTCGTTAATGGTCTTTTGAATGTCGCCGCCTGTTGCACCGCATTGTTCCTGTGCTATTTTCCAGAGAGAATCACCGCTTTGTACTGTGTAACCCATAATTGCCTCACGATTTTACTTTATATACCTATTATATAAAACGTAATTTTTACCCCTCATCTTCAATAAAATTGCCTTTTTGTTACAAAACTTAATCAAATACGTAACAAAACTTAATAATGCAAAAACCGCTCCTTGTGTGAAGCGGTTTTTGGGGTTTTTATAATTTTGTTTTTATTCTTCTCCTAGATAAGCTTGAAACTCTTTAATATTCTTTCTGAATTTATCCGAGGTTAAATCCGTGCCGAGTGCATCATAACTTAATTTACCGTCTACACAGCCGTCAACATTATCAAGGGCCGCATAGAATCCCTGCATTTCGTTTTTCTCAAGTATTCCGTCACCGTTTATGTCTATGGCTTTGAAAGACTCCTCGGTATATGCGCTTGCGGCTTTATATTCGTCTTCTTCCATATTTTCAAGATTTGGCGAACCGAGTTGTGCCGTTTTGTATTCTTCAAGGCTTATGCCGTCTTCTCCGTCTGTTTCCCAGGCGTCCATATCACCCTGGGCGAGTTTGCCCGTTTGTTCCGCGTAGGCAGGAATGAATGTTTCGGCATCTTCTATATCATAATCGCCTTCCATAAAATCGAAAGACTTTCCGATTTCCTTTTGTCCTTCAAGGTAATCAAGTTCTGCTTTAAGCTGGTCTATTTCCATGTTGCTCAGTTTCTCGGAGACGTCATTGACTTCATCCTGACCGCTGAGTCCTTCTTGGAGTTTTTTCTCTATTTCGGTCATTTGTTTGTCGATTTTATCAAGGGCGCTTGAATACGTGCTCATATTTTCGCCGTGCTTATTAAGCCAGGTCTGCATTTGGCTATGAATTCCGTTTGTTGACATATAAACCTCTCTCTTTATATATTTCTTGTATATATAAAGTATTTTTAAGAGAAAAAATTTACTTTTTTGTAAAAAAATATTAAGGCGGACTTAAGTCCGCCTTTGTGATTTATATTTATACTTCTATATATTCTTTCAGTCTTTTTGAGCGATTGGGGTGTCTGAGTTTTCTTAAAGCTTTTGCCTCAATTTGCCTTATACGTTCGCGCGTAACACCGAAGAGCTGGCCTACTTCTTCAAGAGTTCTTTGTCTGCCGTCATCCATGCCGAAGCGCAGTCTTAAAACATCGCGCTCGCGGGCAGATAGGCTGCCTAAAACTTCTGCCAGATCTTCTCTTAAAAGCTCATGGGCTACGGTTTTAACGGGGGCATCCGCGTCTTTGTCTTCAATAAAGTCGCCGAGACGCGAGTCTTCTTCTTTGCCTATGGGTGTTTCAAGAGAAAGAGGCTCCTGGGCAACTTTTATGATTTCTCTTAATTTATTGATTGATATGCCCATCTCAACAGATAATTCTTCTTCGGTGGGTTTGCGGGCTAATTCCTGTGCAAGTTTTCTTGTAACTTTTTTAAGTTTATTTATTGTTTCAACCATATGTACGGGGATTCTTATTGTCCTTGCCTGATCGGCAATGGCGCGTGTGATTGCCTGCCTTATCCACCAGGTTGCATAAGTGGAGAACTTATAGCCTCTTTCATGGTCAAATTTTTCCGCAGCACGAATGAGCCCCAGATTGCCTTCCTGAATAAGGTCTAAAAAGAGCATGCCGCGTCCGACATATTTTTTGGCAATAGAAACTACAAGGCGCAAGTTTGCCTGCACAAGTTTTCTTTTTGCAACGGCACCGGGAGCGCCGCCTGCAACAATTTTTCTTGCTAAATCAATTTCTTCATCAGCCGTTAAAAGTTTTATTCTTCCGATTTCGCGAAGGTACATTCTGACCGGATCGTCTACCGAAATGCCGCGGGGAGGGGTGATATCTCCTTCTTGTGAGTCATCATCATCTTCTTCTTTTTCAAAGAAGCCGCCGGAGAGATTGGCATCGAGTGTACTTACGCCATGATTGCTTATAATGTTGCTGATATTATCGGTTTCAAGCCCTGCAGCGTCAAAGTAGCCGTCATCTGCCATCATATCCGCGTTTTTATCAACTACGCTTATAACTGAATCATCGGAATTTCTTTTTCTGCTCATTAAAGTGTCTCCATTCTGTTTGCTTCAAATTGTTTGAAAAGTATTTTCAACTTTTCATCTTCACTCAGACTTTTGTCTTTGATTTTTTGCCTCAGTTCGTGTTTCTTAAGCCTGTTATTTATGTTGTTAAGCCTTTCAAAAGTTTCATTAACGGCCTGTATATAATTTTCATAATCAAGATTCTCATATTCTGCCGACGAAAAAATTTCATCTGATAGTTTTTGTTGAATGTCAATACTGTTGTAAAACTCGCAAAAAAGTTTTTTTGCTAGCTCATCAATATTATTTACTTCACGAAGTGCGTTGTCAATAGATGTAATAATCTTGAAATTGGCTTCGTCTTTGGCTTTATAGGCGCTAATTGCATGAGAATAAAAATTTCTTTTCTCGGGAGTGTTTGCAACAAAGGCAAGTTTTATTAAGTTATTTTCCATAAGTGTATATCGGATGTTTAAGTCTTTTGCCTGACGGTTTGAAGTTTTTTGCACGGGGTTTGAAGAGTACTCCTCATCAGGCATGGAGTTTTTGTATTTTGCTTTTTGAACCTGATTTTTTAAGATTTCTTCTTCAATATTTAACTTATATGAAGTGTTTCTTATGTAGTCGGACAAAATTACCGGATTTTGAATTTCCGACAAAATATCGGCTATCTGCTGTACTTTTTCGCTTTTTTCCTGCGGGGTAATATCGGGGCTTATCTGTTCCAGCTCTTTGTTTAGTCTGTAGTCAAGAAATAACGGGGCATTTTTAATGTGGTTTTTGTACTCCTGTGCGCCGAATTCTCTTATGAATTCATCAGGGTCTTTGCCGCCCACCTGCGATACTACATGGATTTCACATACGGAATTTTCATTGTCGCCGTAGCTTGAATCGTATTGTTTGATGTCGCCGAGGTTTGCAAAGATGTTTTTTATAACTTCCGCACCTGCTTTTGTTGCTTTTTGACCTGCGCTGTCAGAGTCAAAGGCAAGGTATATTTTTCTTGAGGGACTGTAGCGGGCAATAAGCTTGATGTGCTGGGGTGTGAGTGCTGTTCCGCAGGAGGCCACGGCGTTTTGAACTCCCGCACAGTGGGCGGAGATTACATCAAAATACCCTTCCATAATGATAACGGAATCTTCCTGTTTTATGTAGTCTTTTGCGCGGTTAAGGCCAAAGAGCACCGAGCTTTTATTGTATATGGTTGAATCGGGCGAGTTTAAGTATTTCGGGTTTTGACCTTCCATAATCGCACGCGCGCCAAAGGCTATGGTGTTTGAGTTTATGTCCATAATGGGGATAATGATCCTGTTTTTAAATCTGTCTAAAAAATCGCCGTTTTTTTCATACAAAAGTCCTGCTTTGTACATTTCATCGTTTGTGTATTTTTTTTCTCTTAAATATTCTTTTAATTCAAAATTGGAATTAGGTGCAAGACCTAGGAAAAACTTGCCTATGGCAACTTCTGTGACCCCTCTTTTTTCAAGATATTCAAGAGCGCGTTCATTTTTTAAGAGGTTTTGATGGTAAAACTTCATCGCCTCGTCCATAGCACCCAGAAGTCTTTCTTTTTCCTCTTTGTATTTAAGGGAATCTTTCGAAGCCCTGGGGAGTTCTATTCCAAGTGCTGCCGCCTGCTCCTCAATTACTTCTTTAAAATTCTGGTTGTTTATTTTCATAAGGAAAGCAAGCACATCGCCGCCTTCGCCGCAGCCAAAGCACTTAAAAATCTGGCGCGAGGGAGTGACCACAAAAGAAGGGGTTTTTTCGTTGTGAAAGGGGCACAAGCCGCTGTAGTTGTGACCTGCTTTTTTTAACACGACATATTTTGAAATCACATCTACAATATCAAGGCTGTTTTTAATTTGTTCTACCGCCCGGCTGTAACTTATTTCTGACATATTTCCTTATGGGTTGCAATGGCAAACTGGTCGCTCATGCCTGCAACATAATCGATTGCATCCTGTTCGCCGTAAAGATTTTTGTAATACTCAAACAATTCTGAAACGATTTTTTTTATTTTGTACTCTTCCTGCTTTGTTTTATCACTAAAATAAACATTTTTAAACATCCAGCTTCTTAAATTGTTTAAAAAGTTTACACAAATTTCCGACATTTTGATTTCATCCTGATTGAGGCTGTTTATGTACATATCTTCTATAACTGTGTTTATGCGTTCAAACTTTGTCGTGCCGAAGTAGTCCTGAAACTCCTGCGGGATGTCTTTTTCTTCTATAACTTCTTCTCTTATGGCATCTTCAATGTCATGATTTAAATATGCGATTCTGTCGGCTATTTTTACAATCTGCCCTTCAAGTGTATATGGTTTTCCTATCCCTGTGTGGTTTAAAATTCCATCCAGTGTTTCCTTTGTCAGGTTCAGACCTTCTATAACCTCTACCACCCTTACCCCGTGGACATTGTGTTTAAAACCGTTTTTGGTTGCTTCCATAAGGGCTTCTTCTCCGCTGTGGCCGAACGGCGCATGTCCTAAATCATGCCCGAGTGCTATAGCTTCGGTTAAATCTTCGTTTAAGTTTAAAATCCTTGCAAGCGTTCTTGAAATTTGCGAAACTTCAAGAGTGTGGGTCAGGCGCGTTCTTAAGTGGTCGTTTTTGGGGGTGTAGAATACCTGTGTTTTTCTTTTCAGGCGCCTGAACGCCTTTGAGTTGATAATTCTTTCTTTATCTGTTTGAAATTCTGTTCTGAAGGGGTCAATCAGATGTTCTTTTTTTGCCCTGCCTTTTGTATGGAGCGATTTCTGCGCGAAAGGAGACAGGTTTTCTTCTTTTTTGTATAAAAAATCTTTAATTTCATTTAAGTTGTCAATGTGATGCATAATAAAATTTTAACACAAATTTAATATCTCAATGTATTGAAATTTTTAATTTCTCATTTATACTTAAAGGTAGTTATGATGTTGGGTCAATTGATGAGCGAGAAGAAGTCAGCGCGGGAAATCGTCTTTCATATTGAAGATGAGATTAAAAAATCTCACGGCGACTTTGAGCCTCTTTTTTGCGAGCTAAAGATTCAATACGGCAAGGATGAACTGTCGGAAATTTATTCAAAACTGCTGGGGGAAAATAAGTCCCCTAATTTTTTACGCACATTAATTCGTGAAATAGACAGGTTGAAACATCCTAAAAATCTTGATGATTTAATAGATTTTATACTCGATTGCGACTTAAAAGACTTTAGTGATACGGGCGAGTATATAAATCTGAAAGTATTATGTATTAAGGCTATTTCAAATTATAAAGACATAAAGGCCGTAACGCCGCTTTTATATTGCTTGAACAATAAAAATGAAAATTACAAGTTTCGTCTGGCTGCAGCTGAGGCGCTCGGTAAGATAGGCGACAAGAATGCCGTAGAGTCTTTGATTGATGTTGTATCCGACGAAAACGAAAAATCCGTATACGTTCGGGAGTCTGCAGCGCTTGCGCTCGGCATGATAGGCGATTCAAGGGCGCTTGATGCGTTTGTGGGTATACTCGAGGCCAAAAAAACATTTCTTGATAAGTTCACTTTTTTAAAAGAACGGGTTATAGAGGCTTTAAATAAGATTGATTTTTCAAGTAACAAAAGAGCGGTTGCGGCACTAAAAGAAGCACTTAATGACGAATCGCCGCAGGTCAGAATAAATGCAATTGAATCGCTTATGAATTCAAATGTTGATGAGGCTTTTGATTTGATATGGAAAATGCTCTATGACGCCGATGATGAAGTAAGAAAAAATGCCGTTATAGCACTTTATAATCTTGAAGGCAAAGATGCGCTGATAAGAATAATTTCCGATGAAACACTTGATGTTTCCTGCAAGGAAGAAGCGCAGGATGTTCTTCTTGAAGTCGACGAGGATACAGAAGATGACTGAGACGGGAGTTGTTTTGCTCTCGGGCGGGCTTGACAGTTTTGTAAGCATTGAGGCATCAAGAGGGATTTGTGATATCAAACTTGCTTTGACTTTTGACTACGGGCAGCGGGCGCTTGATGATGAAATTTTAGCTTCGGGTGAAATAGCACGATTTTATAAAATTGAACACAGAATTATAAAACTGCCTTTTTTGTCGGAAATTACAAAAAATGCATTGACTGATGATAAAAAAAACCTTGATTTTAGCAAGCTTGATAATGACAGCGCAAAGGCCGTATGGGTGCCTAACAGAAACGGACTGTTTTTAAATATCGCGGCAAGTTATGCCGATTCATACGGGTTTGATTATATAATAATCGGTGCAAATAAAGAAGAGGCGCAGACTTTTCCCGATAACGGCGAAGAGTTTTTAAGCCGTGCAGCCGCGCTTTTTGAATATTCCACTTTAAAAAAGCCGCAGGTTCTGGCGCCGCTTAAAGGTATGGAAAAATTTGAAATAATTAATTTCGCGGTTAAAAACGATGTGCCGCTTGAGTACTTAAAAAGTTGTTACAATTCTAAGGGGCAAACAGGCATGAAACATTGCGGAAAATGCGAGTCCTGCAAGCGTTTGCGCGCAGCGATTTTAAAAAGTGTTAACAAAGACTTGCTAAAACTCTTTTTTTAAACCACAATTGAATTGTGGATATGAAGAAAAAGTTTATTGAAAGAGAAATAAAATATACCGGTAAAGAGCTTTCCCCCCACTGGATTTATAAAAATTTTAATCTTTGCGGGGATGCTGTTGTTGCATTCGTTGGCGAAGTTGATGTCAAGCTTGATGAGATGGTGGACATTGAAGATGTAATCAATGTTGAGCCTATCTATTCCAAAAAAATGCTGAATTTTATAATAGAGTGTTTTGATGTTCCGCTCAGTGAAATGGTTTGGCGCCAGAGGCTTTTTATTTCAATAATCAGAGAAACTCTTGAGAAATATTCAAAAGATATACAAAGAAGCGGCGATGATTTGTTTTACGAGGGAAGAAAACTCTCTGTTTCGATAGCAACAAGCTCAATTACTTCATCTTTAATCCATACCGCTCTTAATATTATAGGCGACGGCGCACCCGTTGAGGTTTCCACGCTTTCAGAGATAGGCGTTGATAATATTGAAAGTTTTGCCGGAGATGTTATGAGTGCATTTGCCAATGAAGTTCAAAGTATTTATTATGCAAAATGCAAGGTAAGAGGTGTAGCGAAATGAGTATGAATTCACCCGATTATCTTACATATAAAAAAAGCAAAATTAACCCGCATATGGAGCGCAGAAGGCGTATGTCAAAATACAGAATTGCACTTTGGGTGTTTGTTATTACATTTTCTGTTATTTTTGCGATAGTTGTGCAGGTTGTAAGAAAATACTCGGCGAGAATAGATATAGAATATGGCAGAAATCCTGAAAATGCTATGGAAAATTCCCAGGATTCTCTTCTTACCCAGGGTTTTGGAGCTGAAGCAAAAAGAGCTATTGACAAGCGTTTGAAACTTATTCAGCTGGAAGAAAACGCTCCCAGTGAAGCTAAAATTATATCTGATAAAAAGGAAAATAATGAGGTTATTGACCTTGAGCAGTTTGCAAAAATAAAGGAATCAGGTTCTGTCGGCGAAGACGATATAGCGGTTAAAGACATAGATACCAAGCAGCCGGAAGATGTTAATATTTCGGATTCAAGCCCGCCTGAATCTAATATTGCGGTATATTCAAAAGTTTTAATCGGTAAGTACGCCACTTTTGAAGACGCCCGTGCAGCCCAGGATTCTGTCCGCGAATTTAATCAGGGAACAACTCCTTTTATAAGAAAAGTCGGTGATATTTACGCTCTTCAGGTGGGCTCTTATCAGGATTTAACAACGGCCCGCCAGATAGCATCAAAATTTCGCGCAGAAAACTTTGATGTTTGGATTTACCAGCAGTAGAATATTAGCGGTTTTACACCGGCTGCCCCCTACGCCACAAACCCGTATAACATTTCATATGCCTTTAGTACTGCCTGGAGTTTGGTTTTTACGTTGAATTT
>DVFS01000011.1 GCA_018713115.1 Candidatus Galligastranaerophilus faecipullorum
CTTTACTTTTTCTTTATTATATTGCATTTTTTATTTTAAGTCTACTTTTATTAAAACATTACCACAAAAATATGATAAAATAACGTATATTATACAATTAAACGAGGTGAAAATGGAAAATTTTGAATTTAGATGTCCCACAAAAATTATTTTCGGCGCCGATACCATACAAAAACTAAAAGATGAAATCAATCATGACAAAAAAATCTTAATAACATACGGCGGCGGCTCAATAAGGAAAAACGGAGTATTAAAACAGGTAAAAGAAGCCCTTGAAGGATTTAACTACAGTGAATTCGGCGGAATTGAACCCAACCCTAAATACGAAACCCTTATGGAAGCGGTAAAAATCGTAAAAGAAGGCGGTTATAATTTCCTGCTGGCTGTGGGCGGCGGCTCGGTTTTGGACGGAACAAAATTCATTGCCGCAGCATCAAAATTTGAAGGCGACCCTTGGGATATCCTGTCAAAAGGCGCGCCCGTAGTTGACGCACTTGAGCTGGCAGATGTTATAACACTTCCCGCAACGGGTTCTGAAATGAACTGCGGAGCAGTTATTTCAAGGATTTCGACAAAAGAAAAGTTCCCCTTTATGTCCGAGAAAGTTTATCCCAAATTTTCAATAATTGACCCGAAAACCACTTTTTCCCTGCCGGAAAAACAGACGGTAAACGGCATTGTAGATACCTTTGTCCACGTTATGGAACAATATGCAACATATGACGTCAATACCCCGCTTCAAGACCAGTGGGCGCTCGGGATTATAAAAACTCTCATCGAAGAAGGGCCCAAGGTGCTAAGAGAGCCTGAAAATTACAATGCAAGAGCAAATATTTTCTGGTGTGCAACCTGCGGTTTAAACTACTGGATAAGCTTGGGTGCAGTGCAGGACTGGGCAACGCATATGATAGGACATGAACTCACGGCAATTTACGGACTTGACCATGGTGAAACCCTTGCAATCATTCTCCCGAGCCTGTGGCACACCATGAAAAAAGACAAAATGGAAAAACTTGCAAAAATGGCAATAGAAGTCTACGGCGCAAACGAGTTTCTGCCAAAGAGCCTGCTTGCAGACATTGCAATTAAAAAGACGGAAAAATTCTTCCATAAAATCGGCAGAAAAACAAAACTTAAAGAATACGGTATAGACGCACATGAGGCTGCCGCAGAAATTAAAGAACGCTTTTCAAAAAGAGGCACAGTGCTTGGCGAAAGGCAAAACATAACGCCCGATGTTGCATATGAAATCGTAAAAAACGCCTAGTACTCACACCTTAAATAGTCAAAAAGCTTTATAAAGCGCTCAAGAAGCTCTTCGGGCGCTTTATTTTCATCTATTTCTATTGTGATAACGGGGATTTGGCGCTCAACACCGCAATAAGTGCCGAAGCTTCCCGGGGTCGGATAACCTATGTCGGATTCCACGGGGTAATTAAGGATTAAAGAGATTTTTTGCGCAAGCTCAAGCGCGGGCCCGTCATAGTTTATGATTTTATAAGGGGCATGGATTGTTACAATGACGTCAAAAGAATTATCTTCTATAAGATTAACAAGGAACTTTGTTTCTTCTTCGCTGTTTGGTATATCCCCGCCAAAGTAGTCGCCGCGGGCGGATTTTTGCCAGTTTTTTGTCGGAAAATTTCTGTTTAAATCCACACCGTTTGCGTTTGTACGCTTATTGTTTTTATTAAGCCTCGGGATAAAATAGAGGGCATTTTTTGAGTCTTTATACTCCTTTTCAAGATATTTGTTTATAAAAAACTCACCCTGGGGCTCATCTCCATGAAAAACTCCGACTATAAGAATTTTCTTTAAGCCGGAGTTGTTTAAAATTTTTAATTCTATACCCATTTTATCCTTTAGTTAATACGCTGAAACATATAGCCTATGCCGCGTGCGGTAAGGATAAGCTCGGGGTTTGCAGGGTCGGCTTCAAGTTTTGAGCGCAAACGCGAAATATGCACGTCAACCACGCGTGTGTCAATGCGATGATCCGGCGGATAAGCCCATACGTGCTGAAGAATTTCGTTTCTTGAATATGCCTGGCCGGAGTTGTTAACAAGAAGCTCAAGGAGCGAAAACTCCATGCCTGTAAGGCGGATTCTTTCATTTTTGCGATAAACCTGACGGCGCGCCGTGTCAATTTTAATCTGCCCTGTTGTAATAACGTTTTTCGCGGTTTTACCCGTAGGAGCCGCAACTTCTTTTGTGGTCGTTCTTCTTAAAACCGCTTTTACACGTGCTTCAAGTTCCTTAGGGCTAAAAGGCTTAATGACATAATCATCCGCACCGAGTTCAAGACCCGTAATTCTTTCTGACACATCACCGAGAGCCGTTAAAATGATTATCGGAACATCAGATGTACGCCTTATCTCGCGCGTTACACCGTATCCGTCCATTTTGGGCATCATAACATCCAAAATTACCAGGTCGGGTGCAGTTTTATTATAAACTTCAACCGCTTCTTCGCCGTCTTCTGCCGTAACCACATCATATCCGACCATTTTTAAACGTGTTTCAAGAATTCTTCTGATACTTGCTTCATCATCCACTACAAGGACTCTTTGCTTTGAGTCGACGTTTTCATTCTGGATTTCTTCGGTCATTTTGTCGTTGTCCTTTTCTTCCTTATCGCTAAAATCTTAACTTATATTTTATTACAAAATATTTATTTTCTTAAACATATATTAACATACAAAATATTTTTTTAAAAGCAAAAATTTAAATATAAAAAGGCCGGCTTTATGTGCCGGCTTTTAAATGGTTTTAGATTAAAGTTTAGGAAGTTATTAAGATAGTTTTATTGCGTCATTTTCTATATTTTGACCTTCTTGTTCGCTTACCGATTGATATTCGGCTTCAATTGCTTTGATTTGCGTTTCAAGAGTGAGCTTTTCCTGCTCAAGATCCTGTTCCTGACGGTTCAACTGTTGAGCATACTGATCGGCATAAGCCTTTAACTCTTCCTGATAAATGTTGTTAAACAGCAGATACGGCTGAATTTGACCGTTTTGCATTACCCCTGACATTGATGTCGGGTCAAGGGAGTACTGGTACTGACCTCCGGTTGCCTGGTTAACGGCTTGCATTTGCTGCAGGTAGGCATTAGTTTTTATCTGGGCAGATTGATAGGCTATGTTGGATGATTGACCGAGGAAATTTAACTGTGTGCCAAAGACCGATGAAGGTGCACCTGTCGCTTCCTGATAAGTAATCTTGCCGTCAGCAACCGCTGCCGCCATTTCCTGCATATCCATTAACTTTTGACTGATTTGTATCAACCTGTTTTGATAAACACTAAGTTTTTGCTTGAGCTGCATTTTCCTTAGTGATAAGAACACCCAAGACATGCTCTGCCTCCTAACCTTTAACCTTTAATCTTTAACCTTTTAGTAATACCTAAAACTAACCTTACATTTTAATAAAGTATTTCCGTTTTAAATTATTGCCTGTTGAGCTTAATTTTGTTTACAAAAGTTAACAAAATGTTAAAATTAATATTTTGCACAGATTCTTGATTCATGTGCGTAGTACTCTATCTGGTCATTTAAAGGTAAAAGCGGAATTGAACATTTGTATTTTACATCCAGTGCAAGCTGGAGCAAATAATCACAAAAATGGGGATTTTTAGGTAAAAGCGGCCCGTGCAGATAAGTTCCGAAAACATTTTTATATCTCGCGCCTTCGGTTTTATCAAGCCCGTTGTTGCCGTTACCGACTTTTATTTTAAAAAGCGGTTCAACTTCCTCGCCAAGATGCGTAAGTCCGCTGTGGTTTTCAAACCCTACAATTGTTCTGACCGGCAGAAAGTCGCATACGGCCGTAACATTGCCGATAAATCTTTTAAAACCCGCCTCCGTGTGAATATCCAAAATAGAAATACCCCTTAACTTCTGGTTGTCGCCTGTCAGATAGTATTTGCCAAAAAGCTGATAAGAACCGCATATTACAAGCATGGGCTTGTTCATCTGTGCCGCCCTCATAAGCTCGGCTCCGTTTCTTATAAGTTCATTTGCGGCAATTATCTGCTGATTATCCTGTCCGCCGCCTGCAAAGAATAAATCAAAATCATCGGCACATATGCTGTCGCCCGCTTTTATCCTTACGGTTTCAACTTCAATATCGCGCCACATGGCGCGCCTTTCAAGAGCAAGAACATTACCCATATCTCCGTAGATATTAAGTAAATCCGGATAAAGATGGGCTATTCTTAGTTTAAGAGGATCTGTCTGCATTTTTCTACTGCCTCATCGGGTGTAAGTTTTTCAACATTACCCGTTTTTCTGCATTTAAACTCTACAAGCCCTTCTTTTATTGTTTTTCCGACCGTAATTCTATAAGGGAAGCCGATAAGTTCGGAATCTTTAAATTTAACACCCGCTCTGTCGGGTCTGTCGTCAAGCACGGTTTCAACTCCTGCAGCGCAGAGTTTGTCGTATATTTTTTGCGCAGCACCCATCTGTTCTTCATCATCCGCATTAACAGGGACAACATCAACATGATAAGGTGCAATTTCCTTGGGCCAGACAATACCAAAGTCATCATGGTATTTTTCTATCGCCGCGGCAGCCGTTCTTGTAACACCTATGCCGTAACAGCCCATAATAAACGGTTTGTCTTCGCCGTTTTCATCAGTGTAATTAGCACCCATGGGTTTTGAGTATTTTGTACCGAGCTGGAATATATTACCCACTTCTATTCCGCGGGTGATTTTAAGCGGCGCGCCGCAGCAGGGACAGAATTCGCCTGCCTTAACAAGAGAAACATCAATAAACTCGGGAGTTTCTTTAAAATTATATCCCGCAAGGTGCTTGTGGGGCTGATTCGGGCCCAGTACAAAGTTTTTCATACCGCGCGCCGAATTATCAAAAATAACCTTTACTTTATTCTTATCTACACCAAGATAGCTCAGGTAGCCTGCCTCGCAGCCGAGATATTCCTGTGCCTCCTCGCTTGTGGCGCTCCTTATTTCAAGTGCACCCACGGCGTTTAGAAGCTTTGTTTCTTCAACTTCTTTATCACCGCGAATCATTACAAGCACGGGCTTTGAATCGGCAATGTAGAGCACGGCTTTTAAAATGCACTCGGGACCTATTTTTAAGAACTTTGAAAGCTCTTCAATAGTTTTAACATCGGGCGTGTCAACAAGTTTTTCTTCACTGTAGCCGAATTTTGCACCGTCTGTTTCAGGATTTGCAAGTTTTGATATTGCATGATTTGAGTTTGCGGCATAATCACATTTTTCACAGTAAAATACATCATCTTCACCCGATTGAGTTTGGGTTAAAACCATAAACTCGTGGCTGACGCTTCCGCCTATTGCGCCCGAGTCTGATTGAACCATCTTGGTTTCAAGCCCGCATCTTTTAAAAATTCTTGTATAGGCGCGCGCCATATTTTCATATTCTTCTTCAAGAGATTCCTGCGAAGAGTGGAAACTGTAGGCATCTTTCATTATAAATTCACGCCCCCTTAAAAGACCGAATCTGGGGCGGATTTCATCCCTGAATTTTGTCTGTATGTGATACAAATTAACAGGCAATTGCTTGTAAGAAGTAAGTATGCCGCTTACAACGGATGTTATTACTTCTTCATGCGTGGGTGCAAGGCACATTTGATTTCCATGCCTGTCATTAAGCCTTGCAAGTTCTTTACCGTACACTTCCCATCTGCCCGATTTCAACCACAGGTCGGCAGGCTGTACAAAGGGCATTAAAAGCTCCTGCGCACCCGCCGCGTTCATCTCTTCTTTTATGATTTTATTTATCTTTGTCAAAACCCTCTGCATAAGGGGGAGATAGCTGTATATGCCCGAGGTGAGTTTTTTTATGTAACCCGCCCTTACAAGCAGTTTATGGCTTATAGCCTCGGCGTCGTTAGGAAAATCCCTAAGTGTTTGAACAAAAAGTTTTGACATTCTCATAATTATTAATAGCCTCCAGAGTGCTCAGATGTATATATTTGCAAACAATAATTTTTGCTATAAGCATTATAGCAACAAAGTAAAAAAGCCGCAAAAAATAAAGTTTTTTAACAAAAATCATACTGCGCGTTGCCACAATTTGAGATTTTAGCTTATTATAATTTAAGGAGTTGTGCTTATGGAAAAATTTGCAAATGCGATGTTTTATCTGCTTACGCTTTTGGCTTTTGCTTCATCGCTTTTTGTACTGGTATCAAGAGAAACAAGGGTTTATCTTGTAAGCGCCGTTATTGCATTTATAAGCATAGGAGGGCTTTATACACTCCTTAAATCTCCCGTTATGTTTGTGGCGCAGATTGTATTTTTTGCACTCGGCACGGGTGCGATAATTCTCTGGGGCGGGCTTAACTTTAAACCCGAGAAAAAGCCCGCATACTCGCTTAATATAAAAACCATGCTCTCTTGTGCCTTTCTATGTCTGTTTGTGCTTATGATATCCCCGTTTCTTGTACGGCAGCTAAATACACAAAAACTCAACGATTTTAACTGTGCGCAGAGTATTGGGCATATTGCAAATATACTTGATGTGAATTTAATCATTATTTCTATAGCGCTGATTGCGCTTTTGAGCGGATTTTACACAATTGCCTTCTGGAGAAAAAAATGAGTGCACTGGCGGTAAAAATTTTATTTTCAGGGATTATCCTCTTTTGTACGGGGCTTTTTATATGTGCCGCCGCAAAAAACATTTTTAAAATTTTTATAGGTACAATTTTAATGTACAATTCCGCAATACTCTTGCTCGGTATTAATCAAAACGGTATAAATGAGATAATTTCATTTGTTTTATCGGCAACAGCCCCTGTTATATGTTTTATCGGATTATTTGTAATTATTAAAATATACAAAAAATTCAACACGCTAGACATAACAAGAATAGAAGAGATTATGAAAGAGGAAAAATGATAGACATTTTAAACCTTGCTTATTTTATGATATTTGCCCCGCTTGTATGTGCCGCAATTTTGCTTGTTTTAAAATTCATACCCAAAAAAACACCTGACTATGTTTATTTTATTTTAAGCACCGGGTTTTCACTTTTTCCGTTCGCAGTTGCAGTGCTGCTTTTTGAATATGTGCTGACATACAGACATTACGTACTTGAGGACAATTATCCGATTTGTGTTATACAAAACATTCCCTTTTATTTCGGCATATACACAGACAGCCTTTCGGTGCTCTTTACGCTTTTGAGTACGGCACTGGTTCTTGTTGCAAATATTTTTTCTTATAAATACCTCAAAATAAACAGACAGGGGTTTGCAAGATTTTATATATATTTGAATTTTCTTGCCTTCTTTCTGTCAGGATTTTTTATGAGTTCCAATCTGATTCAGAGCGCAGCTTTTATGAGCGCGCTTACGCTTTTTGGGTATCTTTTTGCAAATTTTTATTTTTCAAAACCGCGTGCACAGACTGACTCTAAAAAAGTTTTTATGCTTGATACAACAGGTGATTTCATCTTGTTTGGCGCATCTGCCGCATTTGCGTTTTTTTCAACACTCACCCCGGAAGCAGCAAGTATTCCGACCCTTGGCTACAATAATATAAACACGCTGGGGTTATATTCTTTTGCAAGCCTTAATCCCTTTATGTACACATTTATATGCACGCTGTTTATAATCGGAGCTTTAATTAAAAGTTCGCAATTTCCGTTCTGCTCTAAAAGTTCTCTGTGCTCACAGGCGCCAAACCCGGCTTACTCGCTGCTTTTAAGTCCGGTTATGCTCGGCGCCGGAATATTCTTGCTCTACAGGCTGTATCCGCTTTTAAACCTATCTCAGGGAGTATTTGAAATATTAAAAACGGCAGGCATTATAGGTGCAATAGCGTCTGCTTGTATTGCGCTCAGGGAAAATGAAATTAAACAACTGTGCTCCTGGATGGCGGTTTCGCAATTTGGCATTGCTCTTTGTGCACTGGGATTTAAAATGTACGATGTGAGTGTTTTTTATCTTCTCTGCGCCGGATTTTCCACCGTTCTCATTTCATACGTCCTTGACAGTGTAAGCTGCTCGACCGGCTCGCAGGAAAATATAAAATTCCTCGGCGGTTTGAGAAAAAAACTGCCCTTTGCTGCCGCCTGCTTTATTCTGGGCGCAATTTCACTTTGCGGTTTGCTTTTCAGCGGATTTAATGCAAAATCAATGTTTTTAAACAATCTTGTATATCAAGGCAGCTTTGCATACCCGCTATTTCTGCTTGTATTCATATTTTTGACGGCGCTTTATATATTTAGGATTTATTTTAAAGTTTTTGAAGGCAGCTACAGGGGCAGCTGGGAAGTGCAAAAAACAAGCAGACTTATGAATTTTGCAACAGCTACCCTTTGCTTCCCCGTTATATTTTTCGGTTTTATATTTGCTAAAGGCATAGACGGTTTTTTGTCTTTTGAACACAAAGCCGCTCTTTTGCCGGATTTCTTTTTAAATATGGCAGCATTTATTGCCGGTATTGCCGGATATTACCTTGCATATAATATTTACTGCAAAAAACGGCTCCGTTCATTAAGATATAGACCCGCAAGAAGGCTTGCTGCAGAGCATTTTTATATGGATTATTTTATAGAATTTATTTTTGAAACGATACCCGTGCATCTTTCAAAAATACTTTTGTTTATTGAAAAATACATACTTACGGCTTTTTACCTCGCAGGTGCACTTATATTGCGGATTATTTCTTATTTTAAAGAAAAAAGCGAAACACACTCACTTACGGGACAGTTTTTTGCACTTATTATCTGGATTTTTGCCGCAAGCTGTATTCTTGTAATTATATATTTTAAAACAGGAGTGGAGGGATAATGGAAAATATTTTAAATGCTTTTGTTTTCCCCGCCTTACCCCTTGCCGCAGGAATTTTAATATTTTTTGGGTTCTTCAGGGGTAACAATATCATAACAAGGCGTTTTACAAAATATTTTAGTATACTTTATTTTATTTATGCTATTTTACTTGTTCTTAATTACAATACAAATTTTGAACTTCAATACATGGTGCAAAATAATGACAGAGTACTTCTTGGCTTTGATATTTTAGGCACCCTGTTAAGCGCGCTCATTGCTTTTATTATTCTTATTTGTGTCATGGTTTCAAAAAGCACACTGCACAAAAAACACAGGCTTTATTATTCTTTTATTTTATTTTTTGAATCCGCCTTTATGTTTATGCTCGCAGCGCAAGATTTCTATCTGTTTTGCGGCGCGCTTTTCTTTGAAATCTTTAGCGTCTATATTTTAATTGCAAACTTTTCGGATTCCAAAGCGCACAGGACAGCAAGAAATTATTTAACATTAAATATATTTTGCGCGATTGTATTAAGCATGTCTTTTGCACTTTTAAGTGCCGTGTTTTTAAAAAATTCGCTTCATCCGGATATGATAAATCTCGCGGAGTCAGGCTATGAAGTATCGCACAATATACAAGCCGTATTGTTTTTTGCACTGCTTATCATAAGTTCGGCAAAATTGCCTCTCTTTCCCCTGCACAAACCGTTATCGGGTGTAATTGAAAACTCATGTCCGCACTGCTGCTTTATATTTCTCGGAGAATTTATTCTGGGATTTTTTATATTCGTAAAATTTGCGATGTATGCTCTTAGCGGCATTTTTGTATCATTTGCGCCGGCTGCGGCAATATGGGGGATTTTTAATATTCTGTATTTCGGAATTCTTGCCCTGGGACAAAAAGAACTGAAAAAATCTTTTGCATATTTTTGTTTTTCGCAGACATCTGTCAGCCTTACCGCTCTTGCCTCGCTAAATACAGACGGTATATGCGCTTCGGTGCTGAACTGCATTTCCCTGGGTTTAATATTTTTAGGCCTGTTTCTGTGCTATGCTTTTGCGATACAGATTTTCAAAACTTCAAAATTGCCGTTTATGGGCGGTCTTGCAGCTCATGCTCCAAAACTGGCGGCATTTTGTTTTATTCTGACACTTGCAGGTGCAAACACCCCTCTTACAATAAATTTTGTAAGCAAATTTCTATGCCTCCTGAGCGGCTTTTCAACACAAATTTATTCACAGAATACAATATGGATATGCACGGTATTCACACTTTTAGGCTTTATTCTCGGCATGATATACCTTATAAAAGTTTTTCAAAACATATTCTTCGGCATTAACGAAAACAATATGCAAAAAACCTGCGACTTACTGCGCCACAGATGGGCAGCTCTTTTGCTTATATGCATTCCGATTATATTTTTCGGAGCGGCGCCTCAATATCTCGGCACGCTTTTAAGCAAATATGCAGATATGATTATTTCTATGTTTTTAATTTAAGGAGTAAATATGCAGATATTTGATAATTTTATAATCACAAGCGGAATTGAAGGAGGGCTCTGTGCACTCTCAGGTTTTGCAGTATTATTTATTGCCGCTGTTATAAACTTCTCTCTTGCGGGTTTGTTTGAAAAAAAATCTCAAAAAATATCCAATACCATAACCATATCCGCACTTTTATTGTCAGGCATTCTGCAAACGCCTGCGCTTTTGGCATTTTTAAATCCGCACAGCGCAGAAAGTTTGAAATTTTTTTCCGGCATTTTATCAATGGGCGGATTTGAAACCGCATTGTGCATAATTGCGGAATTTTGCATTTTACTTGCCTTTTTAATATCCTGCGGGCACTTAAAAAGGCTTCGATTCAAACAGCATTATTTTAACTCGCTTTATCTGTGCTGTGCATGCGCGCTTAACATGCTTTTAATATCAAAAGGCTTCCTGTCCTTTATGCTCTCGCTTGAAGTCATTTCTGTTTGCGCGTTTTTTATAATCCTGGGCTTTAAAAACAGGGGGATTTTCTTCAGCGCATACAAATTTCTGGTATTTTCATTTGCCGCAAGCGCCTTAATGATTTTTTCTTATGCCATTTACGATATATTTTCACAAGACAGCCTCTTTGTTGCGGCATTAGCTTCCGTATTATTTGTAAGCGCCCTTGTTTTTAAGGGCGGTTTTGCTTTTGTTTTTGAAAGGCAGGGGCAAGGCAGGGTTAAATACAATTTTCCCGCGTTTGTATTTTTAAATACGGCCGTATTATTTACTTATTGTGCGGCTTTTATAAAAGTTTTTGAGGGGATGATTATACTCCCCGTCCTTACAAGAGTGTTTTTTATTGCATTGCTTTGTGCGGCGCTCCCGCTTATTGCACTTAAAATCCCGAGAGCAAAGACTTTTTATTCTTTCATTTTTTCACTAAACTCTCTTAACTGGTGTCTTACGGTACTCGCCCTTTTTATCGGAACCAAAAACTTCTGCATATGGGTGCTGTTTGCACTTTTGAATACAGTTATATCATCCGGCGCACTCTTAAGCGCAGCGGCAATTTTTGACATAAATAAAAATTCAAATGCAGATATAAGCGAATTTCTCGGCATTTGCCATACAAACCCTCTTTACTGCAAGCTTTTAAGCACTGCTTTATTTATTGCCGCAGGAATTTTGCCCTCGGGAGTCTTTGCCTCAAGATATTACTTTTCACTCTTCTTTTTGCAAACCGGTTTGTGGAGCAGTGTCATACTTGTCTTTGCACTTGCCGCATATATGATTGCAATATGGGGTGTGCTTAATTTTATAAGCACAATGCATAAGAAACCGCATTTTATAAAATCAAACTGCGGCGAAAAACAAACAATGACGGGTGCATTTAAAAAGAGGACAAACCCGAACGGTTCAATCCTCTTTATACTTGTCGTTTTATCAATAATTCTTTACTTTATACCGCTTTTTATTGAATTATAAATCTTCAATAGTGCTGCCTGAAGCCCTGTTTGGGTTTACCCTTACGGTGCTGTCATGTAAATCGGGGAACCAGGCGTTGTTGAAATCATGCTCATGTCTGCCAAAAAAGTCATCATCCGTAACGGGATCTATATATATTTTGGCTTTTGTATAAAAAGCGGCAAGACCGTTTTTGGGCTTGTAGTCTTTGTAATATCTTACATAATGCTCTCCGTCAAGAGTGCCGTCGCCCTGCTGCTGGCTTGCAGTCCTGTCAATAAGTTTAAGTGCGGCCTGCGAGTATCCGGAGTTTTGCATTCTGGCAACATCCGCCGTTTTACCTTCTTCCAGATATGCATACGCACTCTGGGCAAATAATACCACACTTAAAGCCAATATAATTTTCTTCATAATATACCTCATACTACATTAATAATTATTATATAATATATTGGTTTTTTTGACCAACTATTTAATGTAATTTTTACCTGAAAAACTTTAACTCCCCGAGTTCTTCTTTTATAACTTTTTCAAATTCATCAAGGAGTTCTTCCTGGGGCACCTTTTTAACAAGTTCGCCTTTTTTAAATATATACCCCTCACCTATTGCCCCCGCTATGCCAAAATCCGCATCGCGCGCTTCATTCGGGCCGTTTACGGGACAGCCCATCGTGGCTATTGTAAGCGGCATATCAAGATTTTTAAATCTTTCTTCCACCTGTTTTGCAAGCCCTATGAGATCAATTTTTGTCCTGCCGCAGGTGGGGCATGAAACAAAATTTACACCTCTCTGACGCATTTTAAGAGATTTTAAAATATCCCATCCCGCACGCACTTCTTCAACAGGGTTCTCCGTAAGCGATACACGGATTGTATCTCCTATCCCTTCTGAAAGAAGCGTGCCTATGCCGATTGAAGACTTTATCAATCCGCCTCTTAGAGTCCCTGCCTCCGTAACACCGACATGCAAAGGATAGGGAATCAAACCATAAATCAGCCTGTAGGCCTTAATAGTAGTCAGCACATCACTTGATTTAAGAGAAACTTTTATAAGATTAAAATCACAATCCTCAAGAATTTTTATATGAGACATTGCACTTTTAACCATCTTCTCTTCAAGTTTTAATGTCTTATCCGCCTGAAGCTCCCGCTCAAGCGAGCCAGCGTTTACACCTATTCTTATCGGAGTCTGCGTTTTTTTTGCCATATCGACAACTTTTTTTACATGTTCCATGCCGCCTATGTTGCCCGGATTCAGGCGAAGGGCGTCAACACCCGAGTTCATGCACTCAAGTGCAAGGCGGTAATCAAAGTGAATATCTGCAACTACGGGCAGAGGAGATTTGTTTTTAATCTCTTTTATTTTCTGCGCACATTCCCTGTTTAAAACCGCAAGGCGTACAATCTCGCAGCCAGCGTCTTTTAATTCTTCAATCTGTTTTAGGGTTGCAGCAACATCATCAGTCTTTGTATTTGTCATAGACTGAACACTCACAGGCGCACCCGCGCCTATTTTTACATCGCCTATTTTAATTTGAATCTTTTCCATAACACAAATTCCTTTTTTATGTTAAAATCATAGCATGAAAATAGCGGTAATTTCTGACATTCACGCAAATACACTTGCACTTGAGGCAGTTTTAGAACAGATAGATTCAATCGGGGTTGATAAAATCTTTTGCCTCGGCGACATTATAATGGCAGGCTATAATCCAAACGGCACGGCAGAGAAGATTTTAAACCTTAAAAACCTTGAAATTATTCAGGGTAATACCGATAAAATGGTCGCCTGCTACAGTGAGGAACTTTTTGAAAAAGCAAAAAACAAATTCCCCTGCATGGGCTACGCCCTCAGGGAAGATATTAAAATAACGGACAAAAAGTATATCGATTTTGTAAAAAATCTGCCGGAGAATAAATACATTGAAATAAACGGACTTAAAATCCAGCTTGTGCACGGCTCGCCGAGATTTCAGGATGAAAATATATATCCTGACATGCCGCCTGAAAAAGTCGAAGAAATGGTTAAAAATTCAGAAGCTTCGCTTATTCTGTGCGGTCATACCCACCTGCCGTGCGGATATTCTCTAAAATCAGGCAAAACAGTTGTCAATGCAGGCTCTGTCGGACGCTCAATGACGGATGATAAAATGCCTTACTGGGCATTGCTTGCAGTAAACAGCGATGGTACATTTCAAATTGAACACAAAACTGCAAAATATGACAATATAAAAGTAAGCAATCTTATAAAACAAAGGGGCTTTTTGCACTCGGATGAGCTTGCAAAAATGTATCTTACAGGGGAGTAAATTTATGACAGATGTCCACAACCTGCACCAGGCAGCAAATGACGAACTTATAAAAGGCAACGATGAAAAAGCCATTGAAATTTATACAAAAATCATAGAGCTTGCACCGGGGGATGAGGTTGCACTCTCACAGCTTATGGATTTATACCTTGAGCGCGACAAGTTTATGTACTACATAACACGTGCAAATGTCAATATTGTGCAGCAGAAATACGAACATGCCATAAATGACGTTAAAAAAGCCTTAAATCTTGAATCTCAGTCAATTGAAGCCTTAAGAAAACTCGGAAGGCTTTACAAGGTTACAGGTAAAAACCTGCGCGCGGTCGATGAATTTTTAAAAATTCTCGACATTGACGCAAATCAAAAAGATGCATACATAGAACTAATCGACCTTTATACAAAAGAAAACAGCCCCGAAAGCGCCATAGGTATTGCAAAAAAAGCTGTTGCAAACTTCGTGCAGGACAGTGAATTTAAAAATATACTTGCGAATTTATATTTCAAATCAGGCGATTACAAAAACGCGCTTGAAACAGTCGAGGACGATTTTTTAAAAGCCAAAATCCTCCTGCAGGACGAACAAAATGACTCCGCAAAAGAAATTTTAAACAAACTCAAAGAAGACAAAAACATGTACAAAGAAAGCAATAAAGAACAGCTTGCAGCTTACTATCTGCTTGAGGCACAGTATTATTACAACAAAAAAGAATTTGATGAAGCACTAAACTACGTTGAAAAATACACGGATTTAAGCCTGCCCAACGCACTTTCATTCCAGATGAAAGCATTAATTTATGAAGGTATGGGCGATGAGTTTAAATCATCCTACAACTGGGGCTATTGCTATAAAGTGCGCAAACGCTTTGACGAGGCAATTGTTGAATTTACACACGCGCACAACGCCAAGCCCGATGATAAAAACACATTAATCGAACTTGCCAACCTGTATGCCAATAACGGGGAAAAATTTGCCTCAATGGAATACTGGAAAAAAGTTTATGAAATAGATAAAGATAAAAGAGCGGGGCAGATTCTGGGCGATTTTTATTACGAACAGGGAGATTTAAGGCTTGCTGAATATTACGGCAAAACAATCGAAAAGAAATCGCAAAAAGAAGCCGCATACGAGGATGAAGGACTTCTTGAAAAAATTATAAAACTCTTTTCCAAAAAATAATTGCTAAATTTCAACGTCAATAAAAAACTCTCTGAATTCGGGAGTTTTTTTATTGTGCAAGAAAAAAATTTTACACGTTTTATAAACCCTGCAAACAATAAAAGGAGACAGAGCGGTGAAAAACATATCAAATATAAATTTTGCAGGCACGGTGCTTATAAACAAAAGAGATGTTGCAGAAAAAATTTCCGCTCTTGATGAGAGAATGATGCCTGATACCATAAAAAACTTAAAGCACTTTAAAGAAAATATAGAAAACAATACACCCGATGATTTAACTTATTTTGTAGATTTGTATGCAGCAAGGGCTGATAAAACGCCTTACGGCAAAAGACTTGACCTTATAGTCACAGAGGCCTCTACATACAGGAGATACAAAAATTCACACGATGTATCCTGGAGGCTGAATGTAAACCGCTCGGAACAATGTGACAACAGAGAAGAAGTCTGGCAAAATGTTTTTAAACCCGTCAGCGAAAAAATAATCAAAGACAGCTACAAGCTAAATTTATTCAGCCCAAACTACAAACAAAAAGAATTAAGCGAAATGCACCCCGACATAGCAAGAACACTGCAGTTGATGGGGTAATGCAGACAGCTAAAACCTGATTTTTGGAAACCACATCGGGACTCTCTTTTTGTATTCAAGGTACTCGCCGGCAAAGTTTCTCTCAAGCTGCTTCTCTTCAAATATCTTAAAATATATACAGTTAATAAGAAAAAATAATACTGCCCAGTAAAAAATATTTATAGTATTTAAAATCAGTGACTCGGCAGTCAAAATAGCCAACACTCCTAAAATCATAGGGTTGCGAACAAACCTGTAAGGCCCTTGTATAACAAGGTGTTTCGGGGCAGCCCATGGTGCCGGGGTGCCTTTTCCGATTTTATGAAAAAGCAGCATAGTCCAAGCAGCTAAATACAGACCGGCAAAAAGAAGAATTAGCCCGAAAATAAAACAAAAGATATTTGGCATAAAAAATTTGTATTTTGAAAAATACAAAATAAGACCCGGAATAACAACCGTAACGTTAAAGGGCAAAATAACTATAGCTTTAATCCACTCTTTCATAAGATATCCCAGAATATATAACAAATTAAATATAACACAAAAAGAACTCTCAAACTGAGAGTTCTTTTACTAAATATAAGATCTGGCAGCAACTTATCTTCCCGGGAGGCTACCCTCCGAGTATTGTCAGCGCGAGTAGTCTTTACGACCGTGTTCGGGATGGGAACGGGTGGAGTCCTACCGCTTGGCCACCAGAAAACCTGATGTCATGCAGCTTATTCAGCCTGCACGCTGAAAGTTGCACAGATAATATAAAACCGATGTATTTTTTCCTTAACCAATATGGTTGTCAGGAAAAGCCCTCGTCCTATTAGTAACGCTCGGCTGCAAATGTTGCCATTCTTCTACCTGCGTCCTATCAACCTCGTGGTCTGCAAGGGGACTTACTGACTTGTGTCAAAAGAGAACTCATCTTACGGTGGGCTTCGTACTTATATGCTTTCAGCACTTATCCGCTTGGAACACAGCTACCGGGCGTTTACCGCTGGCGCGATAACCCGTACACTGGAGGTTCCCTCTTCCCGGTCCTCTCGTACTAAGGAAGACTCCGTTCAATTCTCTTGCGCGCATACCGGATATAGACCGAACTGTCTC
>DVFS01000012.1 GCA_018713115.1 Candidatus Galligastranaerophilus faecipullorum
AGGCGAAAAAGTTACTTTAGTAGGCTTCGGTACTTTTGAAGCAAGAAAAAGAGCAGCAAGAACAGGCCGCAACCCTCAAACAGGCAAAGAAATCAAAATCGCGGCTAAAACTGTTCCCGCTTTCTCTGCAGGTAAAAAATTCAAAGAACTTGTTAAATAAGTGTTGAATTAGAACATTTTAAAAGCCGGCATTTGGGTAAATCTTAATGTCGGCTTTTAGTTTTTGCAAATATGCGAATTTATGATAGAATTACTAAGTTACATATAGATTACATAAGGAGATACAACAATTAACAAAGAAATCAAAGCTCAAAAAGAATTGGTCAATGACAGAATCAGAGCAAAGGAAGTAAGGCTCATTGACGACGAGGGTGTAAACCATGGTCTTGTTGCCACAAGCAAAGCGCTTGAGATGGCAAGAGAAAAAGATTTAGATTTAGTTGTTGTGTCGGCAAATCAATCCCCGCCGGTCGCAAAAATTATGGACTGGGGCAAATATAAATACGAAACCGAAAAACGCGCCAAAGAGGCCCGTAAAAAGCAGCATACCGTTGATGTTAAAGAAGTTAAAATGCGCTATAAAATTGACACCCATGATTATGAGGTGAGATTAAAAAGTGCAAGAAAATTCCTTGCTTCGGGCAATAAAGTGAAGGTAGTTGTTATGTTAAGAGGCCGTGAAATGCAGCATAACAAACTTGCGCTTGACCTTGCAAACAAATTTCTTTCCGAATTTGAACAAGGAACTTTTTCACTTGAAAAAGCACCTTCGCTTGAGGGCAGAAATGTGGTTGCAGTACTTGCTCCGGCAGCTTCCAAGTAGATAAAACGGATTTTAATATAAAATAAAAAGCCTTTCGCTTCGGGCAAAAGGCTGTAAAATGGTAAGTTTATATTTTTCTTAAATATAGTTTAGAAGCGATGCCTGCTGCATAATTGAGGCACCTGCCTGCAGTGACGCCTGTAGCGCCGTTTGATACATTATGAGTTGTGTAGCCGCTTCAGCCATGTCTGTTTCTTCAAGATTTGATTTTAATTCTTTCAGGCTGAGCGTGGCATTTTCATTTATATTGCTTGTCGCATCAAGTCTTTGCACTCTGCTTGAAATGGTAGCCTGAGCTCCTGTTATATCTTTTATTCCTGCCTGAATCGGATCAAGGCAGTCGCTGATGGCTTTTATGTCCATATCCGGATTTTTAAGAGCGTCATTTAATTCTTTAAGTGTTGCAAATATTCCGCCGTTTTCATCCCCGAAAATTTCTTGTCCGTTAATGTTTAAAGGCATGGTGACGCCTTCGGAGATTTCGATATTTCTCTCCCAGCTGCCGTCTTGAGATGTGCCGGAGTATGTCACATTTAAATCGTCATCAAGTGCAAAAGGCGCATTTGCTGTGTTTGAGCCTCCAAAAATATATTTATCCTGATATTTTGTATTCGCAAGCTGCGCTATTGTCTTTGTTCTCTGCTCAACTTCATCCCTTATTGCCTTCAGACTGTCTTCGGAGTTGTATGAATTTGCGGCAGACATGGTCAGCTCGTTTATTCTCTGCAGGTTTTCCTGAATCAGCCCCAGAGTGTCATAAGACTGGGAAAGCTCGTCTTTTGCGGTCGAAATGTTTTTTGACCAGTCATCAAGCTGCCCCAGCTGTTTGTTGTATTTCATGACTTTTGTGCCGTCAGAAGGGTTTTGACCCACCGAGGTAAGCTTTTTGCCTGAGGTTATCTGCTCGTATGTTGAGTAGATATTCGACAGGTTTTTGTTCATATTTGTCAGCATGAGATTTGATGACATCTGGGTTGTTATTCTTATAGACATATTTTATCTTCCTTATTCTCCGAGTGCCACCAGCACCTGATATATTTCATTTGCTACGTTAAACATTCTGGCTGAGGCCTCGTACCCTCTTTGAAACTTAATCATATCGGCGAGTTCTTCATCGAGGTTTACACCGGTAATACTTTGATAATTTGTCTGGGCAGACTCGTTTACTACATTTGCGGTTTCAAATTTGCCCGCAATGTCGCTTTGCTGCAGGCCGACTTCGCCGGAAAAATATGTAAGAAAACCTTCAAAGGTGACATTATTAGCGCCGCCGTATGTGCTCATTGTGTTTTTATCTCTTAATTGTGCGGTTGCGACGATGTTGTCCGAGTTTCCGACATTTTTCTCCCAGCCTGCAACCGAGGTGTCAACGCGTGCCGTTGCAATAAGGTTGGGATTATCTATGACATTCCGGTTAACGCTTATGCTGTCTGCCGTTATGGGATTATCAAGGTTAAAAATAGGCTCGGTTGAAGGAACAAGAATTTGTTCGCCTGTGGCAGGGTCAGTGCCCAGTGCCATAGCCTGCATGTCGCCGTTGACGAATGTTTGAACATTATTTACTTCCGTTGCAAATGTGTTTGCCATTTCGTCAATTTTGCTTCTCATACCGCTTATGGTGATAAAACCGTCATCGGATGTGTTTACTATATCAAGGATTGCACCTATCTGGCCTCCGGAGATTTCATCGTTCGCGTTTGAAATCATTGTTGTGCCGTCCATTTTTTGAATTTCTATAATAGCGGGCGTATCCTTGTCGCCTGCTACGGCATTTAGTTTTACCTGCTGCTCTCCTCCCGCAACCAGTTTTATGTCGCCTGTTTTAACATCTACCGTGCCGTTTTTATTGTATTCCACATTTAAATCCATATAAGCGGAGAGGTCTTTCAGGAGATTTTCTCTTTCGTTAATTAAGCCCGTTGAGTTTTCGGCCCCCTGAATTGTTATTTGTTTGTTTAGTTCGGCAAGGCGTTCAAGACCCTTGTTGAAGTCCTGCACACTCATATAGATGTCACTGTTTTCAATTGTTGCCGGATGCTGCCAGTCGCCTACAAGCTGCTCCTGCAGGTTATCAAGAGAGCCTGCGATGGAGTTAAACTTCATTGCAACACTTTGTGCGCTTTCAAGATAAATTCTTCTTGCGGAAGGATCGGTCGGGTTGGCGCTGAGGTTTTGCGCTGCCGAGAAAAACTCTTCAAAGCTTGCCTGCAGGCCGTCATCGCCGAGTTCGTTTGATATTTCGCCAAGCTGGTCCATAATCGAGCCTAAAGTATAGTAATACTGCGCCTGCGAATTTGCTCCGCGCGCGCTGTTTGCGGCAGCGTTATTGGCATAACTTGTAATTTGTGAAATGCTCGCGCCGTTTAAGCCGCGAATATTGCTGTAAACATTATTTCCCAGACTGTATGTCGGGTTTGTGGCAAAGTCCGCACGCAGTTTTATGTAGCCGTCAACATTCATATTCGCAAGGTTTTGCGAAACGACAGCCAGCGCATGCTGGTAGTTGTTCATGGACTCTCTGCTAATATTCATTGTTTGATTTATTGTCATTTAAAACTCCTTTTTAAATGTTTAGGCTTCTTCCGTGATTGAAGAAATCTCAAGGGTATTATCCTGATTTTTCTTGCCCAAATGATTATAATCGGCATTTTTTGCCGATGATATGTTTAAAATTCCCTCAAATATTTTATTTATAACATTTAAAGAGTGGGCAATTAATACTTCGTTATTTTTTTGAAGTTTTCCTATTTGTTCGCTTAATGCGCAAAGCTCTTCTTTTTGTTCTTTATTCAGCGAAAATTCATCTTTTCTTTCATAAATTATTTTTATTTCATTGTAAGCGCAGATAAGTTTTTCATCACAGCTTGTCAGCTCTTCCAGATTTTTTTCTACAAGAGCGCGCTGCTTTTGTTCAAGCAGGGTTTTTATGCTTATATAGCTTTCTTTGATTTTTTCAAAAGTTATTTTATTCATAGTTTTCCCGTTTTATGCGCTGTAATCCGCTAACACGCTTCTGCCGTAGGTCAGCCCGTATTTAATATCCTCTTCGCTTATCTCTTCTCCTATTGATTTGGCTGAATTTTTAATATCTTCAATATCTACGTTTTTAAATATATCATTTTGAATGAGTTTAATGTCATCTTGTTTTGTATCGGTTTCTAAAACACTGCTTTGCGTATTTGCCTGTGTATTTTTCAGTGCATAATTATAAAAAATACGGTTAAGTGCCTGCGCGTCCGCTATTTGATTTGTGTTCATCGAAATATTCATTTTAGCCTGTAATATCCTTTGTGCTTAGTGTTTCATCCGGAACGCTTCTTTCCATCTGCTGATAGAGTTGTTTTGCAAAGCCTATGTTTGATATCGGCGAGTTTGCAACATCTCTGCCTATCTGGTTGAAAAGGATGGATTTGAAGTTTTCTTCATATTTTGATTCGCCAAAGAGCGAGTTTTCCCTGTCCACGGTTTTATCCATTTGTGTGAGCATTTTTGAAACAAGGATTGCTTCAAATTCTTTTGCAACTTTTTTTAACTGCTCCTTCTGCGTGCCTGACGAGCGTATTGTATTAACTACGTCAAAGTCTGCACCCTGAGAGTAGTTTGTCATTGTATGAGCCGGTATGGAATAAAAATTATCGCTCATGTTTGCCTCTAAATTATTTGTAATTCCGCCTGAAGGCTGCCTGACATTCTTAGTGCCTGCAGGATTGCAATTAAGTCCGTAGGTGTCACGCCTATTGAATTAAGCGCATTTACAAGTTCTCCGAGTGTTGAATTTGCTTTCATTTCAACAAGGCTGCCTTCTTTTTTTTCTATGTCAATTTGTGCGTTTGTAACACCCACGGTTTGACCCTGCGGAGAAAAAGGCGCGGGCTGAGACACATCATTGAATGCCTGAATGGTAACCGTAATGCCCCCGTGTGCAACCGCTGCGGGCATAAGTCTTGCATCCGCTCCTATTACTACGGTTCCCGTTCTTTCATTTATTATTACCTTGGCGCGTTCTCTTGGTGCGCTTACTCTTATATTTTCAAGAATTGAAATAAATGCGATTCTGTCGCTTAAATATCTCTGCGGGATGCTCACTTTTATGCTTCCGCCGTCAAGTGCTATGGCGTCAGATACGTTTCTTGTAATTATATTTGCAATTTGCGCCGCCATTGTGTAATCTGCCTGATCCAGAATGAGCGTGAGCGAGTTTTCATCACCTATTGCACTTATTATATCTCTTTCAACAATTGCGCCGCCAGGGATTCTGCCTGTTGTGGTGATTGCCGTTCTGGAGCTTGAGCCTGCGGCTTTAGCACTTGCGCCGCCCACGGAAAGAGGCCCCTGTGCCACGGCGACAATTTCTCCGTTGGGTGCTCTCAGTTGTGTCTGTACAAGTACACCGCCTTCAAGGCTTTTGGCGTCAGCCATGGCGGAAACCACAACGTCTACTTTGTCGCCGTTTTTTGCAAAAGGAGGTATGGTGGCGGTGACAATAACAGCAGCCGAGGCACCTTTTTGGATGTAGTTGGACTGGTCGATAACCGTGCCGAGGTTTTGCAGTAAGAGCTGGTTTGTCATCTGAGTGTGGCGGGAGTTATCGCCTGTGTTCTGCAAGCCTACGACAAGTCCGTATCCTACAACCTGGTTTTCCCTGACGCCTTTTATGTGCGTTATATCTTTTATTCTCACGCTCTGGGCGCTTATTGCGTCGGCAACTCCGATTTGGGATATGCCCAGTAAAAGTATTAATCCTGTTAAGAGTATTTTTTTAAACACGTTTGTCATCCTTTTTAAAATCAGAATATATATCTCATGAAACGATAGAGTATACCTTCGTTTTGACCCCTTGATACCGTTCCTGCACCGCTCATTGCAAATTGCAGATTGGCAACCTGATTTGAGCTTATTTCGCCCTGCTGGTCAATCCATCTGGGGTCGACAACTCCCGATACAAGTAAATCTACACGCTCATTTGCGTTAACAAGGGTCTTTTTACCCTGTACAAGCAGGTTTCCGTTGGGCAAAAGCTGTATAACCTGCACTGCGACTCTATCCTGTATGCCGAGCCTTCTCTGGGTATTTGTGCTGCCGGACACGGAAATTGTTCCGCTTGTATTGTTAAGTGCACCTTTTAAGTTGGTTTTAAAAATTGTGTTTATGGCATTAGACAGGTTTTCTAATATACTTGATGTTTTTTCCGTTTCATATACGCCCGAGTCAGTCAGCGTGGGAACTTCGTCAATTACAATTGTTACAAGGTCGCCCACATTGCGTGCGCGGACTGAACTGTACAGGGGTCTGGGCTCAATAAAGCTTGTCTGTGTGGCATTCAGTGAAAAAAGACTTTCCGCTCCCGCCTGAGGGAGTAAAAATGCCATAAAACAAATTGTCAGCGCTAACTTTTTTATCATCCTTATTTCCTTTAGATTTTTACCGTTACTTCGTTTTTATTGCTTACCACCGCATGGTAAACCTTGTTGTATTTAAGGCTGCGCACAAGAACATTATCCCCTATGCTGCCTTCTTTTAAGGCTTTACCGTCCACGGTAATTTTAAGATTGTCGTTGGATTCAAAAATTATATTTACAGTTGAATCTTTTATAACATCGGGTTTTGATTTTACATAATTTTTTAATATCGGGCTTCCTTTGGGGATATTTCTTGTCGCCACAAGCTGGTTATTTGGTTTTTTATCCATTGTCTGCCCTAAATATTCCCCTATTTGAGCCTTTTGCAGAGAGGAATTTGATACGGTTATTGCCTGATCTCTTACAATCGGGTTGATGGCGCAGAGGACTTCCCTGTAAACAAGAGTGTTTACGCCTATAGGGAATGATTTTACAAAATTATTGCCGTCATATACGCTTACTCTTTTTATGTCGCGGCTTAAAAAACCGTTAGTGTTTGATTCTACGGTGATTTTTAACTTGTTTTGCACTTCAATTCCGCCCCGGGGCATATTTAAAATCTTAACTTCAATATCTCCGCCGCCGAGCTTATCTACCTGTTTTTGAGCCTGCAGGGTTATTTGTTCAATAATTGCGGATTTAAATTCTTCCTGGCTCATTTTTTGCGCATTGCAGTTAAGCGTGCTAAAAAGCAGGAGTGTTGCGGTTATTAAGATTTTTGTTGTTTTATTTTTCATTTTTATTGAAGATTATTTGTTACCTGCAAGATATTTGAAGCGGATGTGATAATTTTTGAGTTCGATTCAAATGCGCGCTCCGCTTTTATAAGCGCTATCATTTCTTCCACTGTCTGAACATTTGAACCTTCAACAAAGTATTGCTGGATTGTTCCGTAGCCGTCCTGTCCTGCAATACCGGGTACAGGAACACCTGATGCGGGTGTTTCAAGGTAAAGGTTGTGCCCCGTGGCTGCAAGCCCCGAGTTGTTCTGGAACTTTACAATCTGGAGCTGGCCGACCTGTGTTTGTTCAATCTGGTTGCCGACTTTAACCGATACCATACCCTGCGGAGTTATGGTAATTTCTTTTGTGTTTTGAGGGATTTGTATAGGCGGCATAAGCTGGTATCCGTCTGTTGTGGTGAGTGAGCCGTTGGCGTCCATTTTGAAAGACCCGTCGCGTGTGTAGGCTATTGTGCCGTCATCAAGCGTAATCTGGAAAAAACCGTCGCCTTCAATTGCCACATCAAGGTTTCTGCCTGTAGACTGCATAATACCTGTTGTAAAAATCCTTGAAGTTGCGGCGGTTTTGACACCAAGACCGATTTCAACACCCACGGGCTGATAAGTACCCTGTCCCATCTGCGCACCTGCTGCACGCTCGGTTTGATATATTAAATCCTGAAATTCTGCACGGACTTTTTTATAGCCGTAAGTGTTAACGTTTGCCATGTTGTTGGCTATAACGTCAAGGTTTGTTTGCTGTGCAATCATGCCGGTTGCGGCTGTGTGTAGTGATCTTAGCATTTTATTTCCTCAAAACTTCCCTGTTAACCTCTTATAACTCCTAAGTCAATTGCTCTTGACACCGTGTCGCCCTGAGTTTTTACTATTTTTGCCATAGCTTCATATGAGCGGGTTACGGTAATTGTGTTTATCATTTCATAGATTGTGTTTGTATTTGAGCTTTCCAGATATCCCTGCTGCAGGGAGGCGCTTGCGTTGTTTTGATAGGCGCCCGCATCAATTCCCTCGGGCTGCACAAACCTGCCCTCGCCCTGTGCCGAAATTAATGTTTTATCCCTAAAATCAACTATTTGAATCTGTTGAAGGGTTCTCGGGGTATCCGGGTTTGTAATTTGTATTACCCCTCTTTCTCCTATATCTATGTCTTTTATTGAGTCAATTCTGTTGTTGGGGTTATTTTCCTCTTCTTCGGGATTAAGGACTATCCTTATCCTTCTGTTTTGTGTATCCATTACCCAGTCGCCGTCTTTTGTGACAAGGTAATAGTCATCCGTCAGCTGAAAGTTGCCCGCGCGTGTGTAGTAGTAATTTTTTTCATCATAAGGTATATTATCAGGCACATTTTGATGTCTTATTTTAAAGAAGCCGTCTCCCTGAATGCCGACATCAAGCTTGTTTCCCGTTGTTATTAATCCGCCCTGCGAAAAGTCAATGTAGGTTCTGTCCGCGGCGTTTCCGAGGCTTAAATCGCCTACACGTATGAACTGTGTATCTTTCGGGTTGTTTGTAAGCGGCACCTGTTTTACTTCAACCTGTGCATCCATGAGGTTTTTAAATGTTATGTTTGTTTTTTTAAAACCTACGGTGTTTACGTTTGCAAGGTTGTTTGCGTTGACATCTTCCTGTTTCAGAAGCGACAACATACCTTTTGTGGCGGATTCAAGACCTCTTGTAATCATATTTTGCCTTCTTTCAGTGCTTCATAGGAAGACATAATATTTTTTACATAATTTTGTGTTTCGCGATAAGGGGGAATATCCCCGTATTTTTGTACTGCCCCGGGGCCTGCATTATAAGCGGCAAGAGCGAGTTTGGGGTCGTTGTTAAAACGGTTGAGCATGCTCTTTAAGTATTTAACCCCGCCTTCGATATTTTGTTCCGGGTCAAATGCGTCGACTACTCCGAGCCCTTTTGCCGTCTGGGGCATAAGCTGCATAAGACCCATAGCGCCGCATTTTGATTTGGCGTCAGGGTTAAAGCCTGATTCCTGCTTAACCACGGCTTTTATAAAATCCGGGTCAAGATTGTTTTTTGCGGCATATTTTTCAATCAGGTTTTCAATATTTTCTCTTGAGTTTTTAAATGTTGTTTTCTCTATGTTATTTTCTGCCGTCTTAGTGTTTTCGTTAAGTTTTTCATCCAGTATGTTTTTGAATTCTTTTGCGGCAGATTTATTTTGCACAGACAAATCTTCATCTGTGCCCAGTATGCGGTTAATACTGTTTTCAATCGAACTTAACCTTCTTAAAGTCAAGTCAAGACCCGTTATTAAGCCCTCACTCATAATTTATATAAACCTACCTCTTACCATTTTTTGTAAGCTATAGCGCTTACAATATAAATATACCCTCAGAGTGTTTGTGTTCTCATCAATCAAACGGTTGAAATTTTTGAAAAAATTAAACCTTTGGATTGAAATTTGATTTCAAATAAAAAGAGGTGCAAAGTTTATGCTCTGTACCTCTTTTTATGTATATCCCTTGTCCTTACGGAAATTTTTATTCAAAAACTTTTGATATAAAGCAAATTGCATCTAAAAATGTTTCTTTTACAAATTCGCCTGCCAGCTTGTTTAAGGGTTTGTTATCAATATGTTCAAAAGCGAGCGTAATAGGATCTTTTGTTCTTCTGAAAGAAGGAACTATGCTTCTTGCATCCATACCGTCGAGCCTTGATTTAAGGTCTTTTGTATCGGCAAACATGCAGACTTGTTCTTGTACATCAAATATTGTTGCGCTCATTTTGTTTTCCTCGTTTGAAGTATATCGTACTTATATAAAAAATATATGTGTTAAAAAATTGCCTTTTTTTAAAAAATTTGGTTAAATTTTGTTAACAAAATTAAAAAAATGCATTAAATAATCCGGGCAATAGCAAAATTTTTTCTTTTTGTGTTTTATGTCAATAGTGTTGTTTAGTATACAGACAGGGTTAGGAAATGAAAATAAGCGCGCTAAATAGTGGATATAAATCAGTAAATTTCGGCAGAGCAATGGCTTCAAAAGATGAGATGACGCAGGCTTATAATGCCGCGCTTGCCGCAAGAGAGGCGATGGGTTTTAAGGAAGGAAAAGGCGTATTGCTTCTGCCTTCGGATAAATTACCTAAAGATGCAGGTGAAGCAGGTATGAAGGAAATAATCTCGGATTTTTTTGAAAACATGAAAAAACTTCTGGGTATAAATACGGTCGAAGTTTCAGGCCCCGTAAGCGAAAGTGTTGAGGAAACCGTGTCTCAGGTGCTTGATGAAAAAGGCATAAAAAGAATTGCAGGTTTTGAATTTCGCGATGAAGGAATAGAAGAAGCAGCACAGGAGCTTGCAAAAAACTATGACGGTCTTAGAATAAAAGACGCTCACAGGTACTCTGATGAGCAGTTGTCGGCAATTGAAGAAGCGTTCAGGAAAGTAAAAGGAGATTCTTTTGACCCTAAAATGCTCATTTATGAAGTAAATGATGACGGAGCGCTTTTTGACTGGAATGCTTCAAAAATTCAGGGAAGATTTGACGGAAAAGTTGTTGTCGGCTCAAGCAACTATTTAAATGACAACGGAGGCGATCTGTGGGGTTCGACAAGCTTTTTTACCGACAGAATGCAAACTCCGCAGGGGAATTTTATTCACGGTGTAAGAAAAACCGGCCAGCCGACTTTGGCGCAGCAGATTGTTGATCCCGGGCAGGTTGACCAGTCTATTCACCTGCTTGAAGAAGAATTAAAGCTGCAGGATGAAGATATTTTAAATCCCGCAAGGTATGCTGCAGCAAAACGTGCGGATGTAGCGTTGTCGCAAAATTTTTACAAACATTATGATGATATTATTCCGAATTTAAGCACTGATGTTGCAGGTTTCAACAAGGCATATTTTGAAGCCCTTGAGAAAGGAGAGGCGGATAATTATTTTGACTCTCTTGCAAAAGCTTTAAAAGCCCGCGGTCTTAATGAGGGTGATAACGGACAGATTTATGAAGAGGTTTGCAAATTCAGAAATGCGCTGTTTGCGCCTGTGCCTGAATCGGTTAAGGGCGGTGCAGAGTTGACTGCGGAGCAAATCGAAGCTTCATATAAAGATACAAGCAATATTATACTGCAAGGTGTTCAGGCAAAAAAAGATATGATAGCATACGAAGCGGCAAAAAAGGCAAAAGAAGCAGATATTGATAAAAAACTTGAGGATTTGAATCCTCTTGATACTAACAAACTTGACAGGCTTATGAACTTTGCAAGAAAGCACAAAAAACAGTTTATTTTTGCGGGGCTGCTTGCTGCTATTGCTGCAGTCGGCGGCACGATGTATTCTTACGGCAGGGAGATTGCCGTAAAATCAGGTAATGCAAAGCCTAAGACAGAAAATTTAACTAAGAAAGCTTAATATTTTATCCGAATAAAAGAATACAAGAAATGCTGCAAAAACAAGTGCGGGGCCGAAGGGCATGTAATAAAACCCTTCACTTTGCCGTGTTTTAATATTTTTTATTAAAACAAAAAGACAGATTGCAAGAATAAGACATATTAAAATAAGCCATATGAAATAAAAACAGGAATCCTGATTAAGAAATCTGAGCGTAATTATTGATAAAACCGTAATAAAAAGCGAAGAGGCGCCCGGAAAGTTTTTATTTTTTATATATTTTACAAAAAGTGCGGGAATGGCAAAGAATGCCTGTATTACAATGCTTAAAAACACTGCAGGCAAAAGCATTTTCCATCCCAGAAGCGCTCCTGCGCCCATTGCAATGAGTGTGTCACCCTCGCCAAAGGCCCGTGTTTTAACGGTCAGGGTGCCTATGCGGGCTAAAATTTCAAATATCAAATAACCCGCAGCAATACCCAGAATACTTTCCGTTATTGAGATTGAACCTAAGTGAAAAATGTTATACAAAAGCCCTGCGGCAATTAAAATGTATGTGTGAAAATCAAGTACGACATGTTCTCTGAAGTCTGTTATGCAAATTAATATAAAAACCGATAAAATTACCCAGATGATAAGCGTGTTTATGCTTATGCCGAAATTAAGAAATGCAAATACATACAAAAGTGCATTTGCAAGTTCGACAATCGGGTACTGCGGTGAAATGGGTTTTTTGCAGAATTGACATTTACCCAGAAGAAAAATGTAAGAAATAACAGGAATGTTTGTGTACCAGTTGAGTTTTTTGCCGCATTTAGGACATTTTGAGGGTGGAAATACAATGCTCTCTCCGCTCAAGCCTCTTAATGCCGCAACATTTAAAAAACTCCCTATGCAAAGACCGATTGCGGCGCTGAATATTGTAAAAAGAGCGTTAATGCTCATATTTATATAGACCTTTTTTTGTAATCAGGTTGAATAACTTATCCAGTGCTTTTTTGAGTTTTCTTGAAACCTGCATTTGTGACATATCAAGCCTTTGCGAGATTTCACGCTGATTTAAGCCTTCAAAGTAGTTTAAAATAATGAGTTGCTGCTCGTCATTGTCCAGTTTCTTTATTGCTTCATTTAAAATAAGTCTGTTTTCAAAGCCGGCTATTATGTCTTTTTGGCTCTCATCCACAAGTCTGTCGCTTAATGCCGCTCCTCCGCCTTCTTCATTTCCTACTATCTGGTCAATTGAAATAGCGGTTGTGCGTCTGTCCAGGTCAAACACTTCCTCGATTTTCTTTTCACTCATCTGAAGCGCCTGAGCGAGTTCTTTATCGGAAGGTGTTGTGCCGAGTTTTTCCGTTAATTCAAGTGTTATTTTGTGCACACGGTAAGACAGTTCTTTGATTTCTCTGGGTGCACGGATAATCGTGCTTTTATCCCTTAAATAATGGCGGATTTCGCCCGTTATTAAATAAGTTGCATATGTTCTGAAGTTTGAACTTATCTCGGGTTTAAAAAGGTCAATGGATTTAATAAGCCCCAGGGCCCCCACCTGAGTAATGTCTTCAATAGGGTCGGTAGAGCGCCTTGCAAGCGAACGGGCAACCTTTTTGACAAGAGGCATGTACGCAAGTACTATAAGTTCGCGAAGATGACGTTTTGTAGCGTCGCTATCCGTTTCTTTATACTCTTTGAGCCACTGGTTGACTCTGTTTTCAGGGTCTATTATGTCGTTTGTGTTTGGTAATTCCTGAGCCATAAGACGATTATATCACCTGTTTTTGTTTAAATCCATATTATTTTTTTACCGCAAACTCTGAATCCAGTCTTAAAAATACCGGTTGAATTTCTGATTTTTCAATAAGTTTGCCCTCTTTTACCATCTTCGGCGCAAGGTCGTCAAGTTTTGTATCAATGTCTATTTTTAACTGACGCGCCATATTTGAAGCGATATTGGGACAGTAAGGATAAATAAGCACCGCCACTTTGCACATAAGGTCAAAAACACTGTAGAGCACCCTGCCGCATTCATCAATTTTTCCTTCTTTTGCAAGTGTCCAGGGCGCATTGTCGTTAACGAATTTATTTGCGATATCAACCGTATTTATTATTTCCGCGGCGGCTTCGGCGAGTTCTACGCGGTCAAAGTGTTCTTTAACTTTTGATATTGCAGCCATCGAGGCCTGTGTGAGTTCGTTTTCACAAATGTGTTCTTTAAGGATATTTCCGTCAAAGTATTTACATAACATATTTAAAGAGCGGTTTAAGAGATTACCCATATTATTTGCCAAATCTGCATTTACGCGTTCTTTAAAGTCCTCATCCGAATAGTTTCCGTCCTTACCCGAAGGGGCGCTTACGCACATAAAATATCTGAAAGAATCGGGCTCTTTGAGCTCAAAAGCGTCCATAACGGTTTTGGGTGAAATAACATTGCCGATTGATTTTGACATTTTATTTTTGTCGATTGTAATCCAGCCGTGCGCGTAAATTGTTTTAGGCAGTTCAACCTCAAGCGCCATAAGAATTGCAATCCAGTAAATAGAGTGGAATTTTAAAATGTCTTTTCCTATAATCTGGAAATTTGCAGGCCAGAAAGTTTTAAAACTTTCGCCCGATTCGCCGTTCGGGTTGTAGCCAAGAGCCGTAATATAGTTGCTAAGTGCGTCAATCCAGACATATATTACCTGTTCGGGGTCTGATTTAACCTCTATACCCCAGTTTACGTTGCTTTTTGCGCGCGAAACCGAGATGTCTTCTATGCTCTCAAGCTGGTTTAAAACTTCGTTTGCACGGAACGACGGCATAATAAAATCAGGATTTTCTTTAATGTGCTTAATTATTGCGTCTTTATATTTTGTAAGTTTAAAGAAATAATTTTCTTCGCTTACAATTTCAGGTTTTTTACCGTGAATCGGGCAGCAGCCGTTTTCGTCAAGGTCTTTGGCATTTAAAAAACTTTCGCAGCCGCTGCAGTAAAGCCCTTCGTATTTGTGTTTATAAATGTCGCCTTTTTTAAGGAGTTTTTCAAAAATTTCCTGTACGATTTTTGTGTGTTCAACATCTGTTGTTCTGATAAATTTATCGTATTTAATATCAAGTAATTCCCAGGCATCTTTAAACTTTTGCGCGTTTTCATCACAGAGTTCTTTGGGTGTAATACCCATTTGTGCTGCGGTTTTTTGGATTTTTATACCGTGTTCGTCAGTGCCTGTAAGAAAAAATGTCCTGTCACATCTTTGCTTAAAATGACGGTAAAGTACATCGGTTAATATTTTCTCAAAAGCATGTCCTATGTGCGGAGCGCCGTTAACATAGTCTATTGCCGTTGTTACCATAAATTTATTCATAATGTTTTCCTCTGTTTTTTAAGATGATTATACAATGAACATTATACGCCGTAAATAAGCACGGGCGGGGTTACTTTAGTATTTGTAATTAAAAAAGAGTTCCCGGCATGTTCTTTTGCTTCTTTTAATTTTTCTTCTTTAATATCGTTATGGTAAAGTGTAAGCACTGTTTCACCTTTTTGAACCGCGTCACCTGTTTTTTTGCAAAGAATGCAGCCTGCACTGTAGTCAATCGGGTCTGTTTTTTTATCTCTTCCTGCGCCTAAAAGTTTGCAGGCATGGGCTATTTCAAGCGCGTCAAGATTTGAAATATATCCGTTTTGCTCTGCTTTTATTTCAACAGAATTTTTTGCGGGGTGAAAAAGACTGTAGTCATTTATCACATCGGGGTTCCCGCCCTGACAGGCTATGATTTTTTTAAGCATTTCAAGTGCGCTGCCTGATTTTATGCTCTCATCCATTTTTTCTTTTGCTTCCTGCTTTGTTTTGCACAAACCTCCTGCAATGAGTGTTTTTGCAACGATTTCAAGCGTTACATCGTATAAATCTTTTTCGTAGTTGCCTTTTAAAAACTCTATACTTTCAATAATCTCAAGGCTGTTGCCTATATTTTTACCCAGTGGCTGCTCCATGGAGGTGATAATTGCGGATATTTTGCGATTTAAAAGCGCTCCCGTTTCTATCATAAGGCTTGCAAGTTCCTGCGCTTCTTCTTTTGTTTTAATGAACGCGCCGGAGCCGTATTTGACATCTAAAACTATTGAATTTGCGCCGCTTGCGATTTTTTTGGATACAACGGACGCACAGATTAAGGATTTATTGTCAACTGTTGCGCTGACATCGCGAAGCGCGTAGATTTTCCCGTCTGCGGGAGTTAAATTCGGACTTTGAGAGGAAATTGCGGCATTGATTTCTTTTATCTGCGACATAAATTCATCTTTTGACATTTCACATTTAAAACCCGGTATGGACTCAAGTTTGTCAACAGTTCCTCCGGTGTAGCCAAGACCCCTGCCTGATAGTTTGGCGCAGGTTACACCGAGGCTTGCAAGAAGCGGAATCAGAACTATTGTTACCTTGTCGCCAACACCGCCGGTTGAGTGCTTGTCGGCAACAAAATCACTTATATGAGAAAAATCAAGCACTTCGCCCGAGTCGACAAAAGCTTGGGTAAGCCAGGCGGTTTCATCCTTATCCAGTCCTTGAAAACACACTGCCATAAGCCATGCAGACATTTGATAGTCTTCAATTTCACCTTTCATATACCCGTCAACAAGAGAATAAATCTCTTCGCGAGTGTGTTTTTGCCCCTCTTTTTTCTTTTGTATTAAATCAACAGCTCTCATTTTTGCTCCTATTTGTGATACGGTTCGTTGTTTAAAATTTTGTATGCCCTGTAAATCTGTTCAATTAGTATGAAAACAGCCTCCTGATGGACAAATGTCAGTTTTGACAATGAAAATTTAAAGTCGGACATATTGCGCACTTCTTTTTTAAGTCCGTCGGCGCCGCCTGTTAAAAATAGTATTTCGTTTGCAATTCCGCTTGTTTCCACTTCTCTTATTTTATTTGCAAATTCAACACTGGAGAGCATTTTGCCCTCTATTTCAAGCGTTATTATATACGCACCTTTTTTGTTTTTTAAAAATTCGTAAATGTCCGAAACTTCAAGGACTTCAACCTTATTGAGCAGCCGTTTTTTAAATTCGTCTACTCCTGCCTTGAAGTATGGTTCTTTGATTTTGCCTTCAAGTACGATTTTTATGTTCATTAAACTATTTCTTTGTAGCCGTCAGGGTTGTTTAAAAGGTCGTAGTTTATCTCATTTTCATTGTCTGCAATAATTGCCGCAACAACCGCGTCGGAAGCTACGTTTACCGTCGAGCGCAGCATATCGGCAAGTCTTTCAAGTGCAAAGAGGAATGAGAAACCGACCACAAGCTGTTCGGGAGTGAGCCCGATTCCGTTTAAAACAAGTGCTATGGTAATTAAACCTGCACCCGGAATACCTGCAGCAGTTGATGAGGCTATCATTGCAAGAACTGCTATTTGTATAATCATACCTATAGAGAGTTCTATGCCGTATGCCTGTGTTAAGAATATTACCGCAACCGTTTGCACAAGTGCTGTTCCGTCCATATTAAGCGTTGCACCCAGAGGCAGAACAAAAGAACAAATTTTATTTGAAATACCTCTTTTTTCACAGCATGTGATTGTTAAAGGCAGTGTTGCCGAACTTGACGCGGTGCCGAATGCAACCATTATGGCTTCGGTTATTGCCGTATAAAGCTTTCCTACGGGAACTTTGGAGAATATCTTCATTAAAAGCGGGTAAACCACAAAAAACTGTATTGCAAGACCCAGAGATATTACAAGGAAATATTTCCAGACTTCGGAGAACATCTGCATACCGAAACTTGCCACAGAGCTTGCAGTCAGTGCAAAAACACCGGGGGCTGCAAGATACATAATCCAGTCCGTTACTTTCATTGTTGCGGCAAAAATGCTTTCAAAGAAAGAAACTACGGGACGGTTGATTTCGCCTACTTTTGCAAGCGCTATGGCAAATGTTAAGACAAAAATGATAATAGGTATCATTTGTCCGTTTGCAAGAGCGTTAAAAGGGTTTTTAGGTATCATATCAAGGAACATTCCCGCCATGTTGGCTTTTTGTTCCGCAATTGCGCTTGAAACAAAGCCCTGAAGCTGCTGTGCAACATCGGGATTAATAAAACTCTGCGCGCCTATTCCGGGTTTGAATATGAGAGCCAGAACCGCGCCTATTGTAACGGCGGCAAGGGTAATAATAAAATAATAGAATATCATTTTCTTGCCGAATTTAGCCAGCTGTTTGTTATCGCCGATGTTTGAAACGCCGATAACAATGGCACTGATTACAAGGGGAATAACTACCATTTGTATGATATTTATAAAGCCCTGGCCTATAAAGTTCAGTACTTTATGAATCACAGGGTAGCTTGAAGACGGAAATAAAATCCCTACAACCATACCGGCTATAAGACCGAAAAATATATGCCAGTTTCTTTTAATACCCAGAAGAACGGCAATTAATATCTGCATATGTATTCCCATAAAATAAAATCCTTTATCCGCTGTTTTATTATCAAACTTAATATTACAACTATTTTTTAACTCTGACAATACATGTTATGTTGTACTTTTGCTTTCCAATCGGGGTTTTTGTTTTTTTAATAAAAAATTCAACCGTTTGGATGATTTTTACCGTTTATATATGAAGCACAATCAGTGTAACCCGTTAAAATTAATTGTATATTTTTAAAACCAAGAATCTAAAAAAGGAACATCATGTTCAAGCAGAAAACTCCCGATAATTCGCATGCAGACCCGCATGGTGGGTCAGGAAATTCCATGCAGCTTGCGCAGGCTGCCCATCAGCGTTATCTTTTGCGCTCATCAAGCGAAGATTTAACTACCGCAATTAATTTTTATATTGAAGCGCTAAAGAATAATCCCGATACACCAAATGCTTACTTCAGACTTGCAAGTCTGCTGCATGAAAACGGACAAATTGGAATAGAATCTGCAATAGAGCAGTGCAAAAAAGCGGTCGGAATCGACCCCGAGAACCCTAATGCGCATATGTATCTGGGCTATTTTCTTTCTTTGCATGGCGATTTTGATGAGGCAAAAGAACATTTTAAAACCGCTATTAAACTAAAGCCTCTTACCTCTTCAAGGACAAGACTTGTTCTTGCGCTTACTCTGCTTGAGAAAATTAAAACAAAAGAAAAAAATATCGGCGATTTTTCTTCCGCAATGTATTACATCTTCTCGGGCTCCCTGCTTTTCCTGTTTGACAGGGCGGGAATAAAAATGTTTTTCAAAAACGTTGCGGATGATTTAAGCTATATTAAATACCGTGCTTTCGGCGAGATTCTGGAGAAATTCCATAACGACAAAAGCGCTTATAATCTCTATGCCGATGCGCTGGATAAAACACGCAACAAAGCGGTTTTTTACGAGAGAATGGCACATATCGCAAAAAAGAAAAAACGCTACGATGTGGCGCTTGAGTGTTATCAAAATGCCGTGTCGCTTTCAAATGCCGACCCGATGTGTGTTGTAAGCGCAATAGAATTTATTGAAGAATTTTATCCCGATAACACGGATGAGCTTATTGATTTGTACACCGTGCTTACGGGGAAAAATCCTAATCTGCCCCGCTGCTACTACGAACTCGGGCATCTGTATCTTAAAAAAGAAGACAGAATAAGTGCGGTTAATGCTTTTAAACTGGCGCTTGAACAGGATAAAGACAACCCGTTTTACCTGAATTCCCTTGCATTTGCCTATGTGCAGCTTGAGCAGTATGACAGCGCGGTGGAGCTTTATCAAAAAGCCCTTAACATAAACCCTGATAATGAATGGTCAGCCGTTGTGGCACAGGCTCTTGCAGCTATTTATCATCAGGTAAAAGGAAACCATGAAGCAGCGATTTCCATGCTGCAAAACGCGCTTCTTTTAACAAAAGACAAAGCCCCTATCTATCAGGCTATTGCAGATATTTATTATGATATTGAAGATTTGGATAAGGCAATTGAGTTTTATAACTGCTCATTAGACGGCGACTGCAATAATCCAAAAGCGTACTCACGTCTTGCTATGGCTTATTGGGAAAAAGATTATATCGAAAAAGCCATCATATATTACTCAAAAGCAATTGACTTGGATCCCGAGTATGATATAGCCTACAACAACCTCGGTGTAATATTTTTAGACGGGCTCGGCGATGCAAAACGCGCCCTTGCCTACTTTGAAAATGCCGTTGATATCAACCCTAATTATGTTCTTGCGCATTTTAACATCGGGCGTGCATATGAAATGCTGGAACAAAAAATAGAAGCGGCAAAGCAGTACCAGATTGCACTCAATCTGAACAAACTCAACCCCGAAATTGAATCGCAGATGATAGAAGATATGCTCTATAAGCTGTTTGAAGCATAAAAGACATTTCCCGTATGAAAAAAATTCTTGAATTTTTTAAAAATACCACCGTAAGAATTATAAGCCTTTTATTGCTTATATTATTTATACTGAGTGTTTTTTTGTTTTTTGATGCATATGTAAGACAGGTCAAAAAAGGCGTCAGCTTTTACTGGGTATACAGAGGCGACAAATATTACCGTGAAAACAAGCCCCAGAGAGCCATAGACTGCTATAAAAAAGCTCTTGAATACCATCCGAACCACTACAGGGCGCGTTATAATCTTGCAAACATTTACGTTGTTTATGAGGACTACTACAGTGCGCTTGACGAGTATTCAAAAGCCCTTGAAATCAAGCCTGACTTTATGGTGGCGCGCATAGACTACGGTCTTGTTCTCTCAAGTGCCGCTTTTAACCACGACAGAGCAATAGAGGAATACGAAAAAGCCGTAAAAAACAAACCTAAATGGCTCTACATCCCGTTTTTTATAAACAACAGAAAAACATACAAATATAATTCAGGCATTGCCTACTACAATATGGGTCTTGCCTGGCGGGCAAAATCGCTTCTTGTCGGGGAAGATAAATTCTCCGCAAGGGAATATCTATACAATGCCGTTGAAGCGTATAAAAAAGCTCTAAAAAATCTCAAAAGTTATGAAATATACTACAACTTAGGTCTTGCAAACCAGCTTTTAAGAAATAACGAAGAAGCCGGAATAAGCTACTGCAAGGCAATCGAGCTTGCGCCGCTTAATTATGAGGCTCATTACAATCTCGCCATTCTTTTAAGGGATATGAAACTCTACCGCGATTCGCTCGAGGAATTTAAAAAAGCGGGCTTGATTTTAGACGTCGACGGCGATAGTGTTAAAACAAGATATATTTATGATGTCTTAAGCGACGTAACACAAAAAATGGTTCAGCAGGGCGACTACAAGTACCTTGTGGAGCACGTTGACGAAAAAGGCCACAAAGACGGCTACTCTCAGGCGGAACTCACTTATGTCGGCGGAAAGCTTGTAGTTACGGACGAATTTGACAGAGCCGTGCTCAAAAACTTCCGCACCTGCTCGGCAAAAGTCCATTTTGAAGCACTTAATGAGGAATAAGTAAATCAATGGATTTTAAAACTCTCTACAATTTCATGCTTAAACTCACATCTGCATTTGAAAATTCCAAATGCAGAAAAGATTTTGCCTGCGGTCTGGAAAGCGCGTTTTCAAAGATTTTAAGCGTAGAAAAAATAAAAATCTACATCCTTGATGAGTTTTCCTTTATCCTTAAAGACTTTGAAAAACCCTGGGAAAATTTAAGCGAAGATGAGAGCATGCAAATACAAAAGGTTTTAAATTCTTTTGTCGGCTCAAAAGAAAGCGCCAGACTCTCGGATAATATAATATATATGCCGATTCTTGAGGAAACAAAAATCTTGGGCGCGCTGAAAATTATCCCCGACGGCTCAATAGACCTGCAAAACGACTTCTTTCAAATTGCCCCGCTTGTGCAGAAGCAGATTTCATACGCAATCTTAAACTTTAAATCTCGCGAGAAAATGCAGCTCAACACAAAATTTTACCAGACCATAAGAAACATAGCAAAAATAATCGAAACCCAGTACGAACTCAGCTACATTCTGCCTGTTTTAGGCGAGATGATAGACGGTTTTATTCATGAACACTTAATATATATATTTATAAAAAACAAAAACAAAAAAGACTTCAAACTCGTCTGGCCTGCAAATATTAAAGACGTAAAAATATACGGCTATTTAGAGCAGCTTACCTCAAAGTCGGGTATAATACTTGAGCGCGAAGGCAAAGTGGGTATTTTCCCTCTCTTAAACGAACAAAAACTCTTAGGTGCAATAGTTGCCTGCAATCCTTTTGACAAACTGAACGAAAATGAAATAAACTATCTTGATGAAATTTCAAAACAAGCCTCAATCACCATAGAGCGTGCGTCAGAATATATGAAAATCTTAAAAGACGCCACGCTTGACGCCCTTACGGGTCTTAACAACCGTCATCAGTTCGCTCTCAGGCTCAGGGAAGAAACTGCGTTTGCAAAAAGACAGAACAAGCCTCTGTGCTGCATTATGACTGATATTGATTTCTTTAAAAAAGTAAATGACACATACGGGCATGCGGTGGGCGACTGTGTTCTTAAAAATGTTGCGCGCACCATAAAAAAAGAACTCCGCGAAAACGACATCCCCTCGCGCTATGGCGGAGAGGAGTTTGCCATACTCCTTCCCTATACGACACTTGAAGAGGCCTCTCTTGTGGCACAAAGGTTAAGAGCTGCAATAGAAAAGAAAAAAATTAACATAGAAGAATACAACATAGATGGCGTAAAACAGCTCTCCGTCACAATCTCTGTCGGTGTGAGCATTTACGATAAATCAATGAAAGAACCCGATATGCTCTATCAAAATGCCGATAAGGCACTCTATGAAGCTAAAGAAGGCGGCAGAAACAGAGTTGTGGTCTATAAGCCCTAAATCTCAAATCTTAAAAGAGAATGCAGCCTGCCTACAACTTCTATTTTTTCATTCTTAAAACTGTTTATTGAAATGTCCGTATAATCTCTGTTGTCTGATTTTAAAATTATATTGTTTATATTATCTAAAATCCTTTTTATAAAAAAATTTCCCTCAAACCTTATGAGGAAAACTTTCCCGTCTTCTATCGAATTAAAACCCCCGTCAAATACCGCAAAATCACCCCTGTTTATATAAGGTGCCATAGAATCTGACGCAACCTCTATTGCAAAAGGGCAGAGCGGTTTTGCATTTTTCCCGCCGGATATGTATATGTAACCGTTTGCATTTTCCATGTCATATCCGCTGTAAACAGGCACTTTTATAAGACTTTCTAAACTTTTCTCCCCGTTTTTGTCAAATTTTATATTAAAAAACTTTTCTATTTTTTTAATTTTTTCATCGTCAAGGCTGGAATTTTTTGCAAAAAGCTGCGAAACATTAGAACGGGTTGTGCCGATTGCTTTTGCAATGTCACCCTGTGAGATGTTTGTGTTTTTGAGGCGGCGCAGTATGTCCTGCACTTCTTTTATCTGCATGGTTTCTTTCTTAATATTTATTAAGTTATGACTTGACATTTGTTAAGTTATAACTTATTATGTAATTGTCAGTACGAATAGTCGCTCAGTCGTTATTTGCGCTAAAGATACGAAAGGCGCGCGTTTTTTGTGCGTCATTATTTACGATTCGCTAAACACCATAATAAAGTGTTCAAGCCAAATAGTAAATAGAATGTTTATTTTTTTTAATTAATCTGGAGTCTATATGAAAGATACGAATTTTTCGCACGCATTTACGCTTGCGGAGCTTTTGACCGCCGTGCTTGTGATTTCAATTATCATGGTGGCGCTTGCGCCTGTTATTACAAAAAGGATGAGCGAAAATGTTTCTGTTGAAACCGACAGAAAAAGAGGGGAAGAAATCTGGACAAACCCCGGCACTTACACCTTTAGCGTGCCTGCGGGAATTAACACCGTTGAAATATCCGGCGCAGGCGGCGGCGGAGGCGGTGCGGGCGCCGTTTCAAAAAACTATTCTAAAACTTACACAGGCGCTGCCACCCGTACCATTACAGTACCCAAAGGCGTTACAAGAGTGACATTCACCCTGGTTGGCGCAGGCGGCGGAGGCGGTGCGGGTAATGCCAAAACAAAAAGCGACCCTTGTAAATATCCCTTAACAATTCCTTCGATGGCTGACAGCGGGAAGGATTTGTGTGTAACAAACTTTGACCCGCCTATTACAGGTGATAACTGGTCAACTGTAATTAACGTAGGAACTACAACTGTCCGTTCTAACGCCTGTTGGAAAGCTACCGAAAGCAATTATACTGCAAGCCCTTCTTCCTGTTCTGCGGTATCATGGCCTTCAGCATCTCCGTATTTTACAGGCGGCGGATGCAAGAAAATGGTTTGTACATATCAAGGCGCTGTTGATTTTTGTGCATATATTACAAATTGGCCTACTTTTATTAGTGCGGCGGGCACAGGAGAATGTAATATGAGCGGCTGTAATCCGAAAATTACTTACAGGCTTTTTACAAATACAGAGATTAAAAGACTCATGGCTGAATCAAATTCTTCCAATAACTGGAAGTGGATTTTTGGTAAAGGTCTTGATTTAGCTATGCATATGTATGTGGGCACAAGTGTAACGGGTGGGAAGTTTACAAATGCTAATGAAACAATGGGATGTAACTCGCCTATTTCTACCGCCTGTTCAGCATTTAGATTGTTTGTAAGCAACGGAAGCGCATGGATGTCAGATGTCTATAGTAGTGATTACTCGAAAATATTGTTTGAAAAAGACGGTTTACATTATGATACATCTACATCAGGCACGGGTCAGGTTCGCTGTGTGCGCGAGCTTAACAACTGGGATCAATACTCAGGCGCGGGCGGGGCGAGCGGTGCCAGATTGACGCGGACAATAAATGTGGAGCCGGGGGATACGCTTACTTTTGTGACGGGCGCGGGCGGCGCGGGAGGAAATAAAGGCGGCGGCACAGGCGCTCAGGGCGGCTCAACCTGTGTAGAGCACAAAAGAAACGGCGTTCGATATACAGACCCCGATAATACTTTGAACAACGGTTATTATTGCGCTTATGGCGGATACGGCGGAAGGGGTGCCACAACAAGTGCCAACGGCTCGCCCAACTCCACTCTTGCCGCCTGCTCACACACGGACGGGTGTACAAAATCCACAAACGGCGCCTCGGGAGGCACTTCTCAGGGCGGTAAAGGTTCAAACGGCGGTGCGGGCGCAACTGCTGACACGGGTCAGGGCAATGTTGCAGGTGTCGGTTTTGACGCGGAAAATGAAAGCGCCGGAGGCGGCGGAGGATATTGCCCCAGAGGCAACAGAACACCCTCTAACTGTCAAAAGGGCGGCAAGGGCTCTGCAGGAAGCTTTACAATAACTTTTGACCAGTATGTCCCCGGAGGCGGCGGAGGTGCAGGCGGTGCCGCGGGTACAGATAAAGACGGAAATTATCACCCGATAAAAATGCGTGTTCAGGGCGGCGAAACAGTAACTTTTACAATAGGCTCGGGCGGTCTTGGCGGACAGTTTTCCACAAACGGCGAGGACGGTCAGGATACCGTTATTGCAACAAGAAATAACCCCGAAGTATTTATTTTCGAAGGAGGTCTCGGCGGTAAAACAGGCACTTTTGACGGAAGCTGCGCCTATGATACTTTAGGCTGCGGCAAAGGCGGCGCAGGCGGAAAGGGCGGCAAGTACCCAAATTACCTTCTAACCCCGTCGTTATTTTCATATTTAACCGCTCCGGCAACAGCTTCCGGTAAAACAGGGGCATTAGATACCAAAGGTTTTGTCGGAGGCTCGGGCGGCGCTACAGTCTTAAGCCCCTATGGCTCCTGCGGCGGTTTTGAAGTCGATGAGGATACAACCTGTACAAAATACGACGCTGACGGTAACAGCGGACAAAAACACAATCCTATTACAAATCTCCTCGGTGGCACAGGCGGCGGCGCAGGCGGAACTGATGGTCTGACAGGCGGTTCCGGCGGCTCGGGCGGCCCGGGGTACATAAGAATAAAATGGGACGAGTCAAATAACGAATAGACAAGTCTTAAAAACCATTTACGAATAGTTATCTTGCGAATTTTATTTTTTGTAATTTTCGTATCAGGGGTGCACTCCAGGTAAAACCGCACCCCGTTTTTTTACGAGCGCCGCTCGAATCGTGACGCGACGCGTCCGATGAGCGCAAGCGAGTCTTGAGGATGTCGCTTCAGTTGCAGGCGAAGAATGAGCCGTACAAATGAAGCGTGCACAGGCGGCGTAGTAAAATCAAGTCTTGAAAAGACTTAGATTTTCAAGCTGACCAGAAGAGCCCGTGCGGGAGGGCGAAGAGCCCTGCCGACAGCCCGACACCGGACTAAATGCGAAGCCTGAGTGAAATGCGGGCAGTTCTTGTTCAGCTTTCATTTACAAGTTTTCCGCTCATATGCTCTATTGTAAGCTCAAGGCATAAAACGCGGTCTTTAAATTTATTAATTTCATCTTCAATATACTGCGTATCTGCGGGAAATCTGCGGGCGAGGTTTTTGCATATATCTATTGTTTTTTGCATGTCTTTGACAATTTTTATCCGCCCGAAAACAATAACGCTTTTAATGTTTAACGACCATTCGCCTTCTTTTTTATAACCTTTGTCATACACGCACAGCGACACTTTGTCGTGTTTTTTAATCGAGTCGATTTTGTGCCCTTCTTTTGCGCCGTGAAAGTATATTTTATTGTCATCGGGATTGTACCAGAAGTTAACAGGCAGACCGTAGGGGTAGTCATTGTCGCCAAGAACGCTCAATACTGCGCGCACTTCGCTTTGAAGAATATCTATGCACTCTTGTTTTTCAAGCTGCTGTTTAAATCTTCTCATTTCTCTAAACATTGGTTTGTCCTCCGTATATATAATTATAATATTATAAATAAGGAATGCGTTTTGTCTGTTTGAAAATTTCAACGGGGTACAAGCTCTGTAAAAAATTTTCGGCACTAAATTTGCAGTGTAGTCCAGTTACGGGCTAACGGCAAGGCTCCCCGCCTTCCCGTACGCCCTTACATCCTTCTGCCTGCTCGTAAATTTCAACGGAACACAAGCTCTGTCAAGAAAATTTACTTCTCAGGTTTTTTTACTTTGATAACATCAGGGTTCAGTGCAAGCCATCTGAATGCTTCGGGGTCTTTTTGGGGCATTTCCAGAATGAAAACACCGCCGTATTTACCCCTTTGGGCAATCAAATAACCCTCTTCACAAAGTATTGAAACAGCACGCTTAATTGTATTTGTACTTACATTTAAAATGTCTGCAAGTTTTTTCATTGAGGGGATTTTGTCGCCTGATTCATGGTTTTGAATAATGTATTTTTTAAGCGCTTCAAGGGTTGTTTCCCAGCTGTAAAGATAAGTTTTTTGCAATGCTGCTCCCTGCGTGCCGCTCATAAAGAGAGATTTCTCCTCTCTTTCTTTTTGCTTTTGAATTTTTTGCGGGTCATTGAGGTAAATTGTACCGTAGCGTCCGCGCCTTGAGAGTATGATTTTTTGCTCCTTAAGTATGCCTGCAGCCTCATTTACGGTTCTTATACTGACATGGAACATCTTTGCAAAGGCTTCATTGGGCAGAATTTTATCCCCCGTATTAAAATTAGCGGCGATATAATTTTTCATTTTATCAGCCGTTTTTTTAATAAGATTAACATTCTCAACTGCGTGAACAGGGGTGGTATCATATGTATTAAAATCAATTTTTTTCTTTAAAATTCTTGAAATTTTGTTACCCTTAACGGAAAATCTTTCAATAACACCATCCCTTTCAAGCGTCATAAGCGCAAGCCGCACAGTGTTTGTATGTGCCGAGAGTATAAGAGAAAAGTCATTTACATCGGGCAGGGCGGCACCAGGCTTGATTTTATTTTCAATAATATATTTTTTTATTGCTTCAAGCGCTGCGTCTTTTTTGGAAATCATCTTTTCAAAAGTTTTTTCGTCCGAGAGAGGGTTCTTTATCAGAGTGCCCACAGATTGCTTGGATTCAAAATAGCCCATATCCTCGGCTTCCCGTATGGCATTTTGCACAGTACCCGTACTGACTCCCAGATATATTGCAAGCTGCGACTTTAGAGGCAGGAGCATGCCATATTCAATATCTCCTGTTTTAATTGCACTTGTAACCCAGCTTATAAGCCATTTGAGCACAATTTTTTCTTTTGGCCGTGTTGAATTTCCATAATCAGGCTTGGGAAAATTAATTTGTGTGATTCTATTTTTTTTCATAATGCAGTATTTTGTTTTTATAATTATATAACATTATAAAAAGCAAACAATATTTTTTTTGACAAGTGACGGGCAAAAATGTATGCTGAAAAGATACACAAAAAAGGAGCCTGTAATATGGAAGCAATGCAAAAAGAATTAAAAGGTACAAAAACCGAAAAGAACCTTCTTGAGGCATTTTTAGGTGAGTCGGGCGCAAGAAACAAGTATACATACTTTGCCTCCGCTGCAAAAAAAGACGGTTATGTACAGATTTCAAAAGTTTTTGAAGAAACCGCAAACAACGAAAAAGAGCACGCCAAAATCTGGTTTAAACTTTTAAACGGAGGCTCGATAGGCACTACAATCGAAAATTTAAAAGAAGCGGCGCAGGGAGAAAATTACGAATGGACACAAATGTATGCGCAATTTGCAAAGGAAGCAAGAGAAGAGGGCTTTGAGAAAATTGCTTTTCTTTTTGAAAAAGTCGCAGCAATTGAAAAACACCATGAGGAAAGATACAAAAAACTTCTTGAAAATGTCGAGAAGGGAAAAGTATTTAAAAAAGAGCAAAAGGTTGTCTGGGAATGTGCCAACTGCGGTTTTAGATATGAAGGCGAAGGCGCAATTGAAACCTGCCCCGTTTGTTCACACCCGAAATCATTCTTCTTTGTGGTTGAACAAAAATATGACTAAAGGAAAAGGGGCTCGTCGCCCCTTTCTTTTTTACAAGACAAAAAATAAAATTTTTATATGCGTACAAATGTTGAAACACAACTAAAACTGCGGACTTTTTCGCAAACCCAGCCGCCGCCTCCGGGACCGTCGTATGCTCCGCTTGAATTTGAAGTATTGCCTTCTATAGTATGTATACCCTCGGAATCCACTTTCGTAACAATACCGATGTGGCCTTCGGAGTTCATAATAAGTAAATCGCCCGGCTTTGCCTGACTCGGGTCGGTAAATGCTCTGCCATTTTGTCTTGCCCATTGAGCAATACTGGGGCAATAAGCATGGTTTATGGAATCATACCCCTCGGGTACAAGTCCGGCTTTAGAAAGGCAATAGTATACAAAATCCGCACACCATGCTCCCGAGTGGAATCCTGTGGCACTCATCATGCCTGACATATCAGCGGCACTTTTTCCCGCAAACTGGAGTGCAAAATTAACCGCAGCGGAAGAACTTGTCCCCGCAACGGAAGAAGCGCCGCCCGTCAGCGAACCAAGCGACGATAAAATGCTTGAATAGGAGCCCGATGTGTTCATTGTACCTATTTGAGAAAGCATTTTATCCATAAAAGCGCTCAAGCCGCCGCCGTTTATGGCTTTTGAAAATTTTCTCTGGTTAATACCTGCCGAGCTTACACCTATGGCCTCCTGACCGGACAGTCTGCCGTTACCGTCAGTATCATAAGCTGCAAAAGTTGTTTCAATACCGCGATTTTTCAGCCTTTCAAAAAATGCTTTGTTTTCGCCCTTAAGACCTTCTTCAATTTTGGCAGTGTATTCAGTTAAATCACATCCTGCCAGAAAACGCGTATCGATAGCGCAGTCCTCGGAAGTTTGAGAAGCGGAAGAAACGGAATTTTGTGCAGACGTGTTTGTATCGGAAGCAGAAGCATTTGAAGCACCTGCGCTTGAAACTGCAGTTTGTACATCTTGCAATAAATTTGATAAATCGCCTGAAAGTCCTACTGTCATATCTGCGCTCGTTATCTACCTTATATATATAAAGTATATACGTATACGCAAATTGCAGGGATTTAAATATTTTTACATTTCTTCACATTAAAGAGTTTTTCTGCCTATGCAATGATACTCAAACCCGTATTCTTTAAGTATTTCCGGGTCATACTGGTTTCTTCCGTCAAAAATTACAGGAGCTTTGAGATTTTCTTTCATTTTAGCAAAATCCGGCATTCTAAACTCGTGCCACTCTGTTAAAAGCAAAAGCGCGTCAGCGTCTAAAAGCGCCTCATAAGAGGTTTTAGAGTACTCAATTGAGTCTTTAAAGATTTTTTTTGCCTCATCAAACGCCTTGGGGTCAAAGGCTTTAATTTTTGCACCGCAGTCTAATAAAGTATTTATAATTGTTATTGAGGGAGCTTCCCTCATATCGCTTGTCTGCGGCTTAAAAGAAAGTCCCCAGACCCCGAAAGTTTTACCTTTTAAATTGTTATTAAACCTTTTTAATATTTTATCCGTAAAAACTTTTCTCTGCCTAAGGTTAGTGTCATATGCCGCTTTCAGCACTACAGGGTCAATACCTGAATCGTTTGCGGTATTTATGAGGGCTTTTAAATCCTTGGGAAAACAGCTTCCGCCAAAACCTATGCCCGCGTAAAAAAACTTTGAGCCTATTCTTCTGTCGGCACAAACCGCGTTTTTAACCATTAGAGCATCAGCGCCTGTTTTTTCACAAATATTGGCTATTTCGTTAATATAAGAAATTTTTAGGGCAAGAAAGGAATTAGCCGCATATTTTGCCATCTCCGCAGATTTTATATCCATTATCATTACCGGATTTCCGTTTAGTGTATGAGGCGCATAAAGCTCCTGCATGATTTTTGTTGCACGGGGCGAATCGGAACCGATTACCACCCTGTCGGGCTTTAAAAAATCTTCAACCGCGGCACCCTGCTTTAAAAACTCGGGATTTGAAACAATATCAAAATCAACATCTGTTACGGATTTTATCAAATCGCGGATTTTGTACCCCGTGCCGACAGGAACGGTCGATTTGTTAACAATTATCTTATAGTTGTCAAGGCAGCCCGCTATTTCGCGCGCCGTTTCATAAACCGAACTTAGATCCGCACAGCCGTTTTTATCTTCGGGAGTACCCACGGCAATAAAACAGATTTGCGATTTCTTAACCGCATCTTTTAAATCGCAGGAGAAGAAAAGCCTCCCTTTTGATGAGTTAAAAGCAACTAAATCATCAAGGAGAGGTTCATATATAGGAATAATTCCGTTTTTCAGTTTTTCAATTTTATCGGCGTCTTTATCAACACAAATAACACTGTTGCCCATCTGCGCAAGACAGGCGCCCGCAACAAGACCGACATATCCGGTGCCTATTACACAGACTTTCATCCCAAAAGCTCCTTTTTAAAATATTCAACCGTTTTTACAAGTCCGTCCCTGACACACACTTTCGGAGCATAACCGAGTTTTAAAGAGGCGTATGAAATATCCGGCTTTCTTCTGACGGGGTCATCATCAGGCAGCGGCATAAATACTTTTTTTGATTTTGAACCCGTAAGTCCGAGCACATAATCGGCAAACTCGCAAATTGTAAACTCTTCCGGATTACCAAGGTTAAACGGGCCTGAAAAATCACTTTTCATAAGGAGTATCAGACCCTCAATTAAATCTTCAACATAACAAAAAGACCTTGTCTGCCTGCCGTCTCCGTATATTGTAATGTCATCCCCGGAAAGCGCCTGCACAATGAAATTAGAAACCACGCGCCCGTCGTTTTTATCCATATTTGGCCCGTAGGTGTTAAAAATTCGTGCAATCTTTGCATTCACGCCGTATTTTCTGATATAGTCGCAAATAAGAGTTTCCGCAGCTCTTTTCCCTTCATCATAGCACGCTCTTATGCCGTTAGGATTTACATTCCCAAAATAGCTTTCTCTCTGGGGATATTTTTTTGCATCGCCGTATACCTCGCTTGTGGACGCCTGCAGCAAAACGGCGCCGGTTTTTTTTGCAAGTTCAAGGGCGTTTAATATGCCAAAAACCGATGTTTTAAAAGTAAAAACAGGGTCTTTTTGATAATGCGGAGGACTTGCGGGACAGGCGAGGTTGAAAATTTCATCAACCTCAAAATAATAAGGTTCAATCACATCGGCTTTAACAAATTTAAAGTTATCGTTTGCCATAAAAGGCTCTATATTAGCCTTAGAACCCGTATAAAGATTATCAAGGCATATTACAAAACAGCCCTCATCAAGCAGCCTTTTTGTTAAATGTGAGCCTATAAAACCGGCTCCGCCTGTTATAAGTATTTTTTTCATATAGCTCCTGCCGATAAAGGAATTATACTATAAAAGCTCCATTTAACAAAAAAAATTCACAGCTCTTATAAAGCCAAAAAGGGCTTGTTCAAGAGTGCAAAAGTGTGGTAGTATTTTATAAGTCGTAAAAAGAGGTAAAAATGAGCATTAACGGCATTACATCCGCAATATTTGATTTAGACGGAACATTGATTGATTCAAAGACAGGAATCATAAACGGACTCAAAGACGCTTTTTCAAAATGCGGGCTCACAGTACCGAAGGATAAGGAAATTCCCGTAGGCCCTCCTTTGTATGATACCATCTTGAGTGTTTTTCCGGATGCTAACGAAGAGCTTATGGAAAGGATAACGGAGCATTTCAGGGACGCATATCATCGTTTTGACCTCCCCGTATCAAAACCTTACGAAGGTATGACGGAATTGCTTTGTAAACTTAAAGAATGCGGCGTTAAAACTTACATTGCAACATTTAAGCCTAAAATCTTCTCTTCAAAAATTCTTGAAAAATACTTTAAAGATTTATATATTGACGTGGCTACTCCAACCGAACTTCCGACCTGGAATAACACCGTTCAAAACAACTGCACCAAGGCTGATATTGTAAGCTTCCTTGTAAAAAAGCATTCTATAGACTGCGAAAAATGTTTTATGGCAGGCGACGCGCAGAGTGATATTCAGGCGGCGCATAAAAACGGAATGATAAGTATCGCCGCAAAATACGGCTACGGCGAAAATCTTAATTTCGCCCGCTACGGTGCACAGAGCACAAATGAACTTTGTGAAATAATATTAAATCTCGTAAACACGCCCGAGAAGAGCGCAAGAGCGGTTTAATTTTTTTATTTCTCCTTCCTTTCGGCAATTTTTTAAACGCAAAAGTTTTTATTATTGCAAGAGGATTTTAAATAACAAGGGAGAAAATAATGTCGGATTTTAGAATTAACGATTACAGCGATGCCGGAGCATATCAGATTTTGCGCGGTATAAATAAGGCCGATTCAAAATACGAGGACAATACAGACACCTCCATTATGGATCTTGCCGATAAAAAAGCGGACAAAGAAGAAAACAAATCAGGCATTACGGTTGCTCTTGAAGATTTTTCGAAAACCACAAACGGATTTAACGGCTCAAATTCAAGCAACATTGTGGCGGAAGATACCGAGAAAGATTTTTTTGAAAAAGCGGCAGAATTCTTTGGCAGGGGCAGCAATAATATCTTTCAGTCAGAAGAAGGAAAAGAACTTGTAAACAACAGCGGAAAAATATACCAGAATGACCTATTTAAAAGCGACATCGCCAAAAACGGCGGCATAAAATATGCAAAAAGCGGGGATAGTGTCTATGAATCGGCACTTAATTTTGCAAAAGCAGATATTGATGCAATTGAAAAAGCATACCAGATGGCAGCCGAAGAGTGCGAAAGAAACGGAAAACTTCAGCTGCATGAACTGCACTCATATATGGAATATGACGGAAATGCCAAAGAAGCGCTTGAAGAGATGAATCTTGCAGGAAGCAAAAAAGATATTACCGCAAAAGAATACGCAAGTTATTTAATTGCGGCTGATGGCATGGTGCAGAGTGCAGACGGCGCAAAGTTTGACAAAGACGCCGTAGACGGCTTAATAAGCAAAGAAAATGCACAAGCCATAAAAGAATTTAAAAACGGAGAACTTAAAGAAATCGCACAAAATATCTACGATGAAAACTTTAAGTAAACTCAAAATTTAAAACTGTGATAAAATAAAACATTGAAAGCAGGTTCGGGCTTGATTTTCAATGTTTTATTTTGATGAAATAAACTCTAAGAAAATTTTAAAATCCACGCTTATAAAAAACGCGGAAGTCTTTTTTACGACAAAAGAAAGCTTTATAAAAACAAAAGATGAAAGCCTGTTTAATACTGTGCGCAAAAATAAAAAAGATATTTGCAGCTGCCTAAAAATCAAAGAAGAAGATTTTATAAGCCCGGAACAAACCCACGGCAAAAGGGTATGCAGCGCAGACAAAACAAGAACATTTCCCGATACCGACGCACTTATTATTACAAACCCAAAACGCGCCGTGTATCTTAATTATGCAGACTGCACACCGGTTATTTTATATGACATAAAAAATAATAAAGGTGCAATAATCCATGCCGGCTGGAGGGGAAGCGCCGCTAAAATATGCGTCGAAACACTCAGGATTATGGAGTCAAACCCCGATGACATTTTTGCCCTCATAGGGCCGTGCGTTTGTTTTGAGTGTTTTGAAACAGGTAGTGAAGTTATAAACGCGCTTGAGAAAACCGTTAAAAACAAAGACGGGCTTTTTAGAGAAAAAAACGGCAGAATGTATGCAGACCTTAAAAACATAAATGCGCGCCAGCTAAAGGAGCAGGGGGTGAAAAACATTGACATCTGCCCTTATTGCACCTGCTGCAATAATGATCTGTTTTTCTCATACAGACTTGAAAACAAAACAACAAACCGTATAAGCGCGGTTTTAAAGATTAATCCTTAATTAACTTTCTCATAAGCCTGAAATTAAAAAGTTTTGATTCATAGCTCTGCGGCGAATTCACTGCCTTTTGAACATTTTGAAGATTGTCGTAGTGAAGCGGCTTCACGGAAGAAAATTTTTTGAAATATTCATACCCCAAATGAAGGTGCATAACCTCCGGAATTGTCCGGGGCGGCTTTTTGGACCTTAAATAAAGCTCACGATAAAGAGGCTCGAAATCCACAAACTCAACATACTTTTCCTTTATACCCACAGGCTCGCTTTCAAGCATTTCTTTTACCGTTCGCATGGTATCCCCGTAGTATGAGTAATCACTGAATATGTAATGCTTTCCGCTTTCTTTTATACTTTTAGCGTCAAGTCCTATTTGTTTTAGGTAATCCCGATATTTATCAAAGCCGCTCTGGGAAATGATTTTATCCGCACCCTTTGTGTAGCCGTGCAAACCTGATATAGGAAGAATTCTTGTATCAGCACCCATATAAGACATAGCCTCGCTAAACGTTTCGAGAGAGCGTCCTATGGAAACAAAAACGTAGTTGCCTCTGCCGTATTTTTTATCAAAAGCTTTCTTCATAAGTCCCGAAGCATCAAGCGTTGCCTGATACGCGTCGTCGCAAAAACCGTTTGAAGTTTTTGCAAGTATATTTTTTTCAAACCCTTTAAGGGATTTAAAATCATCCGTATCAAATCTCTTAAACCTGCTCATAATATGCCTTGAAACCCTGTCTGCAAGCTTATCTGACAATGATTTAAACCCTCTTGATGTAAAATTGACATCAGATACACTTTTTGATTTAACAAAAACATCGCACTTACAGCTATTTAAGCCTGTCTTTGCTATCGGGCTTCTGTTTGTTGTATATAAATTTTGATTTTTTGTTGTTATGCTTACGGGATTAATTTTCATATCTTTTTAATGTATCAAAATGAATTATTTTGCGCAGGAAGGGCATTTTTTATTTTTTTCCAGTCGAATTTTCCTAAATTCCTGACTCAGCCCGTCGTATATCAAAAGAGTATTTTTTAATGTATTTCCGATACCTGTTATCACTTTAAAGGCTTCCATCGCCTGAATTGAAGCTATTGCCGAAGCAACAGGACTTATAACCCCCCTTTTAGGGATAATGTCGCAGGAGCAATTATATAACTCGGGCACAAAACATGCAAGACAGGCGCTTTTGGAATCTATTGTGCATACCTGCCCGTAAAACTCCTCCACTCCGCCATGAATCAAAGTTTTGGAAGTTTTTATAATTGTATCGGAGAGGATAAACTTTGAGCGGTAATTATCAAAGCAGTCTATAATTATATCAAAATTTAAAAAAAGTTCGGGTGCATTTTTCTCATCCAGCCGCATTTTATAAGGTATTACCCCGATATCGGGGTTAAATTCTCTTATCCATCCTGCTGCACTTTTAACTTTATCCGCACCGAGAGAAGACATTTTATGTATATACTGTCTGTTTAAATTTGAAAGCTCTACAATATCATCATCAACAACACCTATATGCCCGACACCCAGTGAAGCAAGGTTTGCAATAACGGTTGAACCCAGTCCTCCGGCACCGCACACAAGAACACGGGCCGCAGATATTTTTTTTTGCCCCGCATCACCTATTTTATTTATTAAAATATTTCTCTCATACCTTCCCATAAAAATTATTATCGACTAAGAGTCAAAAAAAATCTATAATTATTTTATGAACAAAAAAGAAATCCTTGAAATCTTAAAAGATAACTCATTTAATGAAGAACTTTATAAAAAAGCAGACGAAACAAGGCGCAGGGAATGTGGAAATCTGGTGCATTTAAGGGGGCTTATAGAGTTTAGCAATTTTTGCAAAAAAAACTGTCTTTACTGCGGCATTAATTCCAAAAATACAGGACTAAAACGTTACAGACTAAGCAAAGAAGAAATCATAAAAACGGCAAAATACGCCGTTGACTCGGGTTTTAAAACAATAGTGCTTCAGGGCGGCGAGGATGACTTTTTTAACACAGAGAGAATGTGCAAAATAATCGAAAAGATAAAAGAAATGAATGTCGCACTGACTCTAAGCCTCGGAGAAAAAACAAAAGAAGAATACAGGGCATATAAAGCCTCGGGTGCCGACAGATATCTTTTAAGAATTGAAACAACCGATGAAAAACTATATCGAAAAATGCACCCCGGATCGGACTTTAAAAACAGGATAAAATGTCTTTACAACCTTAAAGAAACAGGATTTGAAACAGGAACAGGCATACTTGTCGGGCTTCCGGGGCAAGGCATTGAATCTTATGCGGATGATATTTTGTTTTTTAGAGAACTGAATGCCGATATGATAGGTCTCGGGCCATTTATAGCACATAGTGAAACAAAACTCAAAAATGCACAAAACGGCGACATGGAGCTTGCACTTAAAATAATGGCGCTTGTAAGAATTTTAATGCCAAAGATAAACATCCCCGCAACAACCGCTATGGAAACTCTTGAAAAAAACGGCAGAATGCGCGCTCTTAAAAGCGGAGCAAATGTTGTTATGCCAAATCTTACACCATATAACGAGAGAAAAAAATATTCTATCTACCCGCAAAAACAAGGTACAGACGCACTGAATACACTTGAGCTTAACAAACTCAAAGAAGAGATTACCCTGACAGGTGATAGCATTTCAGAGGATTTTGGCACAAGTAAAAATTATAAAAATCAATAAATGCTTCAATGTTTATAAATCTTAAAAGCACTATATTCTAATTGGGAATTTAAGATTATGAACAGTGTAAATAAACTATTGGAAGCGCTTTCGCATACAAAAAAGCTGCATTTTGACAAATGGAGCGAGCAAAAAGCATACCGCGGTATAGGGGAAACCGGCAAAAGAAAAAAATGGATAAGCAATATAGTGCCGTATGAACTTTTAACCCGCAATATAAAAAAAGCTGTTGAATCCGTAATGACACTCTCGGAAGGAGAAATTTACGATTATTTTCCGGATAATATTGAAACGCCGGATTATGGCGATAATTGGGGCAGATTTGCAAATTACATAGAAATAAATAACCGCTCAATTGCAAAAATGGAGGGAAACCGCTGCAAAGACGGTATCCTGAGTCTGATTAAAATGCTGCCCGCCATCCCCCCGAGTGCTAAAAGCTGGGCAAGCTGCATTATGGTATCCCATATCTTCCCCATTATGTACGGAGATGGCTACAATAAACCCGTATGGGAAGAAAATTCCGCTTACACAATGAAGCTTAATGCGGGATATTCAGATAATCTCATTGTGCGCGATATTGAAGATAAAATTTCAGACAAAGAACAATTGAAGGCATTTTGCGACCTTGCGCATTTTCGCGGGATTAAAACGGGCTTTCGGGTTTTAATCTCGGAAGATCAGATAAAAGTCGCAAGAAAAGACAGAGATGATGAGAACTTCAGATGGTACAACGATGAACATGTGCAAATGTTTATTAACGCCTGTGTTGAGGTTATAAATCTCGGATTTGAAGCAATCTTTGTAGACTCCGCCAAACACATAGGCGGTTACGATTGTCCGAATTACACAGGCGTAGGCAGACTTCCTTATTATCACCAGATGCAATATATCACGGATGAAATAAGAAAACGCTCGCATAATCCGCATGTAAGCATAGTGGGCGAAAAAAGTTCTTTTGATTTTGACAGATATAAAAATATGGGTTTAAGCGCGGGAACGGCGATTATTAACGCAGAGCGCGAAGATGAAGTGAGGTACTGGAGCGAAAAACTCAAATACTACAGGCAGTACGCTCCCGGCCCCGAGGTTTCAAACGACAATGACACAGGCGGAAGAAGTTACGAAGACAGATTAAAAAGAATGCACTCCTGCCTCTTCGGCTTTGAGTGCGCATCGGACAAATTACCGTCATTTATGCAGATGGAAGACATTTTTCCGCTGAGATATGATACAAACACACATCTGCTTATGATGACAAACCCTAACTACTCGCTTGATAATACACCCGAGAGCCACTGGGAATGGCTCTTTGCAAAAGATGACGGAAAATATTACAACTCGCTCACGGGACAACAGTTCGCCTGGGCGGTCGGATTATAAAAAGGAGGAAAATATGATACTGCTTTTAAGATGGATACTTTTTGCACTTGCAATAATGTTTACAGCCTGGCTTATACCGGGAATTGAGGTGGACGGCTTTAAAAGCGCGCTTCTTGTAGTTGTAATTATGGCGCTTATAAATATTTTTATCAAACCGCTGCTTGTGCTCATAACACTGCCTATAAATCTTCTGACACTGGGGTTGTTTATCTTTGTAATAAACGCACTTTTGCTTCTGCTTTTGGGAAGAATTGCTCCGGGGTTTGAAGTGGACGGTTTTCTAAGCGCATTTTTAGGCTCGGTTGTAATATCTTTTTTGGGCGCGCTTATAAGTTCAATCGAACTTAATGTTTAATATTTTGCACCCGACTGCTCTTTAGTGCTATACTTAAGCAAAAAGAGGATATTATGCTTACACTTGATAAAGTATACGACGCACAAAGAGTTTTAAAGGACAATATAAGAAAAACCGATTTAATATATGCACCCGCACTGAGCGAAAAGGCACAGATATACCTTAAAGCGGAAAATCTGCAGACAACAGGCTCTTTTAAGGTGCGGGGCGCATATTATAAAATTTCAAGACTGAGCGATGAGCAGAAAAAACGCGGAATAATCGCCTGTTCTGCAGGCAATCACGCCCAGGGTGTTGCACTGAGTGCGCAAAAAAACGGCATAGAATCAGCCATTTTTATTCCGAGCACCGCACCTATTTCTAAAATTGAAGCCACAAGGAAATACGGCGCAAAAATAATGCTTGTTGACGGTGTATATGATGATGCATATGCCAAAGCGGTAAAATATCAGGAAGAAACGAAGGGAGAGTTTATTCACCCGTTTGATGATATAGATATTATCGCAGGACAGGGTACAATTGCACTTGAACTTATGGAACAGTTAAGTGATATGGAAGCGGTAATTGTCCCGATTGGAGGCGGAGGGCTTATTTCAGGTGTTGCCTACACCGTCAAAATGCTCAACCCCAAATGCAAAGTGTACGGGGTGCAGGCCTCGGGTGCTCCGAGTATGCTAAACTCGCACCTTAAACACGAACGTCTTGAACTTGCAAGCGTATCCACATTTGCAGACGGTACCGCGGTAAAACTGCCCGGAGAACATACTTTTGAAATTTGTGAACAGTATGTGGATGAAATAGTAACCGTAAGCGAAGATGAAATAGCAAATGCAGTTTTAGCCCTTATAGAAAAACAAAAACTTATCGCCGAAGGCGCCGGCGCCCTGAGTGTTGCGGCGGCAATATTTAATAAACTTCCCATTGAAGGCAAAAAAACAGTATGTCTCGTATCGGGCGGAAATATCGACGTAAACATACTCTCGCGCGTGATTAACCGCGGTCTTATGAAAGAAGGCAGACTCAGCGATTTGACAATTGAACTACTGGATAAACCCGGGCAGCTGAGAGATGTTTCAACAATTATTGCCCAATCAGGTGCAAATGTTGTGCGCGTAAGGCATAATCAAGGCGGCAAGGGAATGGAAATAAACGAGTGCTACCTGAGTGTCACCCTTGAAACCAAAAACGCACAGCACCTTGAAGAAATAAAGAAAACGTTTACAGACAAAGGCTACAAGATATCTTCAAGTTTTTAAGGAGTAAATATGAAAAAAATTATCTATACAAAAAACGCTCCGGATGCCATAGGCCCATATTCTCAGGCTTATCTTTGCAACGGAATGCTCTTTAGCTCGGGACAGATTGCAATTGACCCTAAGACAAATGAATTTATCGGCGGGGACATAAAGGAGCAAACGGAAAGAATTATGAAAAACCTTGAAGCCGTCCTTAAAGAGGCGGGGTTTTCTTTTGAAGATGTTATCAAAACAACCTGTTTTCTTAAAGATATGAATGACTTTGCCGCATTCAACGAAATTTACGGAAAATACTTTACTTCAAAACCCGCCCGCTCATGCGTTGCAGCAGCACAGCTTCCCAAGGGTGCCCTTGCGGAAGTTGAGATAATCGCAAGTAAGTAAAATCAGAACCAGTCTATCATCGCTTTTTCTTCACCGAAATGCATATTTGTAAGCTGTGCAAGTTTAGAGTGGTGCAGAAATTTTTTGCTTAAATTAAACGCAAGAGGCTCGCTCTTATATCCTGACTTGCGAAATTTTTCATCGCTCAACTGCCCTGTTTGAGGGTCGTAAACACGCGAATAGTTAAGCCCCTCAAACATACATGAGGGGACTTTTATCTTATTGTTATCATCAAAATAAGGCAGTCCGAATGTCCTGCAAACTATGGGGCGAAAAGCATAGATTAAACATTTTTCCTCTTCAAGAAAGGGGCAGACATATGTCCAGTTTTTATCACCCGATTCCGCAGCTTTTTGCACCTTAAGCGTCTTTATTTTTGAAAGTATATTTTCGCGCACATCACCGGGAAGTCTTTCAAGAGCGTATTTAATGTAGAGAAACTCAACTTCGGATATCGGATAAACACCTGTCTTGCAGCACAGGGAACAGCCCTTGTGGCAGCAAATGTATTCCTTTTGATTTTCAAAAAAACCGTTAAGTTTTTTATCCAGTACACAAAGAAAAGTTTCATAATCTCTAAACATTTTTATCCTTACTTTACTAATGCCGCCATAATTGCTTTCTGCGCGTGCATTCTGTTTTCCGCCTGCTCAAAAATAATATCGGCAAACTTTTCAATAACATTGTGCGTTATTTCTTCTTCCCTGTGCGCAGGCAGACAATGAAGCACTATAACATTGCTCTGGGCTTTAGCGACAAGTTCTTCATTTACCTGATAAGACTTAAAAATTTCTTTTCTTTCATCTGCCTGTGTCTCCTGCCCCATACTTGCCCAGACGTCGGTATAGATAATGTTTGCACCTGATACGGCTTTTTGGGGATTGTGTTCAATTTCCACCTTTGCGCCGCTTTTTTTTGCGGCTTCCTTTGCAAAAGAAAAATATTTCTCCATAGGTTCATAACCCTCGGGACATGATATTGTAACATCAACACCCGTAAGAGCACATCCTGCAAGAAGACTGTTTGCAACATTATTGCCGTCTCCGACATAGACAAGTTTTAAGCCTTTTAATGTTTTAAAATGTTCTTTTATTGTAAGCAAATCCGCCATAATCTGGCACGGGTGAGAATCATCCGTAAGACCGTTTATAACAGGAACACTTGAATACTTTGCAAACTCCTCCACGTCTTTATGTGCAAAAGTTCTTATCATAACACAATCCGCATAGCGCGAGAGCACCCGCGCAGTATCTGATATTGTTTCTCTGACACCGAGATTAATTTCATCCTGTTTTAGCGTCAGAGAGCTTCCGCCCAGCTGTTTCATTCCGATTTCAAAACTGACACGCGTTCTTAGTGAAGGTTTTGAAAAAATTAAAATGAGATTTTTGTCTTTTAAAACAGGGGTTAAGACGCCATTTTTGGTTTGTTCTTTAAGTTCCTGCGCATAATTAAGAAGATATAAAATCTCATCTGCGCTAAAATCCGTAAGCGATATAAAATCTTTTCCTTTTAAGTTCATTTTTGCTCCTTTTTATATTCTAAAATATAGTTTTCATATGCCTCAATTGCTCTTTGCATGCTTTTTTTGGAAGGACCGCCCGTTGTTGTTCTTTTTTCCACACAGTTTTTCAAGTCAACAGCTTCGTATATGTCATCCTCAAAAAGCGGGCTGAATTTTTTAAACTCATCCATTGTTAAATCTTCTATGTTTTTGTTGTTTTGAATACAATAAAATACAATTTCACCCGCTATTTTATGTGTATCTCTGAAGGCAAGCCCTTTTTTAACCAGATAATCAGCCGCATCCGTTGCATTTAAAAAGCCCGATTGAGCGCTTTTATACATTACATCTTTATTTATCTTTGCGCTTTCAAACATTTTCATGAATGTTTCAAGGCACATTTTTACCGTATCAATCGCGTCAAAAAGAAGCTCTTTGTCTTCCTGCATGTCCTTATTATACGCAAGAGGGAGCGCTTTCATGACCGTAAAAATACCTGTAAGATCGCCAAAAACCCTGCCGCATTTACCCCTTACAAGTTCTGCTATATCGGGGTTTTTCTTCTGCGGCATAATGCTTGAGCCTGTAGAATAAGAGTCATCAAGCTCTATAAAGCTGTACTCTTTTGAACACCAGAGGATAATTTCCTCGCAAAAACGGCTCAGGTGCATCATTACAAAGGAAATACAGCTTATTGTTTCAATTACAAAATCCCTGTCAGATACTGCGTCAATGGTATTTTGAGCAGGCAGGTCAAATTTCAACAGCCCCGATGTGTAGTTTCTGTCTATATTATAAGTGGTTCCCGCAAGAGCGCATGCACCCAGAGGGCAGGTATTTAGCCTGTTATACGCGTCATCAAAGCGCGAAATATCTCTTTTAAACATTTCAAAATACGCGCTGATATGGTGTGCAAAAGTAACAGGCTGTGCTTTTTGCAGATGGGTAAAACCCGGCATTATTGTATCCGTATTTTCTTTAGCCTTATTAAGTATTACCTCAAGAAGTTCAAAGAGCAGTTTTTTTATATTTGTTATCTCAAGCCTTGTATACATTTTTGTATCAAGCGCTACCTGATCGTTTCTGCTCCTTGCGCTGTGGAGTTTTTTTCCGGCTTCACCCGTAAGTTCAATAAGTCTGTTCTCAATATTCATATGAATATCTTCAAGCGAAGTGTTGAAAACAAATTTGCCGTTTTCAATCTCGCAGAGTATTTCATTAAGTCCGTCTTGAATGGCTTTTGAGTCATCGCCCGATATTATGCCCTGTTTTTCAAGCATTTTTACATGTGCCATTGAACCTTCTATATCCTGCGCATACAACCTTTTATCAAACCTTACGGATGAGTTAAAATCATCCGTAAGTTCGCTTGTTTGGGCGCAAAATCTGCCGCCCCAGAGTTTATCGTTAGCCATTTGCCTTATCTCCGATGAGCATTGCTCTTACTTTAAGAGGAAGTCCGAAAAGATTTATAAAACCTTCGGCATCCTTGTGATTATATAGCTCTCCCGTTGTAAAACTTGCAAGCGACTCGCTGTAGAGAGAATATTTTGAAACAGCGCCTGCATAAATTATATTACCTTTATAAAGTTTAAGTTTTACCTTGCCTGTAACGGTTTTCTGGGTTTCATCCACAAATGCGCTCAGGGCGGCTCTTAAGGGTGTAAACCATAAGCCGTTGTAGACAAGTTTTGCAAACTCGTTTGCAATATTTAACTTGTACTGGTAAGTATCTCTGTCAAGACAGAGATGTTCAAGGTATTCATGTGCCTGATAAAGAAGTGTTCCGCCCGGAGTTTCATACACCCCTCTTGATTTCATGCCTACAAGCCTGTTTTCTACGATATCGGCTATACCTATGCCGTTTTCGCCGGCAAGCTTATTTGCCTGCATTAAAAGTTCCTTTGCGCTCATTTTTTTACCGTCAAGCGCTACGGGTACGCCTTTTTCAAACTCTATTTCAACATAAGTATCCTTATCGGGAGCCGCCTGCGGTGTCACCGACATTTGAAGAAGCTTATCAAAATTGGGCTCCAGTGCGGGATCTTCAAGCTCCAGACCCTCATGACTTAAATGCCAGAGGTTTTTATCCCTTGAATACGAGTCATCTTTTTTCATCGGCACTTCAATACCTCTGTCCTCGAGGTATTTTATCTCGTCTTCTCTTGATTGGATATCCCAGATTCTCCACGGGGCAATAATTTTAAGCTCAGGCGCAAGCGCTTTTATTGCAAGTTCAAACCTCACCTGATCGTTTCCTTTTCCCGTTGCACCATGACAGATGGCGGAAGCGCCCTCTTTTTTTGCAATATCTACAAGGCACTTGCCTATTATAGGTCTTGCAATTGAAGTCCCTAGAAGATATTTACTCTCGTAAACCGCTCCGGCTTTAAGGGTGGGCCAGGCATATTCTTTTAAAAATTCTTCCGTAACATCAAGCAGGTAAAATTTTTGCGCGCCCGTTTTCAGAGCCTTTTGCTCAAGACCGTCAGTTTCCTTGCCCTGCCCCACGTCAATACAAACTGCGATAATATCATAATCATAAGTTTCCTTTAACCACGGTATCAAAACCGTCGTATCAAGACCGCCCGAGTACGCTAAAACAACTTTTTCTTTCATTTTATTCTCCTTTTATGTTTTTTAAAACCTTGTCTAAAATCGCAAAACCCTCTTCAGCCGCCTTTTTATCTATAACAAGAGGCGGCACGAATCGAACAACATTAGTGCCCGCACTCAATATTAAAAGCCCATCCTTAAGGGCGGCTTCAACAATTTCTTTCGGAGAAATTGAAACCTCCATACCGAGCATAAGCCCAAGCCCCCTGATATCTTTAATAAAAGAGTATTTTTCCTTAAGGATATGCATTTTTTGAAGGAAATATTTATTCATTTCCCCTACATTCTCAAGAATGCCGTTCAAGAGTATCTCATCGATTACGGCATTACCGGCTGCCGCAGCCAGAGGATTTCCGCCGAATGTACTTGCATGGTCGCCCGGTTCAAATACGTTTGCAAATTTTTCAACCGCAAGCATGGCGCCAACCGGCACACCGCCCGCAAGACCTTTTGCAAGGGCAATGATATCAGGGTTAACACCGTACACCTGATGGCAAAAAAGCTTCCCGCAGCGTCCTATTCCGCATTGTACTTCATCAAAAATGAGTGCAATGTCATTATCGTAAGCAAGTTTTCTCAGCTCTTTTAAAAATTCGATATCCGCGGGAATTATTCCCCCTTCTCCCTGCAGCGGTTCAAGTACAATAGCGCATACATCAGGAGCAATGAGGTTTTTAACCGATTGAATATTATTGAAATCCGCAAACTCAACACCGTCCATAAGAGGGGTGAAGTTCTTTTGATATTTTTCCTGTCCCGTAAGACTCAAAGCGCCGGTTGTTCTGCCGTGGAAAGAGTTTTTAAAAGCTATAAACTTAAAACATTCGGCACCCTTGTTTTTCTTTGCATATTTCTTTGCAAGCTTAAGTGCCGCTTCATTGGCTTCAGCCCCGCTGTTACAGAAGAATGCTTTATCAAAACAGCTGTTTTGAACAAGCTTCTGCGCAAGCATGATTTGCGGTTCGCTGTAGTAGAGATTTGAGCAGTGAAGCATTTTATCCGTCTGGTTTTTTATGGCTTCTTTCAGCTTTAGGGAACTGTAGCCCAGTGCAGATACTGCAATTCCTCCCGCAAAGTCGACATATTTTTTATTGTTGATATCATATAAAAAACATTTTTCGCCATGGTCAAAAACTACGTCAAATCTTTTGTATGTGTTCATTAAGCAGTTATTTTTCATTATTTTTCCACCATTGTTCCTATTCCGTGATGAGTAAATATTTCAAGAAGCAGCGAGTGTTCCAGTCTGCCATCCAGTATATGCACCGTATTCACACCGTTTTCAATAGCATATTTGCAGCTTTGTACCTTTGGTATCATTCCGCCTTCAATTACTTTATCTTCAATATATTTATCAATTTCATTTATTTTGAGAGTTGAAATAACCGAAGTCGGGTCAAACCTGTCGCGCATAACACCTTCAATGTCGGTTAAAAAGACAAGCTTCTGGGCTTTTAGTGCGCAGGCAACGGAAAGTGCGGCATAATCCGCGTTAATGTTATATATATTACCCTTAGAATCACTTGAAAATGGTGCAATCACAGGGATATAAGAGTTGTCGATAAGAATATCAAGCAGTTTTGTATTTACCTTTTTAACTTCACCTATGAATCCTAAATCTTCACCGTTCGGGAATATTTTGACCGCTTCAAATAAATTTGCGTCGCATCCGCATATGCCGACCGCTTCAACTCCGTGAGCACCTATATCGCGTACGATTTTTTTATTAATTTTTGCACCCAGAACCATTTCTACCGCCTCGGAAGTTATTTTATCGGTTTTTCTGAGTCCGTTCACAAATTCCGTCTTGACATTCATTTTGCTTAGAAGTTCGGTTATTTCAACACCGCCTCCGTGCACCACGACAGGTTTTATACCGATAAATTTCATAAGCGCGATATCTTCAATAATTGTCTTTGAAACTTTTTCGTCCTTGAGCGCCTCGCCGCCATATTTTATAACAACCGTTTTATTTGCAAACTCTTTTATATATGGCAGTGATTCGGTTAAAATTCTTACTTTTTGTACAAATTCTTTCATTATTCCCCCGTTTATGTTCT
>DVFS01000013.1 GCA_018713115.1 Candidatus Galligastranaerophilus faecipullorum
GAATATGTCTATGCTTAAATTTCACAATTCATTATCAAACAAACTTGAAGAGTTTATCCCGCTTGAGGAAAACAGGGTTAAAATGTATGTCTGCGGACCCACGGTATACGACAAAGCACACCTGGGTCATGCCAGATGCTATATAACATGGGATGTCCTGTACCGCTATTTAAAGTTCTTAGGGTATAATGCCACATATTGCCGAAATATAACGGATGTGGACGATAAAATTCTCAAAAAAGCTGATATACAAGGGGTTGAGCCCGATGTTATAACAAAAGAATTTTATGAGTCTTTTGAAAATTCCATGAAAGGTCTTAACTGCTTAAAGCCGGATGTTGAGCCCCGTGCCACAAAAACCATAGGCGAGATGATAGCCATGGTAAAAAAACTTATTGAAAAAGGCTTTGCCTATGAAGCTGACGGGGATGTGTACTTCAGCGTTGAAAAGTATAAAAAATACGGACAACTCTCCAAACAGCCGCTTGATGACTTAATGGCTGGCGCAAGGGTCGAGGCGGGTGAAAAGAAAAAATCTCCTCTTGATTTTGCTCTTTGGAAAAAGGATGAAAAGCACGGCTATAAAAGCCCCTGGGGTCTTGGACGCCCGGGATGGCACATAGAGTGCTCCGCTATGAGTAAAAAGTTTTTGGGTGACAGTATAGATATCCACGCAGGCGGGGCTGATTTAACCTTTCCGCACCATGAAAACGAACTTGCGCAGAGCGAATGCGCTAACGGCTGTGAGTTTGTAAAATACTGGCTGCATAACGGTTTTGTTACTATCAACAAAGAAAAAATGTCAAAATCCCTTAATAACTTTTTGACAATTGACGATTTGCTTAAAAAGTATGATTCAAACGCAATAAGATTTTTTATTCTTACAAATCACTACAGAATGCCCGTAGAGTTTAACGATGAGGCTCTTAACTCTGCTGCTGCGGGTGCAAAAAGACTTATAAACGCAGCCTCGGGGTATGAAAAAACATCTGATATCGATAATGAGGCAAAAGACGCGTTTATTGAAGCAATGAATGATGATTTAAACACTTCTAAAGCTCTTGCGGTACTGTTTTCGCTCTCTGATAAAATTAAAAAATCCGCAAATAAAGACGACGCTCAAAAATATGCCTGCACCCTGATAACTCTCGGTGAGGTGCTGGGATTTGATTTTTCCCGTGCCCGAAAAGAAGTAAGTGATGAAGAACTCAGGGTAATGCTTGAGCCGCTTTATAAAACTTTTGAAATTGAAAGCTCGCTTGAGCCAAGAGCGGCACTTGACAAGATTATTTCAATAAGGAAAGCCGCGCGTGATAATAAAGACTGGGCAAAATCCGATATAATCCGTGATGAGCTGGATGGGGCAGGTATTATGCTTAAAGATTCAAAAGAGGGCACAACTTGGCAGGTGAAATAGAAACAGCTCTCTACAGCGTTTCAACACCCATCGGGAATCTCGATGATATAACCTTTCGTGCGCTTGAAGTCTTAAGAGGCGTTGATGTTATTGCATGTGAAGATACGAGAATGACCTCAAGGCTGTGCGAGAAGTATGATATTAAAACCCGTCTTGTAAGTTATCATAAATTCAGTGAAAACAAGCGCACGGGACTGTTTCTTGATTATCTTCGCGAGGGTAAAAATGTTGCAATTGTAAGCGACGCGGGCACGCCTTTGATTTCAGATCCCGGGGAGATACTTGTAAAAAGCGTGAGCGAAGCGGGATTTAAGGTTATTCCCGTATGCGGCGCATGTGCCGTCATAACTCTTTTGCAGTCGGTGCAAAGGGAAGGCGAGAGTTTTAAGTTTACAGGTTTTTTGCCGCGCACACAGGGGCAGATAGAAGAAGTTTTTATAAAAAATAAAACAGAAAACCTTGTTTTTTATGAAAGCCCCAACAGGATAAGAAAAACTCTTGAAACCCTGCGCGCCTTGCGTCCTGATACACTTTTGAGTTTGGGGCGCGAGTTAACTAAAAAATTTGAAGAAATAAAAACCGCTCCCGTTGATGAAATTTTAAGCAATCTTGTTGAAAAGGGCGAGTTTGTCTGTCTTGTGCATCGCAGCCCGGATGATAGCGATGACGCTTTAATAATTGAAAAAGCCTCAACCCTGAAGAGGTTGAGGCTTTGTGATAAAGATATCATCAATGTTCTTTGTGCGCTTTATGATTTTCCTAAAAATAAAGTTAAGGAAATACTTTTTAAATTATAAAGCAGCCAGAACATCATTTTCTATTTTTGCAAGGATTTCATCCGCCTTACTTGCGTCTTTACCCGCACCCTGAGCCATTTGCGGTCTTCCGCCTCCGCCTCCGCCCATGGCGCGTGTAATTTCATTCACGATTTTACCTGCCTGAATGCCTTTTTTAACAAAACTATCACTTACGCGTGCGGTTACAAAGGCGCTGTTGTCCTCTTTGATTGAACATAGAACTATGATGCTCTCGCCCAGCTTGTCTGCAAGCAGTTCTACTCCTGTTTTTATGGCATTCGGTGCAAAATCTTCGATTTTTGAAATAAAGAGTTTGCCGCCTTCAATGCCCTTTGCCTTTGAAATAAATGTCGAGAAACTTGACCGGGCGATTTTAGTTTCAAGTTCGCTGATTTTTGCGCTCAACTCGCGGTTTTGAGACTCTATTTTCTCGATTTTATCTTCAATTTGCGTATAAGGCAGTTTATTTTTGTGCGCAATTTCATCAATTACGGCTGCTTTTTCATTCAGATAATCAAATGCGGCGCTCGAGCATAAGATTTCAATACGCCTTACGCCTGCTGCGATTGCACTTTCCGATACGATTTTTGCAAGGCGCAAATCTTTTGTATTGTCAACGTGGCAGCCGCCGCAGAGTTCTTTTGAAATGCACCCGTCCGTGCCGAAACTTACCACGCGCACCTTGTCGCCGTATTTTTCGCCAAACAGTGCCATAGCTCCCGTAAGTCTTGCTTCTTCCAGCCCCATAACTTCCGTTGTACGCTCAATACCTTGATTTATCCAGTCGTTTATTATTTTTTCGACTTTTTTGATTTCGTCTTTTGTCATTGCGCGCGAGAAGGAAAAGTCATATCTGGTGCGGTTTTCTTCCACCTGGGAGCCTGCCTGATGGACCTCGTCGCCGAGCACTTTTATAAGCGCTGCCTGCAAAAGGTGGGCAAGCGAGTGATGTTTTTGGGTTTCACATCTTTTTTCAAAGTCAATTTCGGCTTTTATTTTCTCGTCTGTCTGAATATCAGTCTTTTCAACTCTGTGGACAAATACATCCTGAACTTTGAATGTATCCAGAACGCGTACTTTTGTACCGTTTTCCTTTATAAATACTCCCGTGTCGCCCTGCTGACCGCCGCTTTGAGCGTAAAATACGGTCTTATCCAGTATTACATCGAGCGTGTCGTCATTTTCGACAACATTTATAACCTGTGCTTCACAGGATGAATTTTCATATCCAAGAAACTCTGTTGCGGGGTTATTTACGTAAACAAGGTCGTCAACAAGGCTGACTTTTTGAATTGACGCGCGGGCACGGTCTTTCTGCTCCTGCATGTTTTTCTTAAAGTCTTCTTCGTTGACGCTAAGGCTGTTTTCTTCGGCTATTTCTTTTGTAAGTTCAAGCGGAAAGCCGTATGTATCATAGAGCTTAAAGGCTTCTTCGCCTGAGATTTCATTATTGCCGTCATTTTTTATTTTTTTGATAAGCTCTTCAATATGTGCCCAGCCGCGCTTTAAGGTCAGGTTAAATCTTTCTTCTTCTTTTAGAATTACATCCTGAATCTTTGTCCTGTTTTGCTCAAGTTCGGGATATGCGCCCTTGTAGATATCGACAACCTTGTCAATAACTGGCTTCATAAACGGCAGTTCAAGACCTAAAATATAACCATGGCGCAGTGCACGGCGAAGAATCATTCTTAAAACATATCCCCTGCCCTCGTTTGACGGTAGGATGCCGTCCGCTATCATAAAACTTACGCAGCGGGCATGGTCGGTTATGATTCTTAAGGAAATGTCCGTTTTTTCATTTTCTTTATATTTTTTGCCCGTAATTTCACAGACTTTGTCCAGGATTTGTTTTAAAAGGTCGGTTTCAAAGGTTGAATCCACACCCTGGCATACCATTGCAATACGCTCCAAGCCCATTCCGGTATCAACATTTTTCTTTTCAAGCGGCGTGAGATTTCCTTCTTCGTCTTGAAAAAGTTCGGTAAATACCAGATTCCAAATCTCAACCCATCTGTTGCATTCACAGGTGGCAATCGAGCAGTCGTCAGAGCATTTTAAGTGTTCGCCCAAATCGTAATGAATCTCGGAGCAAGGACCGCAGGAACCTGAAATACCTACGGGACCCCAGAAGTTGTCTTTTTTGCCTTTTTTTAAAATTCTTTCTTTGGGAACACCGGCTTTTTGCCAGATTTCCCCTGCTTCATCGTCATCTTCGTAAATTGTTATCCACAGGCGATTTTTATCAAGTTTCAGATAGTTTGTGACAAAATCCCACGACCACGGGATAACTTCTTCTTTGAAGTAGTCGCCGAAGCTGAAATTGCCGAGCATTTCAAAGAATGTATGGTGTCTGGGTGTTCTTCCTACGTTTTCAATATCGGAATCCTTGCCGCCGGCTCTTGCGCATTTCTGGCAGGATGTAGCTCTGGGCGGGTCATAGGGGAATTTTTCCAACCCCAGAAAATACGGTATAAACTGCACCATACCTGCCGTAGTTAAAAGTATGGTCGGGTTATCGGGTATGAGTGACGAGCTTTTTACCCTTTTTGAATTGTGCTTTTTTTCAAAAAAGCTTAAAAATTCTTCTCTTATTTCATCAACTGTTTTCATAATACGCATAATTTAGCACAAACAAAAAAAATATGCTAAAAATAAATCACTCTTCCGATTTACGCATTAAATCGTTGTCAGTGCGGGATAAAACCTGTATAATTATGCTATGGAGGAAAGAGAAGTACAAAAATTTGACGTAATTGTAGTCGGTGCAGGTCCTGCAGGCGCAGCAGCGGCAGTTGTTGCGGCACGAGGCGGCGCAAGAGTGCTTCTTGTTGAGCGCGCGGGCAGTGCCGGTACAAAAAATATGATAGGCGGAGCGGTATTTTTAACACCGCTTAAGGAAATTTTCCCCGACTGCTGGCAGGACGCCCCTTATGAAAGATTTATAAACAAACATACTTGGTCGCTTCTGGGTGATAACACAAGTGTTGACGTATCCTGCGACTTTCCGCTTGAAGCTAAGAGTGTAAGTATTTACCGCTCAAAATTTGACCTGTGGCTTGTGGAGAAAGCAAAAGAGGCGGGGGCTTATTTTGCACCATCCACTCTTGTAAAGCATTTGATAATAAAAGAGGGCAGGGTCTGCGGAGTTGAAACCGAACTTGAAGAAATAGAGAGCGATATTGTTATTATAGCGGACGGTGTAAATTCTCTTCTTGCAAAAGAATCAGGTCTTAGAAAAGACTATGCGGCAAAAGACACTTTTTTAAGCGTAAAAGAGACCCGAAAACTCTCAAAAGAGATAATAGAAGAGCGTTTTAACATTGAAAAAGACACAAAAAACGGTGCGGCAAAGAATTTCATAGGCGGTTTAAGACTTAAAGAACCTCCGTTTGCAATGGGTTTTATGTATACTTATTATGATGCCGTTTCAATAGGAATAGGTGTAAATCTTGATGATTTAAGCCGTCTCGGGCTTAATCCTTCCGATTTGCTTGAAAGGCTTAAGGAACACCCTGTTGTTAAAACTCTGATTGCGGATTCCGAGCTTCTGGAGTACTCTGCGCATCTTATCCCCGAGGGCGGTTATAAAAAACTTCCCGAACTTTATGACAACGGAGTAATACTCGCAGGCGATGCCGCGGGTTTTGTAAATGCAATTCATTTTGAGGGTACAAATTTTGCCCTTATGAGCGGAAAATACGCTGCCGAAACGGCGCTTGCAGCACTTAAGATAAAAAACTTTGACAAAAGCACTCTTAAACTCTATAAAAGAAAGCTCGAGCGCTCTTTTATACTGAAAGATTTAAAATCTTACAAAAACGTAATCGAAAATCTTTATTCAAGAACAGACTCGCTTATGAATTATTATCCTCAAAAAGCGGCGGAATTTTTTAAGATATTCTCGGGTGCAAACTGCAAACCAAAGCGTGAAGAGTTTCGGGAGTTTATCTTTGAATTTATTAAAGGGCGCAGGCTCAGAGAGCTTTTTGAGGACTTTTGCGCATTTGTATCAAGTATTTTCGGAGTTTTAAAATGAGCGGTGAAGATACAAAAAAATCAATAGAGGACAAATTAACAACAATAAAGTATAATTGTGACAAAGAGGCGCATCTTATTGTAGATAATGAATTGTGCCGGATATGTGAAAATCGCTGCTGTACATATATTTGCCCTGCAAAGGTATATAGCCGTGATGAAAATACAAACACTATAAATGTAGAGTACGAAAATTGTCTGGAGTGCGGAGCCTGCCGCATAGCCTGCCCCCTGAATGCCATAGACTGGAATTATACAAGGGCGGATTACGGAGTAATTTATAAGCACAGTTAATATAAAGGAGAAGTAATGAACGAATATTTTTCACGCTGGTATGATAAGGATCCTGTTCTTTCAATGTCTATGCGCACACTTTCGACATCTGACGAACCAAGCCAGATAGCGGTTGCTCTTAACCTTATAAAAGTCATAATTGAACATAATATCCATGACCACAAATATGAAAATGTGGAAGATATCATGAACGCGGTTGAGGACGGCAGAATCCAAAGAGGGCAAAGGCGCTGGTATGATATTGACTCTACTGTAAGAACGGCAATTCAAATGCTTGAAAAATGCTCTCCCGAGACAAAGCAAAAAGTTGCACTTGATATGGCACAGCTTGTCATAGAAAAAATAATCCAGGATGTTGATGATGAGGAGCCGGAAGAAGAGGAAGAAAAGAAAACTCCCGTTATAACAACGGATGAAGACGGCAGCACCGTACTGGATTTGGACGCGGAAATGCAAAACGAAAATGAATGATATTCAAAGGTTTGAAAACTTAAAAAAAACCGTTGAAAATGACCCTACGAACTTTCAAGCCCGCAGGGAGCTTGCCGTTTTGTGCCTTGATTTAGGTTTTGATCAGGTTGCGATGAAACATTTAAGCTACCTTACAGGTGTTTTTCCAAATGATGCTAATTTGTATTTTAATGCAGGCATTTGCTGGGAAAAGCTCAAACACCCCAAATACGCCCTGAACGCTTATAAAAAAGCGGTCGAATTAAAGGGTGATGACCCCGACTTTCTCTATAATCTTGCCCTTGCTTATGAAACAAACGGCATGGATGATGAGGCTATATTGAACCTTAAAAAAGTAATATGTATTAAAAATGACGACGCAAACGCATTTTTTTCAATAGGTGTGCTTTATGCCAAAAGGGGTGAAACCGAAAATGCCATAAAGTGTTTTAAAAAGGCAATAGTAAATAACTACAGCGATTATTTCGCGCATTTTCATCTGGCGCAGCAGTATAAAAAAACAGGCGAAGTTGACAGAGCTTTTGAAGAGTATTCAAAAGTAATCGAGCTGTCGCCGGATTACTCCTGGGCTTATTATAATATAGCGCAGATATACTGGGAGAGAAACGACGTTAAAAATGCCATTCTTATGCTAAGAAAAACCATAGAGAAAAATAAAAAAGACCTTGATGCCTGCAGGCTTCTGGCGAATATTTATATTAATACGGGTGATGAAAAACAGGCGCTTCGCTTTATTGCCGCAGTGTTGAAGCAGTTCGGACATCAGGGGGATTTTTATTACCTTACGGCAAAAGTGTATGAAAAAATAAAAAACTACGAACTCTACGGACAAAATCTGGAACTTGCGCTTAACAATGCGCAAACACTTACATATAGTCATGCACTTGTACAAAAAGAGTTAATGCAGTTCAGGAAAAATCCGCAAAATGCAGCAAAAAATATTTAAAGGCAATAAAGTTGAATACTATTGCGCAGCCCTTGCGCTGCAGGGTGTTTCCAATTTCTTTAAAGCAAACCTGTTTGAATATTTCAAATACGATATAGAAGCCTTCTGGAATTGCACAAAAAGTGATATGGAGGATTTTTGCAAAAAATTTCCCGATGTCAGGGTTTCAAGAACGTTTTTTTCAAAGAAAAAAGAGATTAATCCGGCTCTTGAATGCGAAAACGCGCATAAAAAGGGTTATAAGATTTTGACTTTTGATGATGATTTATACCCCGATTTGCTGCGTGAAATTCCTGATTTTCCGCTTGCTCTTTATTATAAAGGCGAACTTTCGGATGTAAATTTTAAAAAAACTCTTGCCGTTGTCGGCTCAAGAAAAGCAAGTACAAACGCTAAAGAATCTCTTGCCTCGATAATTTCTCAAATGCAGAATACCGATGTCACAATAGTGTCGGGACTAGCCTGGGGCATTGACGCCAGGGCTCATGAGTGTGCGATTAAAAACAATCTGCCCACAATTGCCGTTATAGGCTCGGGGCTTGATTTTGAATATCCTTCTTCAAATAAACATCTCTATCGGGAAATTCTTGACGGCGCAGGGGTGATTTTTAGCGAGTATTCCCCCGGCACTCCTCCCGTTTCATATAATTTTCCCGCAAGAAACAGGATAGTAACGGGACTTTCATACGGCACTCTTGTGGCTGAGGCTGCCCTTAAGAGCGGTGCTATGATAAGCGCTAATTTAACACTGGAGCAAAACAGGGAGCTTATGTGTATTCCGGGGCTTATTTCAAATCCAAATTGCGAAGGTATTTACCATCTTATTAAAAACGGTGCTTCCGTTATTACTTCGGCAGAGGATATTTTCGAGTGTTTAAACTGGAATTTTGAACAAAATGATAAAAAAACGGAACTTTCGGATACTGAAAAAAATGTTTTTGATACAATACAAATTGAACCTCAAAATTTCGATTCACTCTCGTCAAAACTCAATATACCGGACGATGAGCTTATGGTCTGCTTGACAGGCATGGAATTAAAGGGTTTAATTAAACAGATTAATACAAAATACTATATTTCAAATTAAAGAGAGAATAATGCCTGCTAAAACTACAAAAAAAACAAGTTCTAATAAAGCCCTTGTTATAGTGGAATCTCCCGCAAAATCAAAAACCATTAAAAAGATTCTGGGTAATGATTATATAATTGAAGCTTCAATGGGGCACATACGCGATTTACCCTCAAAGGGGCTCGGGTTTGATATTGATAACGATTTTAAGCCTACTTTTGAAATTATTCCCGAGAAGAAAAAAGTTGTGGATAATTTAAATAAAATCGCAAAGACCGTGGACAGAGTTTATCTGGCATCCGACCCTGACCGCGAAGGAGAAGCTATAGCCTGGCATGTAAGCCAGGTGCTTAAAGTCCCGCAGGATAATATTTACAGAATAGTATTTAATGAAATTACACCGAAAGCTATTAAAGAGGCTGTTGAAAACTACGGGCAGATTGACATGCTTAAAGTACAGGCACAGCAGACGCGCCAGATACTGGATAAGCTTGTCGGTTTTAAAATAAGCCCTATTTTATGGGAAAAACTGCGCAACTACAGGCTTTCTGCAGGCCGTGTACAGTCAGTGGCGCTTCGTATGATATGCGAGCGCGAAGATGAGATAGAGGCATTTGTTCCTGTTGAATACTGGAGTTTAGGCGCACTTTTGTCCAAAAACAATTTTGAATTTGAAGCGCAGCTTGCAAGAAAAGTAAATGAAAAAGACAAGGACGAAAAGCTCGAGATTAAAAATAAAGAAGAAATAGATAAAATCTTAAAAGAGCTTGAGGGTGCAAAATATCAGGTTGCAAAAATCACCCCCCGTGATTCCCAGAGAAAACCTCAGGCGCCTTTTATAACATCCACTCTTCAAAGAGAAGCAAGTTCCAAACTCGGCTACGGCGTGTCTAAAACCATGCAGATAGCCCAGAAACTCTATGAAGGTATAGAGCTTGGCGAAGAAGGCGCGGTTGGTCTTATTACTTATATGAGAACAGACTCGGTAAGGATTTCGGATGACGCACAGGCTGCGGCAAAAGATTATATTACATACAATTTCGGTGAAAAGTATTATCCCGCAGTGCCCAATGATTATGCCAAGACCAAAAAGAAAAACGTTCAGGACGCACACGAAGCCATAAGGCCTTCTTATGTGGATAAAACTCCCGAAAGTATTAAAAAATACCTGACCTCCGAGCAGTACAGACTTTATAAGCTGATCTGGTCAAGGTTTATGGCTTCTCAGATGTCTAATGCGCAGGTTAAAAACCTTACCGTGGATATTCAGGCAAAAGACTATATCTTTAAAATCGGCTCTTCTAAAGTCGTGTTTGACGGATTTTTAAAAGTTTATCAGGATGAGGAAGAAGAAGTGATTCAAAAGTTCCCCGACCTTGAAGTCGGAGATGAGTTGAAACTTGTAAAACTCAATCCCGAACAGCACTTCACCCAGCCGCCGCCGAGATACTCTGAAGCAAGTCTTGTTAAGGCGCTTGAAGAATACGGAATAGGCAGACCGTCGACTTATGCACCCATTATCACCAAAATTCAACAGCGCGGTTATGTTGAAAAACTTGATAAAGCACTTAAACCTACAATTCTGGGCCGCACCGTATGTGCTCAGCTTGTAAAACACTTCAGCGATATAATGGATTACAAGTTTACGGCTTCCATGGAATCTAAACTTGATGAAATAGCCGAGGATAAAGCACAGTCCGTGAAGGTTTTAAACGACTTCTGGAAACCTTTTTCAAAAACAATTGACGATGCCAAAACAAATATGGAAAATGTGGTAATAGAATCCGAAGTCAACTGCCCTAACTGCGGCAGAAAAATGGTTGTCAAGACAAGCAGATACGGCAAGCAGTTTCTGGCATGCTCGGGGTATCCGGAATGCAAAACGGCATTGCCTCTTGACGGACAGGCAAAAGAGCCCCCTCAGGATGAGCCTACGGATTATAAATGTGAAAAATGTGGTTCACAGACGGTAATTAAAACGGGTCCTTACGGCAAGTACTATCAATGTCTGAATGACAAGTGCAAGGCAAGAAAAGGCATTGTTATCTCATCCGGTGTAAAATGCCCCAAATGCGAACAGGAAGGCAGAGACGGAGAACTCATACAGAGAAAATCCCGCTACGGCAAACTTTTCTGGGGATGTTCAAAATATCCTGACTGTAATTTTGTTGTCTGGGCGGAACCCACGGGTGAAAAATGTCCGGAATGCGGCAGTCTCCTTGTAAAGAAATTCTTGAAACGCGGCAATAAAATTGACTGTTCTAATAAAGAATGCAAATACTCAAGACCTATGGATGAGGATGAACAATGACTGACAGCTACAAACTTGCCATAATAGGATATCCGCTTTCCCACTCGCTAAGCAAGGTGATTCAGGAAACAGCCCTCAGGTCTTGCGGCTTATCAGGCACTTATGATGTGCTGCCTACGGAACCAGAGAACCTTATAACAAGGATAAAAAGGCTTAAGGTTGAAGGCTACCATGGCTTTAATGTAACCATACCGCATAAGGTGCCCATAACTCTGTTTTTAAGCAAGTTTGACACAAATGCAAACCTCATAGGTTCGGTAAATACAGTTAAAATTACCGAAGATAAAAATTTAGAGGGTTCAAATACTGATATTTACGGTTTTGTGAAGGCAATACCCGATGATGTTAAATCAAACTTAAAAGACAGACAGGCTGTAGTTCTGGGGACAGGCGGTGCCGCAAGAGCGATTTGCGCGGGTCTTGTCAGTCTGGGGGTTTCAAGCATTACTTTTTATTCAAGAAATGTTATAGATTCCCATCCGCATGTTGAGATTTTAAGGCAGAAATTCCCGAAAGTAAAAATTGAACTTAAACCCTACTCGCTGCTTGAAACTTTAAAAGGGGCTAAAATCCTTGTCAATACTACTCCCGTAGGTATGAAAAATTTTCTTGAAGGCGCTTCGCCTGTTGATTACGAAGTAATAAAAGAACTCGATGATGACTCTCTTGTTTATGACATTGTTTATAATCCCGTGAAAACGCGTCTTATAAAACATGCCGAATTTTGCGGCAAACGTTATGTAGGAGGTCTTGATATGCTTGTATATCAGGCAGAAAAAGCCTTTGAAATATGGACGGGTCAAACCCCTGATGTTAACGCCATGAAAATTGCGGCGCTTGAGAGTTTGGCGTAGCAGCTGTTGTATAATTTTGCTGTTCTTGACTTTGTTATGCAAAAGAAAAGCCGCCTTTTGGGCGACCGAGAATAAAAATCTGTATATGGAGGAAGGAGTGGAAAGAGAAGAACTAATCTACTATTACTATTCCATATATCAAAAATATATAACATTGATATCATTTTCTTTTTAATTTTCTTAATAATTTTTTGTGACATAATATAACTATGAACGATAAAATTGTCATAGCCGGTGCCAAAGAGCACAATTTGCAAAATGTCTCGCTTGAACTTCCCAAGGGGGAATTAATCGTTTTCACCGGAGTTTCGGGCTCGGGCAAAAGCTCTCTTGCATTTGATACAATATTTGCGGAAGGGCAAAGACGCTATGTTGAGAGTCTTTCCACATATGCCCGCCAGTTTTTGGGGCAGATGGATAAGCCCGATGTTGAGCATATTGATGGTCTTTCGCCCGCTATTTCAATTGACCAGAAGTCTACAACCAATAACCCGCGCTCGACCGTCGGAACAATAACCGAGATTTATGATTATTTAAGACTTTTGTATGCCCGTGTCGGAACACCGCATTGCCCCGAGTGCGGAGCGCTTATTGTACCGCAGACAATTGATGAAATTGTTTCAAAAATCATGGCTCTGGGTGAAGGGACCAAAATTCAAATCATTGCCCCTATTATCCGCGGCAAAAAAGGTGAGTATACACAGGCTATCCAGGGGCTGAAGTCTGAGGGCTTTGTGCGCGTGAGGGTGGACGGGCAGATATATAATCTCGATGAAGATGAAATAGAACTTGATAAAACAAAAAAACACACGATTGATGTGGTTATAGACAGAATTGTAGTTAAAGAAGCCGCAAAATCACGTATTTTCGACAGTGCGCAGATGGCGCTTAACCGCTCGGACGGTTTAATGGTGCTTGATGTTATAGGCAGGGGCGAGCAGATTTTCTCCGAGAAGCTTGCATGCCCGAATTGCAATATAAGTTTTGAAGAACTTACCCCCAGAATGCTCAGCTTTAACAATCCCTACGGCGCGTGTAAAGTCTGCAACGGCCTTGGCGCCCACTTTGAAATTACACCTGACCTTGTTGTGCCCGATCCTCAAAAATCCATTAATCAGGGAGCGGTTTATCCATGGGCGAAAACAGGCAATCAGTACTATTTTGACGTATTAAATTCTGTCTGTGAACATTACGGGATTGACCCCGATGCACCCTTTAAAAGCCTTTCGCCCTCGCAGAAAGGTATAATTCTCTACGGAAACGGGGATGAGCGGATAAAAATGCGCTATGCCGACTTCGGAACCAAAAACTACCGCACGCACTATGTAGCTTATTTAGGCGTTATACCCTATCTTACAAGGAAATATGAAAGTTCTGATTCCGATTTAATCCGCGGTGAAATTCAAAAATATATGACTTCAATCCCCTGTAAAGCCTGTAAGGGTGCGCGGCTGAATCCTTTTGCACTTGCGGTAACAATTATGGATAAAAATATCCATGAGTTTTCGCTTCTGTCAGTGACAAAGGCGTATGAGTTTATTCAGGAAGTTTATTTAAATCTGGATGATTTTAAATTGACTATCGCAAAGCAGATTCTTGATGAAATAAGACTCCGTTTAAAGTTTTTAATTGATGTGGGTCTGGGGTACCTGAATCTTGCACGCAGTGCGGGAACTCTCTCGGGCGGCGAGGCTCAGAGAATACGTCTTGCAACGCAAATAGGCTCGGGGCTGTCAGGAGTTTTATATGTTCTTGACGAACCCTCCATCGGGCTTCACCAGAGAGATAACGATATGTTGATTAACACTCTTGTAAAGCTTCGCAATCTGGGTAATACGCTTATTGTTGTTGAACATGACGAAGATACCATAAAGGCCGCGGACTACATTGTGGATATAGGCCCCAAGGCGGGTGTTGAGGGCGGAAAAATAATAGCCTGCGGCAGTCAAAAAGATATTGAAAATGCAAAAGAATCAATTACAGGCAAGTATTTAAGCGGAGAGCTTGAAATTCCCGTGCCGAAAGAAAGGCGCCTCGGCAACGGCAATTTTCTTGAGGTTAAAAATGCCCATTTAAATAATTTAAAAAATATTGACGTAAATATCCCCCTGGGTAAAATCGTTGCCGTGACAGGTGTTTCAGGCAGCGGCAAGTCGACGCTTGTTGAAGATATTATAAATGAATACGCACTTCACAAGCTGCGCTCCAACAGACCAAAACCTCAAGGTGTGGATGAAATCAGGGGATTTGAAAATATAGATAAAATTGTCTGTGTGGATCAAAGCCCGATAGGCAGGACACCGAGGTCTAACCCTGCGACATATACGGAAGTGTTTACGCATATCCGCGACCTTTTTGCGCAGACAAACGAAGCAAAAATCAGAGGCTATAAGCAGGGCAGGTTTTCTTTTAACGTGAAAGGCGGGCGCTGTGAAAAGTGTAAAGGCGACGGCGTTTTAAAAATTGAAATGAATTTCCTTTCCGACGTTTATGTCAAATGCGACGTCTGCAAAGGAAAGCGCTATAATCAGGAAACACTTGAAGTTAAATATAAAGGAAAAAGCATATCCGATGTGCTTGATATGACGGTAGGAGAGGCGCTTGAGTTTTTCAAAAACGTTCCGCGCATTGCAAGCCGTATGCAAACTCTTTATGATGTGGGTCTTGACTACATTAAACTCGGACAAAGCGCCACAACGCTTTCAGGCGGCGAGGCGCAGAGGGTGAAACTTGCGCTTGAACTTAACAAGCGTGCAACGGGTAAAACTCTTTATTTAATGGATGAGCCCTCTGTCGGGCTTCACTGGTATGATATAGATAAACTCGTTAAAATTCTGCATCAGCTTGCAGATAGCGGAAATACGGTTTTAATTATTGAGCACAATCTTGATATTATAAAATGTGCAGACTACATTATTGACCTTGGCCCCGAAGGAGGAGAAGGCGGCGGAACAATAGTTGCCAGAGGTACACCCGAACAGCTTGCAAAGTGCAAGGACTCTTATACGGGCAAATACCTTGCGCGTCTTTTGAAAAAATAGATTAAGCCATTACATCAAGCGCTTTGACTTGAATTTTAACTCTTCCTTTCTGGCTTCTGTCTATATTTACGACAGAGAGTTTTTTACCCTGCATGGAAGTTGCGTCAAAATAAATTGCAGCCCGTTTCTTTGCTTTTTTAGGCTGCAATAATATTTGTGTTAAATTATGTTCGTTTTCATCCGCGCTGTTTAAATCGTCCCAAGACTGCTTTGTTAACTCTGCGCTCTGCGCATTTTCGCCCCTAAGAATAAAAACATCGTTTTGTGATGTGTTGAGAGCAAGTTGTTGTTTTTTGCCGGTATGCTTTTTGGCTGTATTCTCTCGGAAAAAACTTCGCACTATCTCTTGCGAATCTTCCGAACTTATCGGGCCGCTGCTTGTCACATAAACTTCGTGCCCTTTGGTTCTGTATGTGATTGGTGGTTTACTCGAGTAAGGATTGCTGACTCGCTTAAAACTTATTTCCAATGTTTTTTTCCTCTTGTTTTTAAGATTAGGTGTTCATTATACCATAAAAAAATTTTTCAAGCATCATATTTTAAAATTATTAATAATTGTTAAGACGAGTAGTTTTGTGTCTGATATAAAAAATCACTTTTTTGTCCAAAATACCTTTAAAAGAAAGGAGTTAACGATGTGCAAAACATTTGACGCAATTCAAAAACTTGCAAAAAAAGCCGAATCCGATTCTATTATTATATGGGTCGGACATAAAAAAGTTTCGGGCAGATTATACACTTGTGACGAGGGAAAATGCCTGGATGAAGTTATTACGCTGCAGGATGCGGTGATTGAACACTGCCACCGCGGGGAAGAATGTCAATTTCATGAGTTTAAATGGCTTAATATCCCCTCTCATGCCATTAAAGCATTTACTTTTAAATGCTGTGTAAAATAGTTTCTTAAATAAAGTTTTTTTCATGCAAAACCGCGGATTATCTCTGCGGTTTTTGTGCTAATATGTGTTTATGAGTGAGCTTTTAATGCCTGCGGGCAATATCGAAAAAATGAAATATGCTTTTGCCTACGGCGCAGATGCCTGTTATCTGGGGCTTGTGGATTATTCTCTCCGCACGATGAGAAAAGGCGAACTTATAACAAGAGAAAATCTTAAATCTGCAATTGATGAAGCGCGTGCTTTAAATAAAAAGGCATATCTTACGCTTAATATTTTTGCGTATGATGAGGATATAAAAAGCCTGGAAGAAACGCTGGATATTATAAAAGATGCTAATCCTCACGCGATTATTTTGAGCGATTTTGGCGTTTATAATCTTGTAAAGCACAATTTGCCGTCTGTTGATATACATATTTCAACGCAGACAAATATTTTAAACACGGAGGCGGTTAAGTTCTGGCGTGATATGGGCGCAAGCCGTGTTATTCTTGCGCGTGAACTTTCTTTAAAGCAAATTGAAGCAATTAAAAAAGCGGTTCCCGATATTGAGGTTGAAATTTTTGTGCACGGGTCGCAGTGCATGTCGTATTCGGGCAGGTGTCTTTTAAGTGATTATATGACAAAAGGCGAAAGAAAAGCCAACCATGGCGGCTGTGCGCAGCCATGCCGCTGGAGCTACAAGCTTTTAGAAGAAACGCGTCCGGGCGAGTATTATGAAATAGTGCAGGACGAGCGCGGTTCGCACATACTTTCCCCGAAAGACTTATGCCTTGTAAGGTATATTAAAGACCTCACAAATGCCGGAGTTGACTCTTTTAAGGTTGAGGGCAGGACGAAAAGTCTTTATTATGTCAGTGCGGTAACAAAAGTTTATCGCGCGGTTATGGATGGCAAGGCGGACAGCAAAGAAGCTTTTGAAGAACTCAAAAAAGTCGGAAACAGGGGTTTTACGGAAGGCTTTTTTATGGGCAATAATGACTCTTCAAGCTACAGTTATGAAATTTCAAAAGGTCTTGCCGGTGCGGATTTTCTTTGTATTTTTCTTGATAAAAATGAAAACCGTTTTAAGGTTGTTATAAAAAACAAAATGCTTTTAAATGATGAGTTTGAAATAATTACACCCGATTTTAAAACCTCTGCAAAAGTTGTTTCCATAACAAATGACAAGGGCGGGAAAACGGATGTTGCAAACACAAACGATGAAGTATGGATGGAATTAGCCTGTGATACCGGCTGGCAAAGCCAGTGGCAATGGGCACTGGGCAGAACTATGGGGATAAAAAATGCGTCTGAAACCTGATTTTAATTTAAAATCTATTTATGATATCAGTATTTTTAATCTTAAAGCACGGGAAGCCGAGGCGGTGTTTTTTGACCTTGACTCAACCGTTATGCGCTCAAAAAGCGGAGTATTTGCACCTGAAACTTTAGAGTTTCTTTCAATGCTTTCAAAACATTTTAAAATTGCAATAATTTCAAACAACAATAATAAAAAATATATTGAAAAAGCACGTTCGCAGGTAAACTTTCCCGTTATCGGAAGCGCCAAAAAGCCTGATATAAAAGTTCTTTTAAAAACCTGCAAGGATATGAACGTTAACCCTGCACACTGCGCCTTTGTCGGCGACAGGCCGCTTACGGATATTCTCTGCGCCAGGCGCGCGGGCATGATATCGGTTCTTGTGGATTCAATTTCAAGGGAGCAGGAAAAAAAGACCGTGCGCTTTGTACGCTGGGTAGAGCGTTTGAGTATTAAAAAATAATGCAAATTTATATTGAAAATGATAAAAAACGCCATATGGACTTGCTTTTGTCAGGTGATGAGCAGGAAGATATGATTGAAAAATATTTGGAGCGCTCGCAAATGTTTGTACTTGATGATGACGGTATCAAGGCGCAATGCTGTGTGGTTAAAGAAAATGCCGGAGTATATGAAATAAAAAATATTTCGGTCAAGGCTCCATATTACAGAAAAGGCTACGGCAGGGCGCTTGTAGAATACGTGCGGGATTATTATAAAGACTGTAAAACCTTATATGCGGGGACAGGAGAGAGTGAAGACACCATGGGGTTTTACAGGGCACTGGGTTTTAAATATTCTCACAGGGTAAAAGATTTTTTTATAAATAACTACAGCCGTCCTATTTTTGAGGGCGGCGTGCAATTAAAAGATATGGTTTATTTTAAACTATCTGATGATTCCGAAACCGAGTAAAAGCGTGGTCAAGATAAATACCCCGCCTACTATGTAGGTTACTTTATTAAGACCTTTTTCGGCACTTTTCTGTGATGAGAAAAGCTGGCTTGCAGAGCCTATGGAAGCAATCCCGTCGCCTTTGGGCGAGTGTAAAAGTACAAGCACGATAAGCAAAAGTGCTGATATTATCTGTATTATGTAGAAAAAAGTTACCATTTTTATCCCTTTATTAATTTATAATGTGATTTTATACCATAAACAATTTTTTTTGTCTAATTAATGGATTCCCAGTAATCCTTCAAAGTTTTGCAGTCTGTTTCGATATTCGGGCTTTCACATACAATAACACCTTTTACATTAAATGCTTTAAAGGCTTTAAGCAGGTCTTTGTAGTTAAAATCGCTTTCTTCAAAAATCAGGTGGTGTTTTTCACCTTTCTGCGAGTATGCAATTCCCGCCATGTGTGCGTGAAAATTATTCATAGCCTTATCACCCAGATTTTTTGCTATTTTTTCAAAGATTCCGCAAAATTCGTCATAAGTGTTAAAAAGCCCGTTTGAGCGCGCGTGAATGTGTGCAAAATCCACGCAGGGCAGGACATTTTTAAAATTTTTGCAAAGCTCTATAATCTCGTCAATATCTCCCCACTGTGTTCCTTTGCCCGTAGTTTCGGGTCTTATCCAGATGTCGTTGTTTTCTTTTTCAAGGATTTCGACAATTTCATTGTGCTTTTCAAGAATTGTTTTAAAGGTTTTTTCCTTGCTCTCGCCCATATAAAAGCCGGCATGGTAGACAATTGAGTATGCTCCCAAATGTTTTGCCATCCTTGCGGTGTCTAAAATCCTTGTGACACTTGCCTCTCTCTTTTCTTCTTCTTTTGAATTGAGGTTAATGTAGTATGGTCCGTGAGAAGTCAGTATGAGGTCTTTTTTGTTCTCAAGCACGGTATTTTGTGTTTTTTCGCTCATTCTGACACCATGCACAAATTCTACCTCAAGACCGTCGAGATTCATCTCGCGCAGTTTTGAAAACGCATCCGAGTAGTCTTTTGCACTCAGCGGTATTCCGGCTGTTAAGAAATTCAATTTATCCATATCAGTTAAAATTTTCTCCTGTCTGCGGTTTAAAAACTCTTATAAAACTTTCTGCGTCAAATATTCCCCAGGTGCCGCACTGCAGGCATTTAGGGTAAATGTAACCGTCCGATGCGGTTATTTTTATGCGGTTGTCTTTGACAGCTGTAATTATTCCGCTTGCAAGACAGTGCTTTTCTTCTTCAAAATCCGCGCAGAATATTTTAACCGGCGCGCCCCTAAAGTTTAAATATACCGTGTAAAAAGGGTTTGAGGCACGCACAAGCCGCTCGATTTCGCGGCATTTCTTGTTTAAATCCAATTTAGTTGTATCGGGTATTCTCGGCGCTTTTGTAAATTCACCGCTCTCCTGCGGTTTTGAATCTATTTTGCCCGTGTTTTGAAATTTTTCCAGAACCTCGCAGAGCATGTCGGCTATCATAAAATTAGACCTGTTAAAAAGTGTTCCTATGGTTTCTTTCTCATCAAGCGGAAAACCTTTCTGACAGATGATATCTCCGCTGTCAAAATTTTCGTTTGCAAAATGAAGCGTAACGCCTGTCATTTTTTCGCCGTTATTAATTATGTGAAAATAGGGGTTTGCACCGCGGTACATGGGCAGAAGCGAGGGGTGGCAGTTTATGTAGCCTGATTTTGCGGTATTTAAAAAATCTTTTTTTAAAAGTTTGTTAAAAGAGCAGATAACCCCTATATCAGCTTTTTTGGCTTTTATTTTTTCAATCATTTCCGCTGTATCGGGCTCGCCGTCATACTCAAAAACCTCCAGATTAAAACTTTTGGCATAGTCTATAAAACTTTTCGCTGTAGGGTTTGAATTTGGCGGAGGTATTACTGCCGCGATTTCAAACCCTTTTTCAATAAGTGTGCACAGGCAGACATTTGCCATATCGGGCATACCGCAGAAAATTATTTTAATTTTTTCAGAACTGTTTTGCAATTAAAACTCCTGCTGCAAGGGCGCAGATTGAAAGTATGACGCTTAATAACATATACAAGAATGCTCTGTAAAATTCTCCCGAGACAAAAAAGTTCCAGACGTCAAGCGAAAATGTGGAAAAAGTTGTAAGCCCGCCGCAGAAACCAACTGTCAGAAAGAGTTTAAACTCATCGGGCGCGTTTACTTTTTCTAAAAATAACACATAGCCCAGCCCTATTATGAAACTGCCGAGTATATTTACAAAAAGCGTTCCCGCAGGAAAAAAAGGAGATACTTTTGAAAACGCGCTGCCTGCCAGATAGCGCAAAAAAGCTCCCAATCCTCCCCCTATAAATATCGCGAAAAATTTAACCATATAATTATATTAGCATAAGTATTTAATTTTGAAGTATTGTAACAAAATTATAAGTATAAAAATTTAGTGTTGACGAGAAAATTTGTTTGTAATAAGTTTATGAATACTGAATGAAACTAGAAGAAGTAAGGCAATTATGACTACGACAGCAAAAAGACAAAGAATAAGAGTATGCCTGAAAGCATATGACCATCAGTTAATCGATTTGAGTGCGCAGAAAATTGTCGACACCGCAAAAAGAACTGATGCAAGTGTATCAGGCCCTATCCCTCTGCCTACAAAACGCAGAGTATACTGTGTTCTTCGCTCGCCCCACGTAGATAAAAAATCTCGTGAGCACTTTGAAATGAGAACACACAAGAGAATCATAGACATCTATGATCCCACACAACAAACTACGGAAGAATTAACAAGAATGGACTTACCCTCGGGTGTAGACATTGAAATTAAGCTGTAGTTAACCGAACGCTTTAGCACAATCAAAATTGAATATTGAATGTGATCTGGCAAAGTAGGCAGAGTTTAGTTTTTAAACAAAGCCAAAAGTGAAACAACCGAGAACGCAAGCTCTCACAACAGAAAGGTAGAAAATGACATTAGGTGTTATTGGACAAAAACTTGGAATGACACAAATTTATGACGAGCAAGGACTTTGCATTCCCGTTACGGTAATCAAAGTTGACCCTGCTGTCGTAACCCAGGTTAAAACTGTAGAAACAGACGGTTACAACGCTATTCAGGTTGGTGTAATTCCCGCTAAGGAAAAACATTTGACCAAAGCTCAGATAGGTCATTTCAAAAAGAATAATCTTGAAAACTTCAGACATTTACAGGAATTCAGGGTGGATAATCCCGCTGATTATACGGTAGGTCAAAAAATAGATTTATCGGTTTTATCTGAAATATCCAAAGTAGATGTAACGGGTAAATCAATCGGTAAAGGTTTTCAAGGTACCGTTAAAAGACACAACTTCGGAAGGGGCCCCATGGCTCACGGTTCAAAAAACCACAGAGAGCCCGGTTCAATCGGCGCAGGCACCACTCCCGGTCGTGTAATCAAAGGTAAAAAAATGGCAGGAAATATGGGTAATGAAAGAGTTACCGTTTCTAAACTCACGGTAGTTAGAGTTGATGCCGACAAAAATCTGTTATTAATCAAGGGCTCAGTTCCGGGTCCTGAAGGTAAATTGGTCACAGTTAAACCTTCAAGAACAAAATGGAATTAGAGGTATAAGATGACTGAAAATACAAAAACTCAAACAGTAAAATTATTAAGCACTTCAGGAAGTCAATTAGGTGAATTGAGTCTTGACGGTAAAGTGTTTGGCGTTGAGCCCAACATACACGTTATGCACCTTGCACTTAAAAGACAGTTAAATAACGCACGCAGAGGCACTGCTTGTGCTAAAACAAGAGCGGAAGTATCCGGCGGCGGTAAAAAACCCTGGAAACAAAAAGGTACCGGCAGAGCAAGAGCAGGCTCAATCCGTTCACCTTTGTTCGCAGGCGGCGGTGTAGTGTTTGGTCCTAAACCCAGAAGCTACGAAACAAATATGCCTCAAAAAGCAAGAAAACTCGCTTTAAAATCCGCATTAAGCGCTAAACTTGAAGCAATGATTGTTGTTAAAGATTTTTCCGAATTAAAAGAAGCTAAAACAAAAGCGATGGCAAAAATCTTAAAAGACCTCGGCGCTCAAGGTAAAATCTTAATCATTGCCGATTTAAAAGCAGAAGAAAATAAAAATCTTGAACTGAGTGCAAGAAACCTTGCAAACGTTAAACTTTTGCTTCCCTCCAACTTAAACGTTAAAGATTTAATTGAAGCAAACAGTCTTATCGTCTGCGAAGCCGCAATCAATGAAATTACTGAAAGGTTGGCGAAATAATGGCAAACACTAGAACCAACAAAGAAAAATTATACGATATAATTAAAAAGCCTGTTATTACCGAAAAATCAATGGCTAACACGGCTAATAACGTATACACTTTTGAAGTTGCAAAAGACGCTTCAAAAGTCGAAATCGCGCAAGCAATTGAACTTGCTTACCCGAATCGCAAAGTTAAGAAAGTAAGGACTGTATATATGCCCTCTCATCAAAAAAGAATGGGCTTAAAGTTCGGTAGAACCCAATCAGGTAAAAAAGCCATCGTTACAATCGTTGGCGATCCTATTGAAGAATTGACAGGAGTGTAGATAACAATGGCAACTCGTAAAATTAATCCAACTTCGCCCGGTCAACGCGGTATGACAAGAGCAGATTTCTCGGAAATCACAACAGATGCTCCCGAAAAGTCTCTCTTAAAACCCTTGAGAAAAAAAGGCGGAAGAAATAATACAGGCAGAATAACAACAAGACATCAGGGCGGCGGTCACAAGCAAGCCTACCGTGTTATTGACTTTAAAAGAAATAAGGTCGGTATTGTAGGTTTTGTTAAAACTGTTGAATATGACCCTAACAGAAACGTAAGAATTTCTCTTGTAGTTTATGCCGATGGTGAAAAAAGATATATTTTAACACCTGAAAACTTAAATGTCGGCGACACAATTATCTCGGGTCCCGATGCGGATATTAAACCCGGAAATGCACTTCCCCTTGAAGCAATTCCTCTGGGTACAATAGTTCATAATATTGAATTATTCCCCGGCCGCGGCGGCAAAATGGTTCGCTCGGCTGGTATGGGCGCCCAGTTAATGGCTAAAGAAGGCGACTACGTAACATTAAAACTTCCTTCATCAGAAATGAGAATGGTAAGAAAAGAATGCTATGCAACAGTCGGCACTCTGGGCAATTCCGAATTCAAAAACCTCTCAACAGGTAAAGCAGGCAGAACCCGCTACTTAGGTGTTAGACCCACGGTTCGCGGTGTTACAATGAACCCTGTTGACCACCCACACGGCGGCGGTGAAGGCAAAACAGGTCCCGGCGGCAACCCGAAAACTCCCTGGGGCAGACCTGCACTCGGTCAAAAGACCAGAAACCCCAACAAAGCATCATCTAAATTAATAGTAAGAAGAAGAAAAAAATAAAATAAGTAAGGAGAACACAAGTAGATGGCTCGTTCATTAAAAAAAGGTCCATACGTACATGAATCTTTAGAAAAGAAAATAAATAAATTAAACGAAACTCAGGAAAAGAAAGTTATTAAAACTTGGTCCAGAGCATCTATGATTGTGCCTGATATGTTAGGTCATACAATTGCCGTTCACAACGGCAAAACACACGTTCCTGTTTATGTAACGGAGCAAATGGTAGGCCACAAATTAGGTGAATTCGCGGCAACCCGTTCTTTCAGAGGTCATGCGGGTCAAGATAAAACAGCTAAAAGGAAATAAGTTTTAAATAAGCCATAAGGAATATAGATATGCAACAAGCGACAGCTAAACAAACAAATATAAAAATGACTGCAAGAAAATTACGCAGAGTAATTAATCTTGTAAGAGGTAAAAATGCCCTCGAAGCTCAAAAAATGCTTAAATTTATGCCTTATTTTGCAGCAAGAGTGGTAGAAAAAAACCTCAACGCAGCTATTGCAAATGCGTCTGAAAAATTCGGCGCAAAAGCTGACGTGTTGAAAATCTCTGAAATTTTCGCTGATGAGAGCGTTACTTACAAAAGAGTAAGACCTCGTGCTCAAGGCAGAATGTATAAGAGATTTAAAAGGACATCACATTTAACAGTTAAGTTAACAAGAAACTAGGAGAAGAACTTTGGGACAGAAGACACATCCAACCGGATTTAGAATCGGAATAATTGAACCGTGGGTTAGCACATGGTTTGCAAATAAAAAGAAGTATGCTGAATTTATTGCAGAAGACGCTAAAATCAGAAAATTCGTCAAGAAAAAACTTTACACCGCAGGTGTATCAAGAATCAATATTGCAAGAAAAGCACAGAATGTTAACATTACTGTTGTTACGGCTAAACCCGGTATCGTTGTGGGCAGAGGCGGTCAAGGCATTGACGACTTGAGAGTTGCCGTCCAGAACCTTATTAACAACAAAAATGTGTCGATTGATGTTGTTGAAGTTGCAAGAATTGACGTTGACGCCCAGCTTGTTGCCGAAAATATTGCACTTCAGCTTGAAAAACGTATCGCATTCAGACGCGCAATGAAACAGGCAATGCAGAGAACAATGCGTGCCGGTGTTCAAGGTATCAAGGTTATGGTATCCGGACGTTTGGGCGGTGCTGAAATTGCAAGAAGCGAATGGGCAAAAGAGGGAAGAATTCCTCTTCAAACATTAAGGGCTGACGTTCAGTACGGTTTTGCCGAAGCAGATACCGTAATGGGTAAAATCGGTGTAAAAGTCTGGGTCTTCAAAGGCGACCTTATGCCCGGTGAAAAAGCAGACCAGAATATTAAAACTAAAAAAGCAACAAATAAAGATAACGCGCGTTTTACAGGTAGAAGAAAACGCAACGAAGAAGCACAACAAGACAAGGCGGAAGCCTAGTTTTATTAATAATAGGAGCAAATTACAATGTTAATGCCTAAAAAAACTAAATTTCGTAAAAAAATGAAAGGCAATATGAAAGGGACCGAAACAAGGGGTACAACTCTTGAGTTTGGAAGCTACGGATTGCAATCCCTTGAACCTGCTTGGATTACAAGCCGCCAGATAGAAGCCGCACGTCGTGCAATGACAAGACAAATCAAACGCGGCGGTAATGTCTGGATTAAGATTTTCCCCGATAAACCTATTACTGCAAAACCCGCCGAAACTCGTATGGGTAAAGGTAAAGGTAACCCCGAATATTGGGTAGCGGTTGTAAAACCGGGCAGAATGCTTTTTGAAATCGAATACTCGGTCAGAGAAGATGCAATCAAAGCCCTTACGCTTGCGGCACAAAAATTGCCCATCAAAGTAAGAGTGGTAGAAAAATAGGTGAATAAGATGAAACTGCAAGAAATAAAAGAAAAATCAATTGCCGAACTTAAAGAATTGATTCTGAACTCTAAAAAGGAATTATTTACTTTAAGAATGAAACATAACAAAATGAGCCAGCTTGAAAATCCTGCGCAAATTAAGCAGACAAAACGCTTAATCGCAAGATTAAAGACTGTTTTAAGACAAAAAGAATTAAATGTATAGGTTAAAATAACAAAGGAAATAATGAAATGCCCAAGAAAGTTAAACAAGGTACGGTCGTAAGCGACAAAATGGAAAAAACCGTTGTTGTCGAAGTGGCTGAACATAAAACTCATAAAAAATACAAAAAAGCTATGGTTTTCACTAAAAACTACAAAGTACATGACGCTAACAATGTTTCCAAAGTAGGTGACGTTGTTACGATAGTTGAATCAAGACCAATATCGGGCTCGGTTCGCTTTGTTCTGGATAAAGTGGTTGAAGAAGCCAAGTAGACTAAAAGGGCAGTATTAATATATAAATATAAGGTAACAGAGATATGATACAACAAGAAACCAGATTACAGGTGGCAGATAACACAGGTGCAAAAGAACTTTTAGTTATCCGTGTTATGGGCAGCTCAAATAAAAAATACGCTTCGGTCGGCGATGTTGTTGTTGCAACGGTAAAACAGGCAACACCGAACATGACCGTTAAAAAATCAGATGTTGTAAGCGCGGTAATCGTCAGAACAAAAGCTGATATTAAAAGAAACGACGGTTCGGTAATTCGTTTTGACGACAATGCGGCAGTTATAATTAACAAAGACGGCAACCCCAGAGGTACCCGTGTATTTGGTCCTGTGGCAAGAGAGCTTCGCGATAAGAACTACATGAAAATTGTTTCTCTTGCTCCGGAAGTTATATAACGGTAATTAACAATAATAGGAAATATAAAGATGTCAAAAACCAAAACAGATAAAAAAACTTCAATTCACACCAAAGTAGGTGACAGAGTTGTAGTAACTTCAGGAAAAGACAAAGGTAAAATGGGTAATGTTAAAGAAGTTATCACTAAAGACGGCACGGTGCTTGTTGAAGGTGTTAACATCGTAACAAAAGCTCAAAAGGCTAACCCTATGGCAGGTATTCAGGGCGGCTTAAATAAAATGGAAGCTCCTCTTAATGCTTCCAAGGTTATGGTTGTCTGCCCCGCTTGCGAAAAAGCTACTAGGGTTAAACATGAAATCAAAGACGGCAAAAAAGTCCGTGTTTGCAAAAAATGCAACGAAACAATTGATGTTTAGACCGCATCTGTGCGGGGCATTGAGGTTTGACAGGTCTTGCAAAGTAAGGCAGAGCCTCAAAGGCTAAGATAAGGAAAGTGAAATGAGTAAAACAGTTACAAGAAACCTAAAAGATAAATACAACGAAGAAGTCCGCTCTAAATTAAAAGAGGAATTTAAATACGCTAACGATTTGCAAATACCTAAATTAAGCAAGATTGTTATTAACATGGGTGTCGGTGAAGCTTGCCATAACTCAAAACTTGCAGAATCAATCGTTCAACAGCTTACAAAAATCGCAGGCCAAAAAGCGGTTGTAACAAAAGCTAAAAAATCAATTTCCGCTTTTAAATTAAGAGAAGGCATGCCCGTCGGCTCTATGGTTACATTAAGAGGCGAGAGAATGTATGACTTCCTTCAAAAGTTAATCTGCGTTGTTCTTCCCAGAATCCGCGACTTCAGGGGTGTTTCAAAAAATTCTTTCGACGGACGCGGCAACTATACTTTCGGTTTAAAAGAACAGTCGCTCTTCCCTGAAATTCACTATGAAGAAGTTGACATCGTTAAAGGTATGAATATTTCAATAATTACAACAGCAACTACCGATGAAGAAGCAAGAAGTCTGCTTGCTGCACTGGGTATGCCGTTTAAAAAATAAGTAAACAACAGGAGAAATTAAAAAATGGCTAAAAAAGCAATGATAAACAAAGAACAAACAAGAGAAATGCTTGCCGCTAAAGGTAAATACCCTAAGGTAAGACTTCACAATCGTTGTTCTATCTGCGGCAGACCGCACGGCTTCCACAGAGATTTCGGTCTTTGCAGAATCCACTTAAGAGAATTTGCCCACCGCGGTTTATTGCCGGGTGTAACAAAATCATCATGGTAAAACTATTAAAATAAGTAATAAAAAAACTAACACCAATTTTTAAGGTGTTAGTTTTTTATGCTGTATATTTTTTATTCTGCAAAACGAATTGTAGTTTTTGGCAGTACACTTATTTTTCCTTCGCCGGGAATTTGTTTTAATAAAGTGTAGGCTTTGTATACATCTGCCATATTGGTTGCATCTGACACTATGATTGTCTTGTCAATTCCTTTTTTTCCTTTTAATTCTATAAACTCTCCGTTAAATTTTTCTATATCGTTAACATCAATTTCTTTGCGCTCTTCAAGATTCTTCGGAGTTCCTACGTTGCGGCCTGCAACGAGTATTTTTCCGCCGCCGAAAGACGTGCTGTTTAATGAGTTAATGTTCATGTTTTCCTATTCCTTTCCTTTGTAAGCTGCTGTAATAAAATTCCCTGAAAAAATGTAATTGCCCTTTTGTTAAACATTCTTTACAAAAGTTTGCATATTTTTTTTGTTTTATTTATTATTAATACTGCCTGCAAAAGGCTTTATGTACACACTAAACTGCAAGATATGCTTGCAAGTAGGAAGGAAATCAAAATGACAGTTACAGATCCTATCGCTGATGCGCTGACACGTATCAGAAACGCAAATCAGGTAAATCATTCAAACGTTACCATCCCCGCATCAAAATTAAAAGTTGAGTTAATCAAACTTCTCAAAGAAGAAGGTTATATTGAAAATTATGAACTCAAAGAAGAAAAAGGCTTTAAGGTAATTGATGTTACTTTAAAATACTTCAACAAAAGACCTGTTATTACAAACTTAAAAAGAGTTTCAACCCCCGGTCTTCGCACATACTCTAAAGCAAAAAATCTTCCCAGAGTTTTTGACGGCATGGGTATCGCCGTTGTTTCCACAAGCAAAGGCTTGATGACAGACAAAGCCGCACGCAGGGAAAACCTCGGCGGAGAAATCCTCTGCTACGTTTGGTAGTTAAAGTTATTACACATAAGGGTTAATTTGCCCTTCACAGGGTGAAGCGTTCCCGCATAAATGCAAAAGGAGAAAATTATGTCCAGAATAGGAAAATTACCGGTAGTGATTCCGGATGGAGTCGATGTAAAAGTCGAAAATAATCTCGTTACGGCAAAAGGTCCCATGGGCACGGAGTCCGTACAAATCAGAGAAGAGATTGAAATTAAAATCGAAGGCAAAGAAATCATTTTAACAAGAAAAAATGATGACAGAAAATCGCGCTCTTTGCATGGTCTTTCAAGAACACTTGTTCAAAACGTTGTAACGGGCGTTAAAGAAGGATTCACCAAAAAACTTGAAATTCAAGGCGTTGGCTACAGGGCGCAAATGCAGGGTAATGCAATCAACCTTCAATTAGGCTACTCCCACCCCGTTATTGTTGAACCTCCCGAAGGTATTAAAATCGCCGTTGAAGCGAACACAAAAATTACCGTAACAGGTTCAAACAAGCAAATGGTCGGTGATGTTGCCGCTCAAATCCGCTCAAAACGTCCTCCTGAAGTATACAAAGGAAAAGGTGTACGTTATGAAGGCGAATACGTAAGAAGAAAAGCCGGTAAAGCAGGTAAAAAATAGTAAGTAATAAAGCCAATACAGACCGAGCCTTTTAAGGGATTGCGGTCTTGGTGAAAGGAAAATGTAATGATTAAACAAATTAACAGAAAAGAACAAACTCAAAAAAGACACAGACGCGTCAGACTTAAAATCGAAGGTACTTCAGAATACCCTAGACTCGCAGTCTATCGCTCAATTAAACATATTTATGCCCAAATTATTGATGATACAAAAGGTGTTACCCTTGTTTCATCTTCATCCAAAGTAAAAGAACTCGGTCTTAAACACGGCGGAAATATTGAGTCTGCTAAAGTTGTAGGTGCCGACCTTGCAAAAAAAGCTCTGGATAAAGGCATTAAGGGTGTAGTTTTTGACAGAGGCGGCTTCCTTTTCCACGGAAGAGTCGCAGCGCTGGCTGATGCTGCGCGCGAAGCAGGTCTTGAGTTTTAGAAAATAAAGCATTTTAAAATTGTCCGCATTCATTTAAGGGTGCGGACAATTTTTTGTCAAAAGTTGCATAATTATTAATTTCTTTATAGAATATTCTCATGGCTAGAAATATTAAGAAAAAACAAGGCAGAAGAGGGGTTAAAAAGAGAAACTTTTTTCTTTACTTTTGCATGATGGCACTCTCGGCGTTTTTGGCTGCTATTGCGGCTTTTAATCTTTATCTTGCATCTCTGCCGCCGATTTCAAATTTTGATGATATAAAACCCAATCCCGTTACGAGTATTTATTCTGCTGACGGTGAGGTTATTAAAACTTTTACGGTTTTCAGGTTTGAAAAAGTGTCGATTGATGATATTCCGCCGAATTTAAAAAATGCGGTAATTGCAACCGAGGATAAAAATTTCTATAAACACAGAGGTTTTGATACAGCGGGGCTTGTGCGCTCGGTTTTTGCAAACATAAGGGCAGGGTCCCTAAAACAGGGTGCAAGTACCATAACACAGCAGCTTGCGCGTATTTTGTTTTTGTCAAACGAAAGAACTTTTGACAGGAAGATAAAAGAGCTTATTATTGCGCACAGGATAGAAAAAACAATTTCCAAAAACGAAATACTTGAACTTTATCTAAACTCGGTTTATCTGGGCTCGGGCACATACGGTGTTATGAGTGCTTCAAAAACTTATTTTGATAAAGAACTCGATGAACTCACCCTTGCGGAAGCGGCACTTATCGCGGGTTTGCCGCAGGCGCCCAGTCTTTATTCGCCTTTTCAAAATCCTGACGCTGCCATAAACAGGCGAAACCAGGTTTTAAAAAGAATGTATAAAACGGGTTATATTACAAAAGACCAGTATAACTCAGCGCTTAAGGAAGAACTGCATTTAAGTACAAAACCAAGGCTTTATTCTTTTAATAAGGCCCCTTATTTTATAGATTTTGTTTTAAATGAACTTGAACGTCTGGGGTTTGAAGAACAGGAAATCTCGCAGGGTGGTTTAAAAATCTACACCACGCTTGATTTAAAATCCCAAGATGCGGCGCAAAACGCTATAGTAAATGATTTAAATGCTTACGGACTTAAAGCTAAGAAAACTCAAATGGCGCTGTTTTCTTTTTCGCCGCAAACGGGAAGAATTTATTCTTATGTCGGCGGGAAGAATTATGAAGAAAGCCAGTATGACAGAATTACAAATGCAATAAGACCTCCGGGCTCATCTTTCAAACCTTTCGTTTATACGGCGGCGCTTCAGCAGGGGGTGGGAGTTGATGATATTATTGATGATTCTCCTATCTCGTTTAAAAACTGGTCGCCTCGAAACTACGGTAATAAATACAGGGGTAAAATGCCTCTGTGGAAGGCGCTTGCCATTTCATCAAACGTAGCGGCCGTAAGGCTTATTAAAAAGACAGGAGCCGATGCCGTTATTGCAACAGCAAGAGAAATGGGAATTACAACACCTCTGCAAAACGATCTTACTATCGCGCTGGGGTCAAACGGGGTTAAGCTTTATGATATGGTTGTTGCATACGGCGCTTTTGCAAACGGCGGTTTTCGCGTGCGCCCCTATTCGGTTGAGCGTGTTGAAAACTCCCGCGGGGTTGTAATTTATGAAAATTCGGGCCCTAAAATTGTAAAGGTTATAAGTTTTGATACCGCAGCAGGTATGACATATATGCTGAGAAAGGTTGTTGAAGCCGGTACCGGCCGTGCTGCAAATATTGCAAAAGCGGTTGCGGGTAAAACGGGAACAACGGATGATTACAGAGATGCCTGGTTTATGGGCTATACTCCTGACATTGTTGCCGGTGTTTGGCTTGGCAATGACGATAACTCAAAGCTTCCCGGAATAACAGGCGGCGGCCTGCCGGCGCGCGTATGGGCTGATTATATGAAAGTTGCGATTACGAACTTTGCAGATTCGGTGTTTGATTATCCTAAATTAAACGGAACGGAAGAAGAGGCGCCAAAAGAAATTAAAGAAGTCAGTGAAGAAACCCTGCAGGATGATGATATGAACTTTGAGGGTTTTGAAGCCGGGGACGGACAGACAAATGAACTTCAAAACCATAATTCAGCTCCGGTTGTGAATATTGATACAGTACAGAATCCCGCAAAGACGGAAATGCAAAAACCGCAAAGACCTTTTAGCGTAAGCGAACCGCCAAAACCGCAAACTCCTCCGCTTCCGGGCAGTGATACACAGAGTGTTCCGCTTCCAGGCATGTAGTTAAAAGAGTTTTTTTGCCAGAGAGGATAAATCGCTCTGGCCTTTTAAAATGACATCAAGAACTTTGATATCACAGAAGTTTTCAATCATTTCTTTTGCTCTTAAGATGACAGGGTCGGATGTTTGCCCGGGGTAATTTGAAATTACAATCCCGATTATTTCAATACCTTCCTGTTTGAGGCATTTTACGCTCATAAGCGTGTGGTTTATTGTTCCCAGATTGGGGCGCGCTACAATAAGTGCCGGCAATTTAAGAAACCTGATTACATCAATCATCAGAATATCTTTTTTAACAGGCACACACAGACCGCCGGAGCCTTCTACTATTGTTACATCAGCGTTTTTGGAGAGTTCTTCAAAATCCTCTTTCACTTTATGCAGGTCAAGTTCCAAATTATCTATCTGTGCGCTTATAAGCGGGGCCGCGGGTGTATGTGTTATATATGAGCTTTTTGCTAAAATGCCGGGGGCTGTTTTTGCGACTTGAAGTGCATCGGAGTCAATTTTTTCTTCAATTCCGCTCTGAAAAGGTTTTAAGTAAGCAGTTTTTTTCCCTGCTTTTATAAATTCTTTTGCCAGATGTCTGCATATATAGCTTTTGCCGACATCGGTATCCGTTCCTGTTACAAAAAAATTCATACCAGATATTTCTCCAGTTCTTCTTTATCAAAAAATTCAATACTGTCTTTATTATGTATGAATACAAGGCATGAAATTACGGATTTAAACATGGAAAATTCGCTAAACTCAAATTTTCTCCTTAAATCCCCCATATTATCCGCAAGAAATTCGGTGATAAGGGTTTTGTTTTTAAGCGTTAGTGATGTAAAAAAGTCCAGCCCTTCTTTTGTTGAAATGCCTTCAAAGTAAATAATATCAGGGCCTTGAAATTCAATGAATCTCATTGCTTTATCCAGATTAAAGCCTATATTTTCATTAAGTTCGCATTGAGAAACGTTATCCAGCTTGTATTTTGCAATAGATTCAAGCGACATGACCGTTTTATTTTTGGGTATTATTCCCGATGATAAAATAGAGTAAATCAGGTGGGTTTTGCCGCTTAGCGACGAACCGCAGATTAGCACTACACCCGGTTTGTTGAGATTTTCACTTAAAATATTTATTTTATCGGGTGAAATACCCAGCTGGGCAAGGCTTTTTGGCGGATGGTAAATTTTAAGCGATATGCGCTCCCCGTTTATCGTAGGAAATGCTGAAATGCTTGCCGTCAGTTCGCAGTTATCTACATTAAAATTTAATTTCCCGAGCTGCGGAATTTCATACACACTCGGGTCAAGTCCGCACAGAGTTTTTAGCGTCTGTATAAAAGGATTTATCAAAAGTTCGGGAATTGAGCCTGTCATATAAACTTCCATGGATTTTTTAAAAAATACACTCAATCCTTCATTTGTTGATTCAAAGTATAGTTCGTGCACCTCTTGAGCTATTGCGTGTTTTAAAATGGCGCGAAACAGAGCCCTTATATGTTCTTCGCTCAAATCGTCTTTATGAAGTTCATCCTGCCAGTTATAGCTTTTGTCTTTTTCAAGGTTTATATCCTGAACCTTGCCCTTTGTTTCATAGTATTCATTTATTTTTCTTAATATGCTTTTTTCGCTTGAGATTATAGGATCAATATTTTTACCCGTTCTTTCGATAATTTTATCTATTGCAAACAAATCAAGCGGATCTGCCATGGCAACCGAGAGCGTGTCTTCAATTAAAAAAAGCGGAAGAATTTTATAATTCATTGCCTCCTGATAACTTATGAGATTGAGGCATTTTTTGTCTATTTCATAATCATCCAGATTAACGGAGGGTATATGAAGTTTTTCCTGCAAAAAATCCAGCAGCTTCTCTTCGCTGATTAATGAGGATGAAATTAAAACCTGGCCTATGTTTGTATTTCTGGCGGCAGCTACTTCCTGAGCCTTTTCAAGGTCTTCAAAAGTTACCAGATTATCGCGCACAAGGTCGTATTTTAATTTGTCTATTGTTTTGTTGTCTACTTTTGTATCGGAATACATTATTTTATATACCTGTCAATTGCTTCAACTATATCATTAAACTCAAACGGCTTTGTTATATACTCGTCTGCTCCTGTTTCTTCGCCTATTTCCCTGTCTTCTTCCTGACTTCTTGCCGTTACCATGATTACGGGTATATTTTTATATTTGCTGTCATATTTTAGAAGACGGCATATTTTGTACCCGTTTATTTTTGGCATCATAACATCTAAAATTATTAAATCGGGCGAGCATTCTTTTGCAAGTTTTAATCCTTCTTCGCCGTCATAAGCGCAAATGCATTCAAAACCTTTTGCTTTGAGCATGAAGGCAAGTGTTTCAACGATATCTTTTTCGTCATCGACTATTAAAATCTTTTTCATCTTTACTTCCTTTTGGTGAGGCTATATTTCAAGTTTATTTAAAATTTTTACAAGGTCTTTGCCGTCTTTTTCGCAATGTGCTTTTTTTAATACTATATCACACTTTTTCCACTCCGGCTCCCGGGATTTTTCGATTATGGTTTTTTCCATAAAATTAAGCGCACTTACGGAAGTGTCCGGCAAAAGTGCCCAGTAATCGTTTTCCTCCCTGTATTCTCTGGTTTTTTTTGAATTTTTTATAAGACCTTTATCTAAAATATATTCTATAAAACCGCATGCGGGAGTTTCTTTTATATGGATATAAGCACACTCGTTTTCTGCGCCCAGCGAATGGTTAATGTCCATAATAAACATTTTTTTCTTATCTAAAAGCGGAATATAAAAGGAAAAGTCAGAGCCTTCACCCTCTTTGCTCTTTACCGCTATTGCGCCCAGATGTGCGTCAAGAAGCTGTTTTGTAATGGGAAGACCTAAACCTACCCCGCCGATGTTTCGCGTAAGGGAATTTTCAATTTGCGAGAACTTTTCAAAAATTTTGGGTATATTTTCTTCTTTTATTCCTATACCTGTGTCTGTGACGGAAATTTTTACGTATTTTCCTTGAATTTTTTGCACAGGTGAAATAAGAAGCGAAGAATCTATTTCATTTTCATCAACAGTTTGGGCAATAATTTTTATATTTCCGTTCTCGGGTGTAAATTTCAGTGCATTTGAAACAAGATTTGATATAATCTGCTCAATTCTGTGATTATCCGCATAAACCTCGCCGAGTGAATCTTTTATTTCCAGTGTAACATCTATATTTTTTTCGCCCGACACCTGTTCAAAGGTTTTTTGTATAAGTTCAAGCGATGGAATAAGGCTTGTTATTTTATATTTAAAATCCAGTTTGCCGGTCTGCACCCTTGAAAGATCAAGCAGGTCTTCTATAATGCCCGAGAGCCTTGTGACATTTCTTTTCGCCATGTTGATAAAGTTTTTTGCATCATCGGAAATTTCCCCCGCCTGCCCGCTTAAGACAATTTCAAGCGAGTTGTTGATAGGTGTAAGAGGGGTTCTTAACTCATGAGAAACGATTGAAACAAAGTCTGACTTTAAACGCTCAAGTTTTTCAAGCTTTACATTTGTATTTTTAATTTCTTCATACAGCGTTGCACTTCTTAGCGGCAGGGCCACCTGATGAACTATGGTTTGAAAACAGGTGACATCCTCTTTTGTAAAGGGTGTTTTTCTGAAAAGTTCAATCACACCGAAGAAGTGATCGCCAACCTTAATGGGGGCAAAAAGCGAGTCATAGTTTAGCGCCCTTAAATCGAAGATATTTTGAATGTGCGAGGGTTTAATATTTTGAATTATCTCAATTCCTTCAAGGTCTGTTTTATACGGCAGCGGCCTGTTTTCAAAAAGATTTTTATACTCGAGAGTAACCCTCAGCGCAAGTGCCTCTTTCAGGCTTTCAGTCGGTTCGCACAGGGAGTTTATGTAGAGTTTGTTATCCCCCTGTGTAGAAAAAACAAGAGCGCATGAGATATCAAAACTCAATGTTTTTTCAAGAGCTTCCAGCATAATCGAGTACAGTCTTTTTTTCTCAAGCGTTCCCGCGAACTGCGAGCTTGTATTGTAGAGAACATTCAGCTGATACAGGCTGCGAGCAAGTTCGCGGTTGTTTTCACTCATTTGCTCAAGAGATTTTTTTATTTTTATATGAGAGTTTATAGTGTGTATT
>DVFS01000014.1 GCA_018713115.1 Candidatus Galligastranaerophilus faecipullorum
CTTTTTTTAGATAATATATTATCTAAATATTGACTTTTTAATAAAAATAGTATAATATATTATCTATGAACAGTTTTTTGTTTAACCCTAAAACTCCTAATGAAATAGCAAAAGAATTAGTTGAAAAAATTAAGCAGCAACGTAAAAAACTTAAGATTTCACAAATTCAGCTTGCTTCAAAATCGGGTGTCAGCCTTGGTTCTATCAAAAGGTTTGAATTAAAGTATGAAATTTCTTTGAATTCTTTTATAAAAATTCTGATTGCTCTCAATTTAGAAGGGGATTTGGAAAATTTGTTTACGCAAAAAAGCTACACTTCCATTGATGAGGTCATAAATGGACAACTATAAATATTTAAAAGTATTTTATAACGATATTTTAGTCGGAACTCTTGCAAAAACTCCCGAAATGGTTGTTGCATTTGAATATGATTCAGACTGGTTAAATAACGGGTTTAGTATTTCGCCTTTTAGTTTGCCGCTCATCAAAAAAGTTTTTATACCCAAATACGAACCATTTGGTGGACTATTTGGCGTTTTTAATGACAGTTTGCCTGACGGCTGGGGGCGATTACTGGTTGACAGATTGTTTTTGAAAAACAAAATAAACCCTGCCGAAGTCGATAATCTTAACCGTCTTGCTGTTGTTCAGCAAAGCGGGATGGGTGCTTTGACTTATAAGCCAGAACACAGATTTGAAACGGAAAACAAAATTTGTGATTATGATATTCTTGCTCAAGAGTGTTCAAAAATACTGGAATCACAAGATTCGGACAACTTAGATGAACTTTTTCAACTGGGCGGTTCATCCGGCGGAGCAAGACCCAAAATTTTAACTTCTATAGATAACGAAGATTGGATAATTAAATTTCCGTCATCTATTGACCCTAAAAATATTGGCGAAAAAGAGTATCAATATTCATTATGTGCAAAAGATTGCGGCATAAATATGCCTGAAACAAGGCTTTTCCCATCAAAAATTTGTTCGGGGTATTTTGGAGTCCAAAGGTTTGACCGCAAAAACTGTAAAAAAGTCCATATGGTATCGGCAAGCGGGCTATTAGAAACAAGCCACAGGCTTCCTAACCTTGATTATAATATATTGATGAAACTTACGCTTGAACTTACAAGAAATTATGAAGATATTGAACAACTATTCAGGCTGATGTGCTTCAATGTTTTTGCACATAATCGAGATGACCATTCAAAGAATTTTTCTTATCTTTATGATGACAATAAAAAAGAATGGCACCTGTCTCCTGCGTATGATCTGACTTACAGTTCTTCTTTTAATGGAGAACATGCGACAACGATTAACGGAGAAGGTAAAAATCCGAGTTTGGATGATATTTTATCGGTTGCAAAAAATATAGGGCTTAAGGAAAAATCTGCTAAAGATATTGCCTTAGATATTCAAGAACAATGCAAAAATTTGTACTCAAACTAAAATCCTTTTAACAATTTAGCGCAATTTTTTTGTACTACGGATAAAATGCTTTTTCCGATTTTATTGTCAAAGCTGTTTATCACATCCTCAACAATAATTGGGAGGATTTCACATTGATTTTTTATAACTTTTTTTAACTGAGTAAAACTGATATCATTTTCATTTGCCAGTTTTTCAAAATGTCTCAATAAAATCTCATCATGTTTATAATGCCTGCCGATTTTCATTGCCATTTTATTTGATAATTCAGGACAAACTTGAGAACACAGAATATCATATGCAGGTGCAAATTTTATCTCTCCACTGTCATAGTGCAGTATAGAAAAATTTTTGCCATGAGCATCATTATTTCCTATCAAGTAATTAAAAATCATTAATTGAATAAACTGGTTAATTGCGACTGCAGGCTGGGATGTGGCTCTTAAAATTTCGAAACATCTTTTAAAATCAACACCGCCTTCAGATTGGTATTTGTATGCGCTTGGAATATTTGAAGCCTGACAAAAATCCTCTTGATGAATTCTTTTTATTTTGTTATTAATTATTTCTCTATCGTATCTTTGAATTAAAAAGTATTTTGTTTTATTTGCATAACCGATTTTGACATCGGGAACTTTTATCCCTAATTTTTCAGCTGTTTTTATACAAATAAATTCATTTTCAATAGTTTCATTAAAGCCATTTATTGCCGGTTTCAAAATATGGCTTGTCGGCACATTACTTTTGGGAATTCCTATTTGTCCATCAACAACAATTACTGAGGTTTTATCCTGTGCGCCGGCTAAAGATAACCGCATATCTTCAAGTCCTGTTGCCAATGGTTTTTGTGGAAGCTCATTTATAAATTTTTCAAGTTCATTTTCTTCTAATGGCGTATAATCAATTTCATAAGTTTCTTGCAAGTATTTTGAAGGTGTTTGTTCATCAGAACTGTCAAAAAATGAAACAGCACCCGCACAGTCATAACCTATTGCTTGCAAAATTGAAAAATCGTTTTTTGGATTAATCCCGTATTTTTTCCCGATAGCAATTCTTGTATGTTCGCTTTCAGGCAGCAATCCGTTAAAAAATCCTCTGCATTGTTTATTATCAAAAGGTTCATTTTGAATTTGCAAACTCAAAGATAAGATTCTATCTGCATTGGTCGAATATTGAAAAATTACGCCGCCATTCCCGTCTTTTTCTAATATTCCGATATGTTTATCATTCAAAAATACATTCAAAGAATTACCCAACATTTACCCCTTAAATTTTTTCATAAGGAGATTTTACATCTATTGTAATCCCCAATGCACGGCAGACATTTATGACTTTCCCAATTTGTGCGGTTTCTTTCCCGTTTTCCAGATCAACAAGAAACCTTACACCGACATTAGCAGCAATCGCCAAATCTGCTTGTGTAAGATGTTGTTCCTTGCGAACATTTTTAATATATGTTCCCAGTTTTTTAGTATCTGTTATATTCATTTTTTTACCTATCGGTAAAATTTTACAATATTTTTATCTGAAAAGCAATAATTTTTACCGAACGGTAAAAAATAGATGCATAGAAACAAATATCACTGCAAAATTTACCGTACAGTAAATTTATTTATTAAAATCAATCTCATCTTCTTTTGTTTTAAATCTTACAATAAAAGTTTATTTATAGTTACCTTAAAAAATTTGTCACCAGTCTTTTGAGTTTGCAGAAAAAGCAGAAATCTTTTTTGTGGACTTCAGTAATTTCGGTAATTTTACAGGGTTCAGGCTGGGGGGTTCTCAGGTATTTAACTTTTGGTATGCCAAGAAGCATTACATATACGGGTTTATAGCCCGCAGGGATTTCCAGCATTTCGCATAATTCGGGGTAAAAACTCAAAATCGCCTGTGCAAAACCGCACCAGCAGGTGCCAAGACCTAAATGTCCGGCATAAAGCTCAAGGTAACTCAGGGCAATTACGGGGTCGACATTAGCACACGGGGCATTAATCGGCGAAGAAGCAACTATCATATGCGGCGCACCTCTGAAAATAACATCTTCACCTTGTAAAATAGCATCTTTATAAAAAGAAAACTTATCCGTCAGAGGAGAAAGAATTTTCTGCTCAAGAATTTTTACGAGAAAATCCTGAACTTTATTTCTGATTGAGTCCATAGCGGACTTTTTCCTTACAATTGAAAAATGAAGAGAATGAGAGTTGCAGCCGGTGGGCACAAAAGGCAGTATCTCCTTTAGTTTTTCAAATGTATCATCCGAAATTTCTTCATCAAGGTACTGTCTTGTGCTTCTTCTGGATTTTATCAGACTTAAAATATCATCATAACCAACACTTTGAGAGCCTTCAGGGTTTTTACCGTCAAAAGAAATTGCACCCGCAGGGCAGATGGTAAAGCAATGCTGGCATGAAATGCACCTTTCAGGGTTTTTCATCAGGGGAAAATTGTCACTGTCAAAGCCTATGCAGCCCGTCAGACAATCTTTAACACACAGCCCGCAATGTGTACATTTGCTTTTATCAACAGTTATTATTCCCATATTTCTCCTTTAAATATCGCTGTATATTCAGTAAGAAAAGCCCATTTTTCTTTTTTCTTCTTTCATTATAGCATTAAGAGCGTTTTCAAAATCGCCGCGATTTAATTTTATATTTTTGATATCATCCGTGCAAAATGTTCCTGACTCCATTTTTTGAAAAACATTTTCCCTTTTGTATGCATATTTTCTTGCTTCTTCTACAATTGCAGCGATATCAGAGCCCGAAGCCCTTCTCTTGTGCAGCTGCCGCGCAAACTCTGCAGCGGAAAAATCGTCATCAAGGTTTTTATCCTTAGTATAAATATCCAGAATCTGGGCACAACCTTTCTCATCCGGCAGCGGGACATGAATTGTCTTGCCAAACCTTCCGGAGCGCACAATAGCATCATCCAGAAGCTCTTTTTTATTTGTTGCGGCAAGAACATACACCCTGCTTGAACTTTTTTCTATATCGCTCATAAGTGTCAGGATTTGATTTACAACTTTATCGTCATGACGGGAGGAAGAGTCGCCTTCTCTTTTCCTTGCAACGGCGTCAAATTCATCTATGAATATAATGCAAGGCTCATTTTTCCTTGCCTTTTCAAAAAGTGCGCGCCAGTTTGCACTCGACTCGCCTACCCACTTTGACTCAAGTTCAAGACCGTTTAATTTTATAAAGTGCACACCCGCTTCATTTGAGACAGCTTCCGCCATAAGAGATTTACCCGTACCCGGCTCACCTTCCAGTATCACGCCGTGGTTAAGCGCGCTAAATGCTTCGGGATACTTTACGGGATAAATCACGGACTCTTTTAACTCTGCTATTGCCTCATCAAGACCGCCGACATCTTTAAATGTAATTTTTCTTTTATTTTCAAATGCCTTGCCGCCGTTTCCTATTCTCTCCAGATTTTTCCTGTTAATTTCATACAGCGCATCCTGCTCGCATCTGCTGAAATCATGTATCTGAATGCCGCAGGTTTCCAAATCTTTTTCTTGTGCGTTTTCGTTTTTGACAACATTAAAAAAACTTCTGCCGTCCTTTTCAAAAGAAAAAACCGCGTCCTTACAAAGCATGGAAGATGTTTTATTCATTCTGAGCGCTTTATCTTTTGACACTTTGTACACAGGAGCTTCGGAAAGATTTTGAATATAGTACTCATCTTTAAGGTTCTTTGCTATCATAAAATTTGCCGCAAGCTTCTTGTCCTGAATAAAAAACACTCTTGATATAACATCCGGATAATCTTTAAGGGCGGCAAGCAGGTCGTTTTTTGCTTCCTTTAAATCACTGCCTGCAAGTATTACGTCATTATCCTGCATAAAGTTAAGTGCCGCGGATATTTTGCGCCCCAGCATACCGTAATCCGCATTGTCATAGGAATCAACTCCCGTAAAACTTATAAGCGAGCGGTTGTGGGTTTTATCTATTAAAAATCCGCCCTGCCTGCCTGTATTGCCTTTTTGCACCGCTGCTGCAGCAGGCGCGGGTGTGCTTGCATGAAATAAAGGATATTGTGATGATAGCGCTTGAATTTTCAAATGTATCGCCTCCGGCTGCGAAATAAATTATTTACAATTGTAGTAGAATCAAACAGGAAGTCAATAAGTATACACACTGCACTTAATAATTGTTTATAAAATGATATGATTAATATGAAGCAAAATTCCCGCAATGGCGCCGAAGGCAAGAAATACAAGCGGGTCTTTTTTCAGCCTTAAACTCAAAATAAACAAAATAACAAGAAGTAAAAATCCTTTTATATCAATGAAATTTTGCATTTGCAGAAAATTAAAGCCGTTAAAATCCGGATTTCTTATAATTACATCCCTAAAAAGCCTGAGTGCAACCGCAGCAAGCATAGCGGCCGTTGCAGGGCGAAGAGCATACATAACGGAGCACAGACACGGACTGTCTTTAAACTTTTTGAGCATTTTTGAAATTATTATTATCATAAAAAACGAGGGCAGCATAATAGACATTGTCGCAGCTATTGAACCTAAAATACCCGCAGTTTTAAAACCTGCAAAAGTTGCAACGTTTAAACCCACAGGCCCCGGTGTAATGCTTGAAATTGCAAGCATTCTTGACAGCTCAAGCGGACTGAACCAGCCGTAAACCTCGGACATATGATATAAAAAAGGCAGTGTTGCATATCCGCCCCCGAGCGAAAAAAAGCCTATTTTTGCAAACTCCATACACAAAAAGAACAAAATCACTCTTTTGCCCTCCTCTGTAAAATTGCATTTCTTATAATACCGAAAAACGCTGCAAGTATAATAATTACCGCGGGTGAAACGCCAAAAGCACAGGTAAGAAAAGCGGCGGCAAATATTAAAAACGTTGTTTTATCCACAACGGAACAGCCCCAGACTTCCTTTACCGTCAGAAAAATAAGGATTATGATTGATACGTTGACACCCCAGAAAATATCATTCATTATTACCGATTTTGAAATAATTCCTATAAAAGAAGCCAGAGCCAGAATGGCTGCAAAAGGCGCGAGTGTAAGCCCCAGAAGTGCGCAGAATGCACCTGTTTTGCCATGCAGTTTATACCCGGCAAACATAATTGTATTGGGCGCAATAATACCCGGCACACACTGCCCCATGGCATAAAAATCCACAACCTCCTCGCGCGTCAGCCATTTTCTTTTTTCGCAAAATTCATTTATTAAAAGCGGTACAATAACATACCCGCCCCCCAATAAAAGCGCGCCTATCCTGACACAAACCCAAAAAAGTTCCGAAAGTCTTATATTCATTTTATAATTTTACCGCAAAAAAATTTTCCTGTTCCTTGACTTTTATGTACAATTGTACATAATATTAAATATGAACGGTTTAAGTGAAAAACAACAACTATTTTTTGACTCGCTAAAAGAAACTTACGGTAAAGACGCTCTTCCGAGTTTTGAAAATATAAGGAAAAACCTCGGCTACAGGTCGAGAAATTCAATCGCGCAATATATTAGAGCCCTTAAAAATGCAGACCTCCTTGAAGAGCGCACACAAAGACTCTATATTAAAAACCGGCAGACAGGCGCGCCTCTTTTCAGCACAAAAGTGCGCGCAGGTTTTGCAAACGCCCTTGATGACACAGCAGATAAACGCATTTCCTTTGACGAGATTTTATCGCTTGATAAACCAAATGTTTTTGTTTTTAAAGTATCGGGTGATTCCATGATGGATTTAGGAATATTTGAAGGCGACTATGTAAGTATCAGAAAAACATCCGAAGCGCTCGATAAAGACATAGTCCTTGCAAATATTGACGGCTCTTTCACACTCAAAACCTACCGCAAAAAAGGCGCAAAAGTATGGCTTGAGGCAGCAAACCCGCAGTACGGAAACATTTACCCGAAAAATACCCTTGTTATCTTTGGTGTTGCAACTGGAATAATAAGGAGATTTTAATGCCAAAATACAATGTAATCGCCCTTGTAGACTGTAATAACTTTTTTGCCTCCTGTGAAGTGCTCTTCCGTCCCGAACTCAGGGGCAAACCCGTGTGTGTTTTATCTAACAATGACGGCTGTATCGTAGCGCGTTCAAATGAAGCAAAAGCCCTCGGGGTAAAGATGGGCATGCCCTACTTTATGGCAAAAAAGCAATTTAAAAACGTAACCTACCTCTCGGGAAATCACGCGCGCTATAATGAGATTTCAAAAAGGATAATGACGAAACTTTATGACTACACGCCGGCAGTTGAAGTCTACTCAATTGATGAGGCATTCCTTGACCTTGGCGGTACAAGAAAGCTCCACCGCTGTTCTTATGAGGAAATAATCAAAAAAATCCGCCGTGAAATAAAAGAAGACATAGGAATAGATGTTTCAATAGGTCTTTCTTATTCAAAAACCCTCGCTAAACTAGCCTGCGAGAAGGCAAAAGAGCTGAATAAAAAAGACCCCTCAACCGGCACATATAAAATAGGTTTTAAACAAATAAAAGAAGAACTTAAACGCACGCCCATCGAAGACATCTGGGGCGTAGGGGCAAATACCGCATCGCTTTTAAGAAAACACTATATTACAAGCGCACAGAGTTTTACCGAGCAGAATGATGCATGGATAAAAAGGATTCTGGGCAAAGTCGGGCTGGATTTAAAGTATGAACTTTCGGGAGAATGTATAAGCCCCGTCTGCCCTGATGAAACACTGCCCAAAAGCATACAAAAGACCTCCTCGTTTGCAAACTTTACTTCAGATAAGACATATATAATAAACGCGCTTAACTACCACTGCCACAGGGTTTGCAAAAAACTGCGGTTTCACGGTCTGCGCGCCGGGGTTATAAGCATTATGCTGAGAGCGAAAGATTTTTACGTACTGAGCGCTAAAACATCACTTGAAACCCCCTCCAATTCAGAGTTTGAGTTTAATCTTAAAATAAAAGAGCTTCTTGATAAAATTTACAATCCCAATACAATCTACCGCTCCTGCGGTGTTACGGCGCTGAAACTGTGCGGGGAAGATTCCTGCCAGCTGTCTATTTTCAACTCGCAAAGACTTGAAAAAAATCAAAAACTATCGGACGCCTGGGACAAAATAGAAGAAAAATTCGGACGCTCCAAGCTTCACCTCGGCACAAACGCACTTGAATTAAACAAAACTTTACAATAAGTATTGAAGTTATATTATGTTTTAGTTAATATTGTTACACCACCGATATTTAACGTTAGATATTAAAGCCAAAAGGATTAAAAATGACAATTAATTTAAAAAACAAACAGGAATTAATTAAAAAGTTCGGCGCAAACGAAAAAGACAGCGGAAGTGTTGAAGTGCAGGTAGCAATGCTTTCTCAAAAAATCGCCGAGTTAACCGAACACTTAAAAGAAAACGCAAAGGACTTTCAGGCAAAGCGCGGTCTTTTAATGATGGTCGGCAGAAGAAAAAGAATGCTTACATACATCAAAAAATCCGATATTGAAAAATACAGAAAACTCATCAAAGAACTCAATATCAGAGGATAGACTTTAAAACATTTTAAAAAACACCGCCGCTCTGCAAAGAGCGGTTTATTTTTGTATAAAAACTTAACA
>DVFS01000015.1 GCA_018713115.1 Candidatus Galligastranaerophilus faecipullorum
ATCTGCGGCAGGTACGGGCGGGGCGCAGAAAAATGCCGACACATGCCAGATATACAACGGCACGTCATGGACTTCGACAAACTGCACGGGATATGGCGCAAAAGGCAATAACGGAAATAAAGTAACGGATTCTACGGCCGCTGCAAACGGAGGAGCAGGAGGGGGTTCAATGTATAACTCCTCTGCTCTTTCGGGCGGAGGCCCGGGCGGCTCAAGCTCGGGTGAAAACGGCTACAACGGCACATTAAGCGGTGCAGGCGGCGGCGGGGGCACCGTAAGATTTCAAACCTCGGGTTCAAATACCACTGCATACCCTGGCGCAGGCGGTAAAGGTGCAAACGGCATGGTTGAAATTACATACGACTTAATCTATCAGGCCGCAGGCGGCGGAGGCGGCGGAGGCGGAGCATTTGCTCTTGTTAAAAATATACCTGTTGCCGCAGCAGGCACTTACACCGTAAGGGTCGGCGGCGGAGGCGCAGGAGGTGCCATATCAAGCAAGGGTTCAAACGGGGGAACATCCTCTATCACCTTTGACTCTGTAACCTACTCTCTGAGCGGGGGTGAAGGAGGACTTGTCGGTACCTCGGAAACTCCGTCTGCTGAACTTATACAGGGTGCGGGCGGTAAAAAAGGAATAGTCAGTACAAATGTAAGCGACAAATCCAATCTTACATACAAACATGGCTTTGACGGTTCAAATGCCGACGAGATAGAAGTAACCGAAGATAACCCCTACGGCGGCTCCTATGGCGGTACGGGCGGCACTTCGGGACTTGATATTAAAGGCGGCTGCGGCGGCATGTTTGTTGACAGTGCAATATGTACAAACACTACGGTAAATGGTACATATGTTTCCTTTGTTTCGCCGGGCGATGTCTTTGAAGCTGCCGAGTACGGCTCTGCAGGTGCAGGCGGAGGCGGAGGCGCATGGAGTGATAATGTCACATTTTACCCCAACCCCGGTTCAGGTGCACAGGGACAAAACGGCTATGTTTATCTGTACTGGGTCGAGTATTAGAGATACCGATTCTTCTAAGTTTTTCGTATCTTAATTTGCAAGGGGTGCACTCCAGTTTAAACAAAAATGCACCCTCTTTTTTTAAAAGTAAAGAAATGTTAAAGCAAATTTCTGCGGCAAAATTTCTTTTTAAAATATGTAAATAGGTTTTATATATAAGAATAGTGTATGTTTAAGAAATTCAAATCTCCTTTCAAATAATAACGTAAACAATAATGCTTGAAAGAATTGCTATACTTGTGTATAATTGACTTTGTACTAAAAAGCGGAGTAATGTTTTTGGCACAGTATTACCACCTTAATGTTTATAAAAAATCTTTTGATTTTCTGGTTGAATTGACCAGACAGACGGTGCACTTTCAGCGCGATTTTCGCTACACTCTGGGCGAGAAGCTTAATGACAGTGCTATAGAGTTTATTGTACGTATTTACAAGGCGAACTCCGCACAAAACCTTATGGAGCGTGCGGATTTTATAAAAGATATGCTTGAGCGCCTGCAATATATAAATGTCGTTTTGCGTCTTTCCTGTGAACTCAAAAATATGTCAAAAGACAAGTATATCGGGCTTACTTCTATGACTCAGGATATTGAAAAGCAGCTTAACGGCTGGCTTTCACACAGCTCCAAGAACATACCGGATGTTCAGGTTTATGAAAACTCAAAACAATAAAATACATTTAATTGAGCAAAAAGAATTTACACTGGAAAGCTTGTTTAAAGCTTATTATGATTGCAGAAAGCATAAACGCTCCACGATGCAATCAATAGATTTTGAGTTTGAGCTTGAAAAAAATATTTATGAACTTTACGAGGAAATATTAAACGATACTTATGAAATAGGCAAAAGTATATGTTTTATTGTCACCGAGCCAAAACCCAGAGAAGTATGGGCTGGAGCCTTCAGGGACAGGGTTGTACATCACCTTATTTACACGGCGATAAAAGACCGTTTCATTTGCAGATTTATTAAAGATACATACAGCTGCATTCCGGGCAGGGGAACACTCAGGGGGTCTCTGCAGGCAAGAAATTATGCGCGAAAAGTCAGCAGAAACTACAGCAGAAAGGCATATTTTTTAAAAGCGGACATAGGGAATTTTTTCAACAGTATAGACAAGCAGATTTTATATGATGAAATTGCAAAATATGTTTTTGAACCGTGGCTTTTGAAACTTATTGAAAAGGTTTTATTTCATGATCCCAAAAACAATGTGTATATGAAATCTCCAAAGTGGCTGTATAATGTTTTGCCAAAGTATAAAAGCCTTTTTAACACGGATTCAAAGAAAGGATTGCCTATCGGCAATCTGACAAGCCAGTTTTTTTCTAATGTTTATTTAAACCCTCTTGATCAGTTTGTGAAGCACCAGCTTCACTGTAAGTACTACTGCAGATATGTGGATGATATCCTTCTTATGCACAAAGATGCGGGTTATTTAAATGAAGCCTATGCAAGAATAAACGATTTTTTAAAAAATAATCTTGCTCTTTCACTGAATCACAAAAAGAAGAATTTAAACTCGATATACCGCGGTTTTGACTTTGTGGGCCATGTAATTAAGCCCAACAGGATACACCCCAGACAAAGAACGGTTAAAAAGTCTATAAGTGCCATTAAAAAATGGAAGAGCAGCCTAAACAGATTTTCCGGCGAAGAACTTACAACCTTCAGGAACAGAATTAACAGCTATCTGGGAATGTACAGGCATGTGAACGCATACGGCTTAAGAAAAAGACTGTGCTTTGATTCAATGACTCTTTTTACTTACCCGAGCGAAGATTATTCAAAGTTGTTTCTTGCGGATTTTATATCCTTATAGGGTGCGCTAAAATTAACATTCAAGCCGGGATTAAATTGCAGCAACCCGTGCAAAGGCGCAAGAACTGTATCAGAACCGGAAATGTACTAAAAAAGAGCCTTCAAGGGCTCTTTTTAGTAAAATCTGGGCCCGGAGGGATTCGAACCCACGACCAAGGGATTATGAGTCCCCTGCGCTACCGCTGCGCCACAGGCCCGTGGCGATTTATTTATTAAACCATTAAAAAATAGCAAAAAAAAATATAAAAATCAAGTAAAATCTTAGCAGGTTTAATCTTTCAATGGTGTTTTTAAATTTACAAAATGCCCTGCTTGTGTTTTAATATTTGTGTTCATAACAGTGTATAGAGGATTTGACATATGGAGAGAACATTTATCGCAATCAAGCCCGACGGTGTAAAAAGAGGCTTTATAGGAAAAATTTTGCAGAGATTTGAAGATAAATCTTATAAAATTGTTGCGCTTAAAATGCTCAATGTCACATCCGAACAGGCAAAAAAACACTATGCAGAGCATGAGGGAAAGCCTTTTTACCCCTCGCTTATTGAATATATTACATCAGGCCCTGTTGTTGCAATGGTGCTTGAGGGCGAAAACGTTATTTCGGGCGCGCGTCACATTATGGGAAAAACCAATCCCGATGAGGCAGATGTGGGTACTATCCGCGGTGATTTTGCACAGGTTAAGGAATACAACATAGTCCATGGCTCAGACTCAATTGAGTCGGCTCAGAGAGAAATTGCAATATATTTTAGTGAAAACGAACTGTGCGAGAACTATAAAACCATGCTTGAAATTGTAATGGGTTCATAAATGGCACACTATAGTGACTTTTTCAGTTTTGATATTATTGCAAAATGTACTTCTTCAAAAGCCCGGGCAGGTGTTTTTAAAACTCCGCACGGGCTTATAAAAACACCTGTTTTTATGCCGGTAGGCACTAATTCCACGGTAAAAATGCTTACTATGCAGCAGGTTCTGGATACAGGTGCACAGATTATTCTGAACAATTCATATCACATGTATCTTCGTGCAGGCTGTGAGCTTATTAAAAAAGCCGGCGGGCTGCATTCCTGGCAAAACTGGCATAAACCGATTTTAACCGACTCGGGCGGATTTCAGGTGTTTTCTCTTTCAAAATTGAGAAAAATAACCGAAGAAGGCGTGCACTTTTCTGATCCTAAAAACGGCTCCAAGCATTTTATTTCACCTGAAATTTCAATGCAAATTCAGGAAGATTTGGGCGCGGATATTATAATGGCCTTTGATGAATGCGCACCTTATCCTTGCGATTATACCCACGCAAAAGAAGCAATGGAGCGCACACACAGGTGGTTAAAAAGGTGCTTTGAGGCGCATAATAACCCGCGTCAGGCATTGTTCCCCATTGTTCAGGGTGCTTTTTTTGAAGATTTAAGATATGAGGCGGCGCGCACTGTTTCATCCTTTGACGCCGCAGGCTATGCCATAGGCGGTGTAAGTGTGGGCGAGCCCGTTGACGTTAAAAATAAAATAGTTGAAATTACCGCTCCTCTTTTGCCCGAGAATAAACCCAGATACCTTATGGGTGTCGGCACGCCTGTAGATTTAATTAACGGAGTGCGCTTTGGAGTGGATATGTTTGATTGTGTCCTTGCAACCAGAAATGCCCGCCATGGCACATTTTTTACCTATGAAGGCAACAGAATTATTAAAAATAAAGAGTTTGAAGAAGACTTTTCGCCGCTTGACAAACAATGCTCCTGTCCTGTTTGCGCAAATCACACACGGGCTTACATAAGGCATCTTTACCGCACCGGAGAGTCAAGTGCTGCAACATTATTGAGTATTCACAATATTCATTTTCTTGTTAATTTGATGAAAGATTTGAGAAATTCAATTATTCAAGGAAACTTTGAAGAGTACACACAAGAGCTGCTTGAGAAATTTTAATTGTTATCAAAAGGCTTGAGTTCAATGTATTTTTCGCTGTAGTTGCGTCTTTTTGAGAGATTTTTCAGGATATCGCGGTTGTTTTTCATTGAAATCCAGGATTCAATCAGGCGCACATCCTCAACAGGCATTCCGCCTTCTATTTTTTTGCCTTCGTTTACGTCAAACACGGCACTATAGGATGCAATCTGTACGAGAATATAGAGAGTGTCGCTATCATCGTTGAAGGCAATTGTTAAACGGCGGTATTTGCTGGTATCTACAATTTCGTTGTATTTGCCAAGCATTTTGAGTCGCTCGTTTTGAACCCTGTACTCGTTAGATAAAAAATCTTTTAAAGATTCTTCCGCCCTGATTATATCAACACGTCCCATACTGTAAAAATATTGCATTTTTGTGCAAAAGTAAATACATTAATCGTTTGAGGTTTGCTTTACTAAAATTTCTTAATAATATCATTGACTTTCAACTTTGTTTGTTGTGAAATAAATGTTACTAATACTAAAAACAAGGGGAAACTATGCCAACCATCAATCAATTAGTTAAAAAAGAAAGAAAAAGAATTATAGACAAAACAAAATCACCCGCATTGACAAACTGCCCGCAAAGACGCGGTGTTTGCACAAGGGTGTATACAACAACACCGAAAAAACCTAACTCGGCAATGAGAAAAGTTGCCCGTGTAAGACTTACAAACGGTTTTGAGGTTACTTCATATATTCCGGGTATCGGACATAACCTTCAAGAGCACTCTGTTGTGCTGATCAGAGGCGGCAGGGTTAAAGACCTTCCCGGTGTGAGATATCACATTATCCGCGGTACATTAGATACAGCAGGTGTTGCAAACAGGACACAAAGCAGATCTAAATACGGCGCTAAGAGAGCTAAAAAGTAAGAAAGGTTAACAAATAGATGTCAAGACGTTCTAAACCGGCAAAAAGAGTACCCTCGCCGGATCCTATATACAACAGTGTAGATATTGCAAAATTTATAAACCGCCTTATGAAAAAAGGCAAAAAGTCAATTGCTCAAAAGATTTTCTACTCTACAATGAGCAAAGTTGAAGAAAAAACAAAAACAGAACCTATGGAAGTTTTCAAAAAAGCCCTTGCAAATGCAACTCCGTTAATCGAAGTTAAAGCAAGACGTATCGGCGGTTCTACTTATCAGGTCCCGATTGAAGTAAAAGCTGACAGAGGTCAGGCACTTGGTTCTTGCTGGATTATTGAAGCTGCAAGAAAAAGAGGCGGTAAATCAATGGTTGAAAAGTTAACCAATGAAATCGTAGACGCTTCAAACGGCACGGGTGCAGCTTGCAAAAAACGTGAAGACACCCACAAAATGGCAGAAGCCAACAAAGCATTTGCACATTACAGATATTAATTATAAAGCCTCTTTGGTGAGGCTTTATATGTGTGTCGGGATGTAGCGCACCCGAGCAAAGCGAATTTTAGTGCGGCGCACTTAAATGAGCAAAGCGAGGGCAAAGGTGTGTGGAGTCCGTGACAGCGAAGCGATGAGCTTCGATGGACAGGACGAAACCGTACCGCATTTATGAAACAAAAGTTTCAAACTAACCAAGCTGCGCCCGATAAGTTGAAAATTTAATAAGTATAGT
>DVFS01000016.1 GCA_018713115.1 Candidatus Galligastranaerophilus faecipullorum
CTTTGAAGTTTAGTTTTTCTCCGCTGACAAGTCTTTTTGTTACTTTGATTGATTTAAAAAAGGCAATAGTAGGAACCGTGAGAAGAAGTGCAGAGATGATAAAAACGATATAAGCACTTAGCATAAATTGCCAAAATGTACTTATATTAAGTATTTCAACCAGATAACCAATCGAAAAATAATCCTGTTCAAAACAGAAAAAATAAAATAACGGCGCAATTATAAATACCCACAGTACACATGAAATATACTGCAGCCCTAAATATACCCTCAACAACCTATTTTTCATCATAGTACAGATACTAACAAACAGAAAGGAAAAAGTAAATGAAAACAACAACAAAAATCAGTTACAAAGAAGCAGTTGAGTTATGTAACGGCGCACAAAACAACGAAAAAGCAAGCGGATACTACAGAAGAAGGTAACATCAAAAAAGCCCTGTTTTGCGGGGCTTTTTTATTTTAATTATAAAAAAGCGCGCCCAAAATAAACGACAGCGGCAAAATTATTGCACCGATGTAGAATAAAGCAACATGTATTACCCTGAGTGTCTTATTTTCAATATTTATATCAAAAAACTCTGTTTTAAATTTTTTCCTTATAAAAAATTCAATAACAAAAAATAAAAGAAACAGCGCGGCAGTAATTAAAAACAGCATAAGAGCGGGAATTACGAAATTCATAGTTATAATTTCTTCTTCACTTATACCCAACGCCTGCTCACACATCCTGCCTGCCCTGTACAGCAGAATAAGTGTCAGATAACTTGACACGGAGAAGAGGTTCAAAGATATGTAATTATGCATTTTCATAACAATATTATATACAACTAAATAAATATTACAAATTAAATTAAGAAAGGAGAGACAAATGAAACCTACATAATGCGCCAAAAAGGATTAATAAAAGGAGCAAGGGCAATTCCCAAATAAAGCAAAATCACATGAATAACTCTTAATATCTCACTTTTAAATCTTATACAAAACCCTTCTTTTTTAAATTTCACTCTTATAAAAAACTCAATCAAAAAACAAATGAAAAGAAACAAAGCCCAATAGATAAACGCTAAAATAACAAGTGCTATGGGCAATGCTGCCGCCATCCCGTATATATCTACATCTAAATTATTTGCTTTTGCATATGCTACATCTTGATAATATTCCATTGCAAAATGGTGTAACGCCCAAAGCGCCGCATAACTCGACACGGAAAGGAGATTAGGAATTATGTAATTATGCATTTTCATAACAATATTATATACAATCAAACAAGAAACTACTAGGGTATTTTGAATTATTGTACATATTTTAAAAATAATGTATATTATATTTATACATAATAAGATTAAAAAGGTGTCGATATGAAAAAAAGTAAAATACTTGTCATAGTTATTTCTTCGCTGATTGTTTTTACTTTACTTATCTCATTTTTCGCATTCTATTTCTATTCAAAAAGAGACTTAAACAAAAACAGAACAAACATCTATTCACTCTCCAAAAACCATGACAAAAAAGCCCGAAAAATTGCATTTGATGCGCTAAAACATCATAAGTTATTTTTTGACCCTGAAGAAATCCACGCCTTCCCCTATGACCTGAATGACGATGGCACAGATGAGATATTATGTATAATTTCATCTTTAGAACACCGCACCAGATGGGGCTACGTGCTATATATATTGCAAAAGCAGAAAGATAACAGCTATAAAGATACCAGCACTGCTCTCGGCGCTGAGGCTGACAGCATTATTGAAATATTAGATACCAAAACAAACGGATATTATGACATCAGAATGTATTTCGCTAATGAAATACCGTTAATAATCAAGTACTATGCCTTCCCCGGTTCTAATGTAAACCGTTATGGTTTTTTTACTTTTCATAAAATACCTGAAGAATTAATCCCGAATTAATTATTTAAAAACAGAAAGGAAGAAGCATGACAACAGAAAAAACGACAAACAAAAAAGGTAAAAAATTGATGAAGCAAGGGAAGATTACAGCAATTTTTATTTTTATATTTGCTCTAATGATTTGTTTTTATTTTGCCGGCAATTTTAAAATTGTTAAGAAAACATATTTTTATCATCTCGTGTCAGATGCAAGCAGGAGTGATTTAATTGAGAGTAATTTGCGCAAAAGCAAAAAAGAGCTTGACGAACTTAGCTGCGAACTGCAACTATGTAATAGTGCTCTGGAGGATGAAATTGATAAAGAAACCAGACAATGTGTGGAAAAAACAGGTGGTATTACGTCACAAATGAATAAATGTGCCGATGATGAAATTACAAAAAGGCTTGCTTTGATTGATAAACATCTTGCACAACTAAAGGAAATTTTAACATATGAACAATACAAACAAGTTCTTGAATCACAAAAAATCTGGGAAGATTACAAAGAAAATGAATTTCAAATTTTGCAAAATATTATAAGTCAAAGAAGAGGCAATATATATACAACGTATGCCTTGCTCAAAGTATTAAGTATAGTGCAAGACCGTGCTGAGTATTTGGAAGGTTTTGTGAATATGATGAGCGAATGAAGGTTATTAAGTAAATTAGAAAAGTAAGCGGATACTACAGAAGAAGGTAACATTAAGAGCCCCGTTCAAACGGGGCTCTTACTTAATAAAATAAAGAAATATGCTTATAATAAACATTGGCGGCAGAATTATTGCACCGATGTAGAATAAAGCAACATGTATTACCCTGAGCGTCTTATTTTCAATATTTATATCAAAAAACTCCGTTTTAAGCTTTTTCCTTATAAAAAATTCAATAACAAAAAATAAAAGAAATACTGCGGCAGCGATTAAAAACGGCATAAAAACAATATCTGCCAGAGATTGCATTACGTATTGCACGGGCTGTATATCAGGAATATTTTTAGATGCAATCCCTGCCTTGAGCAGCAGGGCTAGTGCTATGTAGCTTGATATGGAAAAAAGATTTAATGATATGTAATCATGCATTTTCATACAAATAGTATATATAACTTTGTAAAATATAACAAGGTTTTTTGAAATATTGCATTTTTATATTTGTAAGAATTAAAGAAGTTATATAGCAAAAAAAAGCCGTCCTAAAAGGCGGCTACTAGACTTGGGGAGGAGGTTTTGAGTAGGACTTTCGTCCTTATGCTTTTCTTTACGGCGCGGATTTTTAAATCTTTAGTCATATCATCCATTCGTACTAAATTTCAAAAAAAGTTCAATATTTACGCGCATTTTGCTAAAATAATGATATGAAAAAATTTATTTCTTTGATTTTAATAATGATTTTTGGTTTTACTCTCTTGAGCGCGGACGCTGCGCAAAAGAAGAAAGTTAAAAAGCCTAAAATCCGCACTAAAGTTGAAATTGAAACAAAAGACGGGTTTTTATTAAGCGGAGATTTGTATTTTGCCCCGCAAAAAAAACCGCCCCGCCCTCTTGTCGTGCTCTTGCACTCTTTTGGCGCGCGCGCTTCCGACTGGGGTACTCTGCCCGAGTCTTTGAGGGTTAAAAACTACAATGTTCTTGCCCTTGACCTGAGAGGTCACGGTAAAAGCGTTTATACCAAAAATTTCAGATTTAAGTCCAGAATGAATTTTACAAAAGAGGACTGGGCAAAGTACCCTATCGATGTGGCAGGTTCAATTGAATATATAAAGAAAAATTATCCCAATATTGACGCCAATGAAGTTTATATCGTGGGTGCTGATTTAGGTGCAAATTCCGCCGTTCTTGCCGCGTCTATTATGAGGCAGAAACCTAAAAAAATGGTTTTAATTTCGCCATACGTTTCCTTTAAAAACCTTGATATAGCACTTATTGTGCCCAAGCTGACAACGGTTCCGATGATGATTATGGCGTCTAAAGCCGATAAATACTCATATTCGCAATCCGACATTATCGCACGTCTTGTGCATTCAAAAATGACACTTAAACTTTATGATGAAGGCGGCTCGGGTGTTCTGCTTTTAAAGCGCAATCCATCCTCTTATGATGAAATTGTCAACTATATTTCAGGTAAATAGATGATTTAAAATACTCTACATATGTATATAGTATTCATATACTATGGGGAGTTTAATATGGCAGGAAATCTGAAGAATAAACTTGATATAAAAGAGGGCGGGTTAAGAGTTGTAAAACCGCCAAAAACCAAGCCGTACAGCGATATAGATTTAAACAACTGGAAACTTTATTCCCATATAAAAACAGGAACCCTCTGGGAATTTGCTTCGCGCGAAAAAAACAACGGCCACAGTTACGACTACCATGGCAACTACATTCCCCAGATTGCAACCCAGCTTTTTGAACGCTTTACAAAAAAGAACGATGTTGTTCTTGATTTATTCTTCGGTTCCGGCACATCCGGCATTGAAGCGCTTAATATGGGCAGAAGATGTATAGGTGTTGAACTTAAAGAGGATATGGTTGAATACGTTTCGCAAAAATTTTCAAAACGCGAACTTGTTTCAAAAATGAATATAATCTGTGCCGACAGTGCTTCAAATACAGCCAGAGAAAAAGTGGAAGCGCGCCTTGAGATTATGGGCAAAAAAGCGGCGCAGTTTCTTGTTTTGCACCCGCCGTATGATGACATTATTAAATTTTCCGACAAGAAAGAAGACCTTTCCAACTGCAAAAGTACGGAAGAATTTTATAATTTATTTAAAAAAGTGGCAAAAAACGGCTATGACCTGCTTGAAAAAGGCAGATTCGCAGCACTTATTATAGGTGATAAATATGCAAACTCGCGCCATGTGAATTTGAGTTTTGAATGCCAGAGACGTATGGAAGAACTGGGTTTCATTACAAAAGCCGTCATTGTAAAAAACATTACGGGAAATGAAAAAGCAAAAGGCAGACAGGCTAATTTATGGCGCTACAGGGCGCTTGCGGGCGGGTTTTATATTTTTGAGCATGAATATATTATGCTTTTTCAAAAACCTTAATTACAGGCTGTTCAATTGTTCAAGCGCTCTTTTTTCGGCTTTATCGGCTTTTAAAATTGCGTTATTGACCTCCGGGTCAAGCTCCTGACCTTTACCGTCTGTTGTTTTTCCTATTGTGCACTCGGAAGAAGGAATATAAGTGCGCTCGGGCTCAAGAGAGTCGTTCTGTGTTTGTGTTTCTCCTGTTTCACCTGTTTCTTCTTTGTCTTTTTTACCTAAGCCGAATAAATCCATTTGACTTTTGGAATCTTTGTTATCTACTGCGCCAAGCGCGCTTTGTACGGGAATATTTTGCGCAGCAGGCATATTTGCTGTGCTTGCGCCTGTATTTTGCGCCTGTGCGGGCGCCTGCGTATTTTGGGTTTGTGTTGTATTTGCTGCATGCGTGGGTTGTTTAATGTATTTTGAATTTATAATTCCGTTATTTTGATTCTTTGTAATGTCTTCAGGTTTTATTTCTCCGTTTAGAAGCTGTGCAAACATTTGCGGGTTATTTAAGAGGGTATTTAAAAGCTCCGGGTTTGCTTCCATTTGCTTAATAAGTTCGGGGTTATTAAGCAGTTTTTGCCTGAATTCTTCTTCGGTCATATTCAGTGCAGGGTTTTTGCCGCTGTCTGTTTCTTGTGTTTTTGTTTCTTCTTTTTCTTCGTCAAGTACTGATTTTGAGGGTCTGCCGAAAATAAAATGTGAAATCTTTGTAACCCCTTTTGCAATAAGCGGGCCTACAACCATCATGCCTATGCCTAATCTCAACACGGTGCCAAGACCCGGGCCTTTAATTTTATTTGTAATATTTTTAACTTTGTTAAAGACAGATGTGCCAAGCGACTTATCGGCTTTGTCTATAAACGGTTTGACCGTTTCTGCGTCAAGTCCGGTTGAGAAGAATTTACCAATCGCCTTAAGAGGTTTGTGGTACCATTTTGAATCACCGTTCAGAAATTTTTTAATATTTTTAACTTCTTTTGTGTAGTCAATTCTTGAAATTGTGCCTTCTGCAACCTGTTTGTTGAGATTCTTTATCATATCCCGGTATTTGGTGACATTTTGTGTTTGTTCGGCTAAATCTTTTGCTCCGCCTATACCTATGTACTTTAAGCCTCCTACCGTATGTGAAGCTTTTACCTGAAGCGGAAGCGAGAGGAAGTATCCGAAATCATTTGCAATGTTTTCGGTAAATGTTGAAAGTTTTTCGCCCTCCGGTGCATCCATTGCTTTTTTTATGGCCTGAGCGAAGATTGACGCCTGAATGACAATCAAAAGTTTTCCGCCGGCACCGCCGTTTGTAAGACCTTCCAGTATTTTCATAGCTTGTTTGGGAGCGGATTTGCCCAGTTTTGTGGCCTGTTTTGAAAGGGCGCTGTCGCTTAAAACGGCATTTAATTTGTTTGCCATTTCCTTAAATGACCCTTTTCTTTTAAGGAAAGGAATATTGGGAATTCTCAGATTAAAACTTTTGTTTGTAAAAGGAATTTTCGGATGAGCACTAACAAGGTTGTCTACCGAAACTTTTATGTCGCTTTCGCTTAACTTTTGAACAAGGCGTTTGATTGGTTCGGTATTTTGTTCGCAGTTTTTAAACAGGTCGTCAATATAATTGAGTGCTTCCTGTCCGGTTTTTAAATCGGGGTTTAAATCTTTAACAAGGTTTAAAATATCATCTCCGTGGCCGTTTTTTAAATGATAGCCGAGCATGGAGCTGACATCGGACATAACATAGCCCGTAATGCCGCGCGCCTGGCTTACCGCAAGAGAATTCTGCGGATTTGTCGGGGTTTTAAGGCTTCTTAAAATTTTTGATTTATTAAAAAGGTTGTCAATGCCTTTTTTTATTTTGCCGCTGTCCTTGTTTTTAAAATGTTTCAGGGCAAAATTATCAAATCTTTGGCCGAGTTTGCCAAGCCAGCTGTTTTCCCAGCCGGTATTGAGTTTATTGTTTAAAAACTGGCACCCCTGTGCAAAGGCAAGCCAGATGGCTCCGGTAAGGCCTAAGGTAAGCGGATCCATATTTGCGTCTTTTACCGCCTTTACGGCCGTATTATCGTTTACCGTTTCCCTAACGTCAAAGTTCTGCACGTTTTGCGGTAATTTTTCATTTACCCTCTGGGGCACAACGTCTTTTACCGCTCCGTAATTCATCTGGTTTTGATAATTATTTGTTATCATAATAAGGCCTTTGTTGTTATATATAAAATAAAAACATGTAAGATACAAAAGTTGCCGAAATGTTAAAAAAATCCGTAACATATCAGGCAATGTTTATAAAAATCGTGTATGATATAATCTGTAAAAAATGTTGGAGCTTTGATAACATTGCATATTGTACTTTGCATAAAACAGGTGCCCGATACCAATAATGTAAGATGGAGCAAGGAAAATAACCTCTTAAGAGAAGGTATGATTTCTATTTTGAACCCCTGTGACAGGCAGGCGATTGAAACTGCTTTAAATATAAAGAAAAATTTTAAAAACGCTAAAATAACGGTATTTTCAATGGGGCCCAAACAGGCAAAAAGTGTCCTTGAGTATGCCCTTGCGCGCGGGTGCGATGAGGCGGTGCTTCTCTGCGACCGAGCATTTGCAGGCTCTGACACCCTCTGCACGGGAAGGATATTATCGCGCGCCATAGAAAAATTTGCCCCCGATTTTAATTTAATAATCTGCGGTCAGTATGCGCTTGACGGGGACACGGCGCAGAGCGGGCCTGCAATTGCAGGGTTTTTAAATATTCCCGTGGTTTCGCGCGTATGCGCCGTTATAAATTCCGACACCAAAATATCTATTTTAAAACAGGATATGCCCGAAGGCATAAATATAGTTGAAGTCGAAAATCCTTGTGTAATATGCACCCTTGAAGGAAACAGCGAAACAGAACCGCTGCGTGTAAAAGATTATGTAAGGGCGCAGGATATAGGAATAAAAGAATACGGTATTGATGATTTGGGCTTAAATCGTAATGACACGGGCATTTTAGGCTCCCCGACCTATGTGTCAAAGGCATTTCGCAAAAAGCATGACAGGGTGCCCGTGCAAGTAAGCGAAGATGTTTGCGGTTTTTTATGCAACATCATAAAAACGGAGGGCGCAAATGGAGAATAAACAGATTTTTGTTATATGCGAGTATAATGAAGGCAAAAATACCTATAAAAATGTTTCCCTGGAGCTTCTTTGCGCTGCAGAGAGATTAAAGGAGCAGGCAAAAAATGACTTCGGGGAAGATTATACCGTCTGCGCGGTTGTTTTGGATTCGGGAATTGACGCTGATTTCTGCATGCTTTCCAAATACGGCGCCGAAAAAATTATTTATATGAAAGACCCTCATTTTTGCAGATATAACTGCGTCTATTTTGCAGACGCAATTATAGAAGTGATTAAAATGAAACAGCCCGAAATAGTGCTTTTTGGCGCAACAGGCACGGGAAGGGAGCTTGCCCCTTATGTTACTTCCCGCTTAAGGACAGGTCTTACCGCTGATTGCACTGAATTGTGTCTTGTCAAAAACAAAGACACAATAAAGCTTGCCGCTACCCGTCCGACTTTCGGGGGAGTGCTTATGGCAACTATTTTGTGTAAAAAAAATCCGCAATGTGCAACAGTAAGAGAGGGCGTGTTTAAAAAAAGAGAAACCTCCCGCCATACAAGCGATGTTGAAGAAGTAAGGTTTGACGCTTCATTTTTTGAAAAAAAATCCCCGAAAATCATTGAGCGTGCAGGCAAAGATGAAAAAGAAAATTCTCTTGCGGGCGCAAGAGTCATTCTATGCGGCGGCAGGGGTCTTAAGACAAAAGAAAATTTTGAAAAACTGCAAAAACTGGCGCGAATGACAGGCTCTGCATGGGGGGCTTCAAGAGGCGCGGTTGACGCTCATCTTGCGCCTCAGGAGGTGCAGATAGGACAAACGGGAAAGACGGTAAGCCCCGAATTATATGTGGCATTTGGTGTTTCAGGCGCCATACACCATATTTCAGGCATGAGTTCTTCAAAAACGGTAGTTGCAGTAAATAATGACCCTAATGCACCGATTTTTGAAAATTGCGATTATAAAATAACGGCAGATGCCATAAAAGTTCTTGATATGCTGCTTGAAAAATTCTCTTAACTGCCCAGCTGTGACAATTTTTCATACAGTTCAAGCATTTGCGGAGTTATTTCTTTTGGGAGGATAATTTTAACCTTTACATTCAGGTTGCCTGAAGTTCCGTCTTTTTTTGGAAGACCGAGATTTTTTAGCCTTAAAACTTTCCCGCCGCTTGTGTTTTTGGGTATTGTGATTGTTATCTTGCCCTCGGGTACGGTTATTTCTTTTTTTGTACCCAAGACTGCTTGTGAGGGCAGGATTTCTACGTCTTTTTCAAGGTCGTCGCCCGATATTTTGTAATTCGGGTCTTTTATTTTAACCGTTAAATATAAATCGCCCCTGTTCCCGTATTCATCTGACTTACCTTCGTTTTTAAGGCGGATTTTCTGCCCTTCTTTAACGAACTTTGGAATTTTAACGGAGAGATTTTTTGTGATTTTTTCAAGCCCTGTCCCCGAACAATGAGAACAGAAAGTGCCGTTTGATTGCCCGCGGCAGTATCTGCAAGGTTCAAAGTCAACGATTGAAACGCTTTTTGTCGGGGCTTTAATAAGGTCATTTACGTTTAAAATTAAATCTTTTGTGATATCAAGGTTTTGAGCGCTGTTTTGAGCTTTTTGTTTTGCTCTTGAAGAGGTGTTTGCGCCTCTGTTTGCGGCGTTCGAGTAAAATTGTGAAAAATCCTGTGTGCCTCCCTGGCCGAAATTAAATTCGCGAAAACCTGAACCTGCACCCCTGCCGCTCATAAGGTCGCCAAAAATTGCGCTGAAAAAGTCCGAAAATCCCCCTTGAGAGAAGTTTGAACTTCCGCCCTGTGAAAAATTGGAAAAGTTAAAGCCTTCAAACCCCGGCGGCGGCGTAAAGTCTGCACCCTGCTGCCAGTTTGAGCCCAGCTGGTCATATCTGGCGCGTTTATCAGGGTCGCCTAAGACTTCATATGCTTCATTTATATCTTTGAATTTTTCTGCCGCCCCCTTTTCCTTGTTAACATCGGGGTGGTATTTGCGCGCAAGCTTTCTGTAGGCAGATTTTATGTTTGCCTGTGTTTCGTTTCGCGATACGCCTAAAATTTCATAATAATCTTTGTATTTCATATTATTATATTAATATTTAAATTAAAAAAGTCTTTAGAAATTAATGTTAATTTAATATTTTTTGACTCTTTTTCCATCCACCTCATGCACGTTCTCTATGGCAATAAATGCTTCGGGGTCGATAGAGTTTACTATGTCTTTTAATTTTGTAAGTTCAATTCTCGGAACAACACAGTAGAGCATTTTCTTTTTCTGATGGGAATAGCCGCCCTGAGCGTCAATGTATGTGACGCTTTTATCAAGCTGTGAGATAATATTACTGCCTATTTCAAGGTTTTTATCGGATACTATAAATATGGATTTTGCTTCGTTTAAGCCCTGAAGCACCACATCAATTACTCTTGAGGCGCTAAAGTATGTAAGAGTGGAATACATTGCCTTATCCCAGCCGTAAATAAATCCCGCACAGGTGTAGATAAAAACATTTAAAAACATTATTATCCCGCCGACCGATACGGGAAATTTTTTGGTTAGTGTTATGGCAAGAATCTCCGTGCCGTCAAGAGAACCGTTATTTTTAAGTACAAGTCCTACGCCCGCGCCTAAAATCATGCCGCCAAAAACTGCGACCAGAAGTCCGTCATGCGTGATTATGCCGATTTTCCCGCCCACAAGTCCCACAAAGAGCGAAAACATTGTTACCGCATAAAATGTCTGTAATATGAACATTTTGCCGTAAAGTTTAAAGGCAAGCAGTATAAAAGGCACATTTAATACAAAAATTAAAAGCCCGAGGTTTATTTTGGTAATATAACTTACCATCATTGAAATGCCGATTATGCCGCCGTCAATAATCTGGTTGGGCACCAAAAACCCTTCAATTGCAAATGCGGCAAGAAATGCTCCCAATGTGAGAAGAAGTATTTTTACAATAAATCTCTTCATAAAATTTATGATACAATATCCGTAATGAAAAATCTATTTTTAATTTTTATATCCGCATCCGTTTTGTTTTTTGTTCTTGCAGGCTGCACTTTGAACAGGCCGAAACAAAATGCGCTTTCACATGCAAGACTTATGAATAAAATAACCGTTGGCGTAAAAAATGACTCCAAACCGTTTGGTTTTATTGATGAAAACGGCGAGCCCGCGGGTTTTGATGTCGATGTTGCCCGCGAGATTGCAAGACAGATTCTGGGTGATGAGAATGCGGTTGAATTTGTTTTTGTAACTCCGCAGAGCAGAATTTCGGATTTGAATTCAAAAAAAGCGGATATGGTTATAGCGGCAATGAGTATAACTCCTGCGCGCAGCGGCGTTGTGAGTTTTTCCGCGCCTTATTATGAGGCGGGGCAGGCGATTATGGTAAAAAGCGGCTCGGATATTGCCTCGCTTAATGATTTAAACGGTGCAAATGTCGGCTTTGTGCTCGGTACAACCGGAGAGAGGACAATAAGACACCTTGCTCCCGCAGCGAGTTTAAGGGCGGCAAAGACTTATCCGGAGATTTTTAACCTGCTTAAAAATAATGAAATAGAGGCAATTCTGGCGGATGACAGTATGTTATACGGGCTTGTAAGCGAGAACATCGGTTATAAAATTCTTCCCAAAAGATATACAAAAGAGTACTATGCCGTGGCGCTCAGGCGCACACCGGAGAGCGAAGAGCTCAGGGAGGCGGTGAATGCTGCAATTAATGTTATGTCGCAGAGGGGAATACTGAATAAAATCAAAAGCAAATGGATACCTCCCTTACATTCTTGATATAAATATGATATAATTCTCCTCGGATAGGAAAAGATAGGAAGAATTAAAGATGGAAAAACTTTCTTTCAAGAGCTGTGCGCTTAAAACACTTTTCTGGGTTGTTTTTGCCGCGGCTTTTTATTTGTGCTTTTTTAAGCTGTTTTTTATGGACACGGCAAGTGCTTCATCTCTGTGGATAGGTGCTGCGGCAGGTGTCCTTGCACTTTTGTTTGCAATGCTTAAGATATACACCATTGCGCGTGAAAGCTCGGGCGATGATGATATGAGAAGGATAGCGGGGCACATTTTTAAGGGCGCTATGGCCTTTTTAAAAAGAGAGTATAAAATTCTTTTCTGGTTTGTTCTTCTTGTTTTTGCCCTTTTGTATCATTACATTGACCTTGAAACCGCTGTCTGCTTTGTCTGCGGTGCATTTTGTTCGGCAACTGCCGGCTTTGTAGGAATGTTTGTATCAACAAAAGCAAACTCCAGAACGGCGCAGGCCGCCAAGGGTTCTTTAAATAAAGCATTTAAAATAGCTTTTTCGGGAGGCGCGGTTATGGGTCTTACGGTTGTAGGGCTCGGGCTTTTTGGTCTTTCGGTTTTGTATTTGATTTATAAAGACCCCGCGATAATAAACGGTTTCGGTCTGGGTGCAAGCTCTATTGCCCTTTTTGCGCGTGTAGGCGGCGGTATTTATACCAAAGCCGCCGATGTCGGTGCTGACCTTGTGGGTAAGGTCGAGGCGGGAATACCCGAGGATGACCACAGGAATCCTGCGGTTATTGCTGACAATGTGGGCGATAACGTGGGTGATGTTGCAGGCATGGGCGCGGATTTATTTGAATCCTATGTAGGTTCAATAATTGCCGCTATTACACTCGGTGCAATTTGTCTTAATCTCCGCGGCGCGTTTTTGCCTGTCCTTATTGCCGCTGCAGGCATTTTTGCTTCAATTATTGCAATTAACTTTGTAAGAACGCGCGGGGACTCTGACCCTATGGCTGCGCTTCAGAGAGGCACGGTTGTTGCAATGGGGCTTTTAATTGTAGCTTCATATTTAATTGTTAAATTTTTCCTGCCTGATTTTATGGGAATTTTCTGGGCGGTTATAACAGGTATTATAACAGGCTCTATAATAGGTTTTTTAACTGAATACTATACATCATACGAACACAACCCGACAAAATCAATAGCCGAGGCTACAAAAACAGGCCCTGCAACAACGATTATCGCGGGTCTTGGCGTCGGCATGATATCAACATTTTTACCGCTTGTTTTAATTTGTGCCGCAGTTATTGTTTCTTTTGTAATATCAGGCGGTTTAAACTCATATACACTGGGTATTTACGGTGTTTCAATGGCAGCTGTCGGCATGCTTGCGGTTGTCGGTATGATTGTGGCGGTTGACGCTTACGGTCCGATTTCGGATAACGCAGGCGGGATTGCCCAGATGGCAAATCTTGAAGGAGAAGTACGCGAAAGAACGGATAAGCTGGATTCTGTCGGAAATACGACAGCCGCCATCGGCAAAGGCTTTGCGATAGGCTCCGCAGCACTTACCGCTATTGCTCTTTTGAGCGCTTTTGCAACCGTTGTGGAGCTTGACAGGGTTGATATTCTTAATCCCTTTGTAAACTCGGGGCTTCTTTTCGGCGCTATGCTTCCTTTCCTTTTCTGTGCGCTTACCATGGGTGCCGTAGGACGCGCGGCGCAGAAAATGGTTGATGAGGTAAGGCGTCAGTTCAGAGAACTTAAGGGTATTATGGAAGGTAAATGCGAGCCCCAGTACGCTAAATGTGTTGATATTTCGGCAAGAAGCGCAATTTATGAGATGTTTTTACCCGGTATTATTGCAATTGCCGCCCCGCTTGCCGTGGGATTAGGCGTTGCGGCTTTTACCGATAAAGCATCAGGCGCGCAGGCTCTTGCAGGTATGCTTATGGGTGCTATAGCCTCGGGTGTATGTCTTGCAATTATGATGGCAAACTCGGGCGGCGCATGGGATAATGCTAAAAAATACATTGAGAGCGGACACTATGGCGGCAAGGGTTCAAGCGAACATGCCGCAGCTGTTGTGGGTGATACCGTGGGCGATCCTTTTAAGGATACATCGGGTCCTTCGCTCAATATTTTAATTAAACTAATGTCTATAGTAGCTCTGGTCTGTGCGACATTGTTTATTTAGTTAATTAAAGTTATAATAGTTAAAAATGCTAAACACGCTTCAAAATTTAAAAGAGGCGTGTTTGGTATTTAGGGGGAAATTATGAGCGTTAGAAACGAAAAATTTTTACTCACGACGCGGGGTTTTAACGATATTATTGATATTACGCGAAAAGTCAGTGACATTGTACGCACAGGCGGCGAGAAAAATGCAGTTGTGCATATTTATTCCCCCGGATCAACCGTTTGTGTTACGACGCTTGAATACGAGCCGGGTCTTGTAAAAGACCTGCCTGATGCGCTTGAAAATATCGCACCCGTGAATAAGGTTTATGAACACGATAAGCAGTGGCATGACGGCAACGGCTATGCGCATATAAGGGCTTCTATGATAGGTAATTCAATCACTGTGCCCCTTGCGGCGGGAGAGCTTGAACTGGGGAGATGGCAGCAGATTGTACTTATAGATTTTGATAATAAGCCGCGCACAAGAAGCGTTATTGTACAGATTTTATCTTAAATAAGGAGCGGAATATGGAAGAGGCGGGAAAAAAATATTTAAAATTACTCAAAGACGGCGGTTTTGCGCTTTTAAAAAGTGCGGATGAGTACTTTTCCTGCCATTATAAAGGTTCGCCGCTTAATTTGTTGACAGGTTTTTCGGGTACGGCAGGCGAGGCGCTTATTGATAAAAACGGCAAAATAACGCTTTTTGTTGACCCGAGATATCACGAGCAGGCGGACTTTGAAACTGCAAAAAGAAATGTTGAAACTGTAAAACTCAAACAGGGCGAGGGTTTTATAAAATCCATAGCAAAAAAGGTTAAATCTTCCCCTCTTTATATAAGTTCTTCAAGTCCTGTTTTATTTTTTGAAAAGTTAAAAAAAGAGGGCTTAAATGTCAGCACTTATGAGGATTTTAAGGGTTTTGGCGAAAATAAAAATATAGATTTTAAAAAAGAAATTTTTAAAGTAAACAGTGCAAGGGACTTTTTAAAAAAAACTCAGATTCTAAAAAAGCATATACGCGCGCGCTATATGCTTGTAACGTCGCTTGAAGATATTGCATATCTTACAAATTTAAGAAGTTACCAGATGGTGCAAACTTCCGTGTTTGTATCTAAACTCTTTTTGGATTTCAGCAAAAACATTCCTTCGGGTGTGCTTTTTTGCAATCAAAAAATTAAAAATCTTCCCGAAGGTATAGATATCAAGCCGCTTTGCGAGTTTTATGACTATATTGCCAAAATAAAAGATGAAATTGTAATTGATAAAAATTCCATAACAATTAAAGACTATGACGCCGTTTTAAAACCATCCGAGAGCAAGGCAAATTATATTGCAAAAATGGCTTCTGTTAAGGAAAAAGCCGAAATAAGACACTACAAAAGCGCATTTGAGCGCCTTGATAAGGCATTGTACGCTTTTAAAGGCAGAATTAAGGCAGGCTTGAGCGAATACGAATTAAAGGAAATTTTTGAAGAAGAACTTATAAAAAACGGTGCCAAAACAACAAGTTTTAAGACCATTTTAGCCCTTTCGGACAATTCTTCCTCTATTCACTACTCTAATTATGATAAAAATAAAATCTTAAAAGAAGGGGATTTAATACTGCTTGACTGCGGCGGGTATTATGAAGACGGCCTTGCAACGGATATTACGCGGGTATTTCTGTGCGGTTCGGAAGCGGGTAAAAAACAAAAAGAAATTTATACCGCGGTTTTAAAGGCTTTTTTAAATGCCTATCATTCAAATGCAAAAAGCGGGGATGAGCTGGATAAAATCGCAAGGAAAATTTTGAAACCATATGAAAAAGAAGGTTTTTTATTCCCCCATGCGCTCGGGCATGGCATAGGAATTCCGGTGCATCAAATGCCGCCTGTGATTACAAGTTTCGGGGATAAAAAATTCCCTCTTCAAAATAATATGACTCACACAATCGAGCCCGGGCTTTACTGTTCAAAAAAACCATATAAGTTTGGCGTCCGGCTTGAAAACAGTGTTTGGGTTACAAAAAAAGGCAAAAGAGAGTCTTTTTCAAAATTTGAATTTGAAGAGAATTTAATTGAGCGTGCAATGCTTACAAAAAAAGAGCAAAAATGGCTTGACGGGTGGCAGGAAAATTGGAGAGAGTTCTGTGAAGAAAATATTAAAAAACGCTAGATTTTTTTACATCCTGCTGATTTTAATTTCTGCCCTTGCACTTTTTCTGCGTGCGGATATGTATGTTTTTAACCGCCCTTTCTGGTTTGATGAGGCGGCTCTTGCAATAAATGTCCTTGATAATTCATTTCCCGCGCTGTTTAAAGAATTGTCTTATTTTCAAAGTGCACCCCCGATGTTTTTGTTTGAAACAAAGGTCTTAATCTCGCTTTTTGGTGATTCCGAGCGCGTTTTCAGGTTTATTCCTTTTCTTGCTTCCCTCTTATCGCTCCCTCTTTTTTATGCGTTTTCAAGGTATTTCCTGTCAAATCCTTTTTCAAGGCTGTCTGCTCTTTTTTTATTTGCGATAAATACAAATCTTATTTTTTACTCGGGCGAGTTTAAACCTTATGCGCTTGATGTTTTTGCGCTTATTTCTTTTTTGCTTTTGATATTTATTTTCAAATTTAAAAAGCCGCTTTTATGCGGGATATTATTTGCGCTTATGCTCTGGTATTCTTATGCTTCGGGTATTGCTGCACTCTGCGTGATTCTTGTGCTTTTATCTCTTGTTATAAAAACAAAAAAACATAAAAAAGAACTTGGATTGTTTATTTTGCCCCAGGCGCTGAATTTTGTTTTCTTTGCACTTCATCTCGGGTCGATTGAAAAAACGAGGGAATTTATGGGTGTTCTATGGTCTTATGGCTACATAGCGCCTGATTTTTCAAATTTTTTCACTTTGCTTTTAGATAATGTTTTTTATATTTTTCACCCTTATAAGTTTATTTTGCCGCAGTATCCTTATTTTCTGCCTCTTTTATTTTCGCTTTTATGTATTTTTGGCGCTGTAACACTCTTGAGGGCAAACAGGTTTAAGTTTTATATCCTGATAATGCCTTATTTTGCGCTCCTTGCGCTTTCGTTTTTAAAGATTTATCCTTACTATGACAGGATGACACTTTTTTTGACGCCTGTATTTATAATTCTTTTTGTCCGCGCTTTTGAATTTATTTTCAAGAAACGCTTCGGGGTCTTTGTTTTCTTTGCGCTTGTGATTTTTTCAATTTATCCCGTAATTACTTCGCAAAAAGTTATGAAAAACCTGCCTTCGCAGGACTTATACACTTTTTTGAAATTAAAAGAAAACTACAAAAAGGGAGATATTGTTATACTTAATCAAACCTCGCTTCCGCAGTTTTTATACTACGGCAGAAGATATTCTTTTACGCCCCAGTGCGTGCGGGTTGAGAAAATGCAGAGAAGTGCCGATGAGTATCTTATGCTTTTAAATACGCTTGATAAGGATAAAAACTACTGGTTTATGGTAAGTTCCGTGAAGTTCCCCGATGTTTTGGATACAAGAGAAGTTATTGAATTCTGGGGTGCGGACAGGGTAAAATTTAAACATTACAATAAAAGAAAGTCGGATTTGTATTATGTCGGAAAATAGATTTTTACAAATAACCTCGCTTCAAAACGAGCTTGTAAAAGAAACCGTGAAGCTGCAGCTCAGAAAACACAGAAAAGAGTCCCCGCTTATTTTGCTCGAGGGTGAAAAATCGGTGTTTGAAGCACTTGAAGCGGGCATTTCTCTTAAATATGTTTTTTGTGATGATAATGAACTGCTGAATAAGATTTCAAAACATACAAATGCCGCTTTATATCTTGCAAACAAAAAAGTCATGGAAAAAATTTCCACCACAAAAAGCCCCGTAAATATTGCGGCAGCCGCATATGAGCCTGTGTATGACATAGAGGAAGTTATAAAAAAGGACAGACTTTTGCTTCTGGATAATGTAAAAGATGCAGGAAATCTGGGAACTATAATCAGAAGCGCATGTGCTTTTAAGGCAGATGGAGTCCTGCTCTACGGTGATTGTGCGGATGAGTTTTCTTCAAAAGTTATCCGCGCAAGCGCAGGCAATATTTTTAAAATTCCCGTTGTAAGATTAAAATCGGACATTCGGGTAATGCAAAAAATAAAAGATTCGCATAAAATTATATCAACGGTCGCACCATACGGGCAATGGGGCAAAAACGCACAGGAGTGCGATATAATCACCTATCCCGAAAGGCATGTCATCATGCTCGGTTCCGAGGCTTCAGGTTTGTGTAACGAATTGTTAACGATATCAGACACATATGTGACGCTTAAGACCGAAAAAAATGTAGAGTCGCTTAACCTCGCTGTTTTTGCAGGCATTATACTCTATATTATAAATTCAAAAATTAGCTAAATTTTTTATTGCTATGATATTAAAATTGTGTTAAAATTGTTCCGTTAAGCGTACAGAAAGGAGCCCTAACCTAATGAGAATAGCACCCATCATGTTAAACTACGGCAAAAACAATGCTATTTCTACAAAAGGGCAATCTTTAATAAGACAAAAGTCGCCGTCTGTGCGTAATTATACAGGTAATCCTTGCCAGGATCTGGCTTATGCGAGCATGTTTGATAAGAAAATTGCTCAAGATTTAAAATTAATGGGATTGATTTAGCGAATGAAACTTACCGTTCTTGGTTTAGGCTGCTGGGGTTTGGTTCTTACAAAACTCCTTACTCCCCGCTTTGATGAAGTCTGGGGCTGGTCAAGGGAGCAGGATTTATCCGGAGATTTATTGGAAAACAAAAGGGTAAAAACTCCTTTTTATGTCGAACTGGATAAAAAAGTAAACATAACGCACAATATGAAAGAGGCTGTTAAAGGCGCTGATATTATTCTGCTTGTGGTTTCAACAAGCGCGATAAGGACAGTTTGTGAACAGCTGAAAGAGGCGGGCATAAAAAACAGCCAGATTCTTGTTAATACTTCAAAAGGTCTTGAGCTGCCGTCTTTAAAGCGTATGAGCGAAGTTATAAAAGAAGTTTTACCCTCGCAGAAGTTTGCCGTATTATCAGGCCCCACTCTTGCGCGCGAAGTGCTTGAGGGGCAGCCGACAGCGGCCTGTGTTGCTTCGGATGATATTGAGACTGCGAAGTTTGTGCAGAAACATTTGAACGTTGAGGGCAGATTCAGGCTTTATACAAATGATGATGTTGCAGGTGTCGAGTTCGGCGGCAGTTTGAAAAACGTTATTGCAATTGCTGCGGGATTTTTATCTGAACTTAACATGGGCGATAACGCTAAGGGCGCTATTTTAACGCGCGGCATGGCGGAAATTGTGCGTGTAGGTACAGCGCTCGGTGCTAACCCGTCTACTTTCTGGGGATTATCGGGCATGGGTGATTTAATCGCCACCTGCTCAAGCCCCTTAAGCCGTAACCATACCGTAGGCAGAATGCTTGCCCGAGGCAAGAAAATTGATGATATCTTATCCGAGTTAGGTTCTGTTGCAGAAGGTGTTAAAACTTCAAAGGCAATTTGCGAATTGTCCGAAAAGCTAAACATAGACACCCCTATCTCCCATGCTATCTATGAAGCGGTTTATTCAAAAGAAAATTCAAAAGAAATATTTATGAACCTTATGTCCCGCCAGCTGAAAGCGGAAGAGAATTTTGCAAAGCATTAAAAACTCCCCTTAAGGGAGTTTTTTATACATTTAAGTTCGGATTGACCTTGTTTTTGAATTTTGTTGTTGAGCCCTGGAAAATAAGTTCAAAACTTCCTGTCGGGCCGTTTCTTTGTTTTGCGACTATTATCTGGGCTTTGTTTTTAAGTTCGGGGTTTTCTTTGTCGTAATATTCTTCACGGTAGATAAACATTACAACATCCGCGTCCTGCTCGATTGCGCCCGATTCACGAAGGTCTGAGAGCATGGGGCGCTTATCTGTTCTGTCCTCAACTTTACGCGACAGCTGTGAAAGGGCGATAATAGGCACATCGAGTTCGCGCGCAATTCCTTTCAGGCCCCTTGAAATTGTTGAAATCTGCTGGTTGCGGTCATTTGAGCTTCTGTCTTCAATTAATTGCAGATAATCAATTAAAATAAGCCCTAAATCAGGATATTTCATTTTTAATCTTCTGCATTTTGCCCTTATGTCTGATATACTGACCCCTGCCGAGTCGTCAATGAACAACGGCGCCTGGTGCAGTTCGTTCATAACGTTTGTGATTTTTTCCCACTCGTTTGCCTGAAGTTCCCCTGTTCTTACTCTCTGTGCGTCAACTTCGGCTTCAGCGCATACAACCCTCTGTGCAAGCTGAATTTTTGACATTTCAAGGGAGAATATTACAACGGGAACATTTTGCCTGATTGCAATATTTTGTGCAATGTTAAGTGCAAAGGCTGTTTTGCCCATCGAAGGACGTGCCGCAAGCACGACAAAATCAGACTTTTGGAAACCTGCCGTTAAATTGTCCAAATCCACATAGCCGCTCGGAACACCCGTGTAGGAGCCTTTGTTTGCGCAGCGGTACTCGATTTTTTCAACCGTTTCCATAAGCAGGTTGGTTAACTGCTCTATCTCCTGGGAACTTTTTTGCTGCGCAATATCAAAAATAAATTTCTCTGCCGCTTCAAGCGACTCCTGTGCGTCAGAGTTTTTGTAAGTTTGCTCTATTATGTTTGAGCCTGCGTTAATGAGTTTTCTTTTAATCGCATTTTCTTTGATAATATTTGCATAATATTCAATGTTGGAGCTTAAAACAGTATCCGACATAAGGTCGCTTAAATACTCCGCACCCCCTATGTCATCGAGTTTGTTTTTGGATTGGAAGTAATCGCTTACGCTGAGCGCGTCTACGGGCTTGTTCTGGTTATATAGCGTAAACATTGCGTCATATATCATCCTGTTTGAAGGAGAGTAAAAAAAGTCCGCTTCAAGGATTTCAACCACCCTGTTCATGCTTAAAGGGTTTATTAATATTGCTCCCAGGACTGCTTTTTCCGCATCTAAATTGTGCGGGGGGAGACGTTTTGAGATACTTTCTTTTGTTTGTGCTGCCATTTATTCCATTCCGAAAATCTTAACTCATTATATTGTGCTCAAGATTTTTACTCAATAAATTATACCGTAGTATGAAGAAATTCTAACTTTCCTATAATTCTAAATGGGTTGAAAACCTTGTATATTAACAATGTAGTCAATCACCAATTACTTTTTTAAAAGATTGAAATTGCCACATTAATTACAGAAATTTTTACCATCACATCACCCCGTATTAGTTAGATTAAAACGGCAAAAAGGATTTTGTGCCGTAAGTTGAAAGGAGTCTGCAAATGGCTATTGTTGTAAACACGAACATTGATTCACTAAGAGTGCAAAGAAATTTAAATAGCGCAACCACAAACATGTCAAAAGCCGTGGAACGTTTAACCACGGGCAGCAAGGTAAATCAGGCAGCGGATGACGCGGCGGGTTTTGTTATTGCAAAAGGTTTGGAAGCACAGCAAAGAGGCTCGGTAGTAGCACAAAACAATGCACAAACAGGTATTAACCTGCTTCAAACGGCAGAGGGAAACCTTGATGTAATTCAGGAACATCTCCTTAGAATCCGCGATTTGACACTTCAAGCTATGAACGGCGGATACAGCTATGATGAAATAAAAGCAATGGAAGATGAGGTGCTTGAAAGAACAGCGGAAATAGACAGAATATCAAACGGCGCAAAGTTTAATGAATTTCAACTTTTCCCCACAGGCGGTGCGGATGATTTAGTATTGCAAATCGGCCCCAACTCGGATGAAGCTACAAACACGATAAGTGTAACAGGCGTATTTACGGAAGCTACAACATCTGTATTAACAGGCCGTGCCGGCCAGCCCATCCTCTTTACAAACGGAGTGGATGCGGCGGTTGATATTACTGAATTCAGACAAATTCTTGATGATTTGGATACGGGTATCAAAGAAATATCAACAAGAAGAGGAACCATAGGCGCCATCACAAACAGGCTGGAGTCAGCGGTGGAAGCGCTTGATATACAAAATGAAAACCTTCTTGCCGCTAAATCAAGAATTATGGATGCAGACATAGGAGAAGAGTCATCAAACTTCACAAAGTATCAAATTCTCCAACAAGCGTCAGCCTCTCTTCTGGTACAGGCGAATCAGCAGCCCTCAATCGCCCTGTCGCTCATATAGATTTACAACAAAAGCTAAGTAGATAAAACAATCTAACTGGTGATGGCAATACAGTGGATCGGGAAACCGATCCTTTTTTTTACGAGCGCCGTTCAAGCGGCAGCGCGACCGCGCGCCGTTTGAACAAGCGAGTCTTGAGAATGTGAGCACAGGCGGGAGGGTCAAATTTTGTCAATTTAAAATTGTTGTTCATAACCGTAAACATAAATAATGATTTAATAAAATAAATTATAGTTTATCGAAATAATATTCTTAAGACCATAAAATAATATTATGGATGAACAAAATATACTAAAGACTTTTGGTTTTAATTTTAAAATTGCAAGGATGAAGTTAAACCTTTCGCAAGATAATATTGCGGATTTAACAAATTTTAGTAAAGCTTATATCAGCAATTTAGAGCGCGGTAAGCATAATTTATCTTTAATTAATGCACTTAAATTTGCAAAAGTTGTTAATAAATCTATTGAAGAATTAATTTCAGAAGCTTAAAATATTTTTATGGCTAAAGTTAAAACAAAATGGGTTTGCCAATCATGCGGGTATGAGAGTTTTTCATATCTCGGCAGATGTCCCGACTGCGGTAATTTTGCTACATTTTGCGAAGAGACTGTACAGGAGGCGCCGCAGCTAAAAGCAAATTCTTCTCCTGCCCTTGTTTTGAATAATGACCTTTGTGCCAAAAGGTTGAACGATATAGAAAATGATGAAAAAATCCGCCTTAAAACCGATATGCAGGAGTTTGACAGGGTACTTGGCGGCGGCTTTGTAGCGGGTTCTCTTGTGCTTCTGGCGGGCGATCCGGGGATAGGTAAATCCACTCTTATTTTGCAGACCTGTAAAAATCTGTGTTCCAAAAAAGATGGTACAGGGTCAGTATGTGCGCTTTATATTTGTGCGGAAGAGTCTCCCCAGCAGGTTAAATTAAGGGCGCAAAGGCTCGGAGTGGATACGGTCAATCTTTATGTTACAAATCAAAACTGTCTTGAAGAGGTTGTAAGGCAGATTGATGAAATAAAACCCGATTTTCTTGTTGTGGATTCCATTCAGGCTGTTTTTTCTTCACAGATAACAAGTTCATCAGGCTCCGTGTCGCAGATTCGTGAATGTACGAATATTTTAATGCACATTGCAAAGCAGAAAAATATCACAACGGTTATAATAGGTCATGTGACAAAAGAAGGAAATATCGCAGGTCCCAAGGTTTTGGAACATATGGTAGACTGCGTTATAAATTTTGAAGGGGACAGATACAAGAGTTATCGCATTTTGCGCTCAATTAAAAACCGTTTCGGAACAACATCCGAGGTGGGTGTATTTAATATGGAAGATGACGGATTAAGCGAGGTTTTAAACCCTTCGGAATTGTTTTTAAATCCTTCGGATACTTCAAACTGCGGCTGTTCGGTTATTGCCGCCCTTGAAGGTACAAGGGTGCTGCTGCTTGAAATTCAAGCCCTGACGGGCTCTACACCCTATCCTAACCCAAGACGCGTTGCGCGCGGAATTGAATACAACAGACTGCTTCAAATTCTTGCGGTGCTTGAAAAGCGTGTCGGGTTGAATCTTTCAAAGCAGGATGTCTACATAAATGTCATAGGCGGAATTGATATCATTGAGCCTGCGGCGGATTTGGGCGCGGCGCTTGCGGTTTTAAGCTGTGCACGCGATATTCCTCTTAAGAGTAAGACTGTTATGATAGGCGAAATAGGTTTATCGGGTGAAATACGCGCGGTGGATAACCTTGAAAAACGCCTTAGAGAGGCTCAGAAACTCGGTTTTGAATATGCAATAATTCCAAAAGTAAATAAAAATATTGAACAGAAAATATCAAAACTCGAGATAAAAACCTGTCAGGTATCAAAGCTCACGGATGCCATTATTCAGGCTTTTAAACAGGATTAAATGCCGTTTAATTCTTCAATTATGCCCCTGAGCGCTATTTTGACATGAGAGTAGTTCAGCCCGCCCTGCATATAAACCGCATAAGGGGGTCTTACAGGGCCGTCTGCCGAGAGTTCAAGAGTGGAGCCTTCTATAAAGCTGCCGCCTGCCATAATCAGTTTGTCATCATATCCGGGAACTCCGTCGGGGATGGGTGTTAAGTAGCTTTCAACGGGCGAATATTTTTGAAGTGCGCGGCAAAAAGCTGCCTGAGCCTCGGGGTTTTCAAATTTAACCGTTTGAATTAAGTCTGTTCTGTCTTCTCTTGAGCGCGGATGAGTTTTAAAGCCTATCATTTCAAAGACTTTAGCCGCAAGGCGCGCACCTTTGTGTGCCTGTGCCACAACGGAGGGTGCCATAAAGAAACCCTGAAGCATAACGCGTGTCTGGTTAAACATCGCACCGCCCTCGGAACCTATACCGGGTGCTGTCAGACGGTTTGCGCACATATCCACAAGGTCTGCCCTGCCTGCAATATAGCCGCCTGCCTCTACAATTCCGCCTCCGGGGTTTTTAATGAGGCTTCCCGCGATAATGTCCGCCCCGACTTCAAGCGGTTCCCTGTCTTCTACAAACTCTCCGTAGCAGTTATCTACAAAGCATATTGTATCGGGATTTTTTTCTTTTATTGTTAAGACTATCTGCTCGATTTCTCTTATTGAAATCGAGTGTCTTAGGCTGTAGCCGCGCGAGCGCTGGATGAGTGCCATTTTTGTGTTCGGGGTAATTCTTCTTGAAATCGCACCGTAATCAACAAGTGTGTCGTCAATTAAGGGTACTTCAATGTAATCTACTCCGTGTCCTTTAAGCGAGCACTCGGGGTGGTTGCCTTCTCTTGAGTGCCCTATTATTTCATCAAGCGTATCATAGGGCTTGCCTGCAACAGACATTAAGGTATCCTGATATCTCAAAATACCAAAAAGCACACAGGCAAGAGTGTGCGTACCTGATACAAAGTGCGGACGTACTATTGCTTTTTGTGCCTTAAAAACATCTGCAAAGACATTGTCAAGCGCTTCTCTGCCAAGGTCGTCATGACCGTAGCCTGTTACGGTGTAAAAGTGCTCTTCGCCTATTTTGTTTTTTTGAAAGGCGCGAAGAACTTTTTCCTGATTGAAGTCGCATATTTCATCTATTTTTTCAAAATACTTTCCGACTTCTTTTTCGGCTTCATTTACTATTTCTTTTGCAGACAGTTTGAGTTTTTTCATTTTATCTTGCGCCTATTTCTTTGTGTTTTTTGGCGATTGTGTGTGCAAGTGCGTCAAGTCTTTCGATATCTTCTTCTTTTGCCCTGCCTTTAAAGGTTATATAGTCGAGTTTTTCAACCTGCAGAAGATTTGTGTTTTCTTCGATTTTGCCTGTCAGGTTGCCGCCCCAGCCGTAGGAGCCTATTATTGACATAAATTTAACATTGGGACGCAGTGCATTTGTTAAATAAACACCGAAAAATGCATAGGGATGAGGCATTGCAAGCACCATTGAAGCGCCGAACACAACGGTTGCCGCATCGACAAGTTCAACCGCCAAATCGCCTATATCATCTTTTATAAGGTCAAATTTGTGCGCTTCAACGTTTTCTTCTCTCAGTTTTTCAACAAGCCTGTCTACCATGCGCTCCGTGTTTTGATACATAGAAACATAGGGGATGACGACTTTGTTTTTAGGAGTATCGCAGGTCCATTCGCGATACGCATTTAAAATAAAGTCGGGATTTTTGTAAATTCCGCCGTGCGAAGGGCAAATCATAGAGGGGTTTATCTGCTCTACTTTTTCAATATATTTTTTGCAATGAGGTCTGAAGGGCATCATAATTTCAGCATAATATCTTTTTGCACTTAAGAGATATTCCTGTGTTTCCTGAGCATAAAATTGCCCTTGCTCAAAGGTAATATGTGCGCCTAAAAAGTCGCAGGTAAATAGGATATTATCCTCTACAAGGTGGGTAAACATTGTATCGGGCCAGTGCACCCAGGGGGCAAGATGAAATCTTAAAGTTTTATCTCCGAGAGAAATTTCGTCCCCGTCATTTACTGTTTGAAATTTATCCTGCGGAATGCCGTACTGGTCTATTAAAAGTTCCATGCATTTTTTGTTTGTAACGACTTTGGCATTAGGGTTCATCTGCAAAACTTTTACAAGGGCTTCGGAGTGGTCGCCTTCTGCGTGGTTTGCTATTACATAATCAATAAACTCGCCCTTGCCGTTTAGTTTTTCTATAAATTCTTTTATGGTTTTTGAATAAGAAGTATCAATAAGTGCTCTTTTTTGAGAACCCTCAATATAGTAAGAATTATAGGTTGTTCCGTTGGGGAGAGGAATAAGCTGGTCAAAAATTCTTCTGCCGAAATCCTCGACACCGCAGTAGTATACGCCATCCTTAATAAGTTTCATATTGCATCCTTTATTCTTTTTGTGCTCCGGTAAATTTTTTATGCAATGCCGGAATTAATTTGCCGGCATTGCATAGTTATAATAATGTTTATTCTTTTTCAAACTGGTCTTTGCCTACGCCGCAGATGGGGCAGAGCCAATCCCCGGGAAGGTCTTCAAAAGCTGTTCCTGCTGCTACATCGTTTGCGGGATCGCCTGATTGCGGATCATAAACCCAGCCGCATACCGTGCATACGTATTTATCCATGGTTTGATTCCTCCTTTTTTTGTCATCAAAACAATTATATAATAAAATGCTTATATTACAATTGTACATTTTACTTTAGATGAGAGGGAGTTTCAGGAAATCCTGTACAAAAAATCCTGCAAAACCTTCGCAATACTGAGCATTTTTATTAATTGCGCGGAATCTGTTAAGCCCGAATATGCCTGAAATTAATTTTTCATCATTGCCAAAGTATATTTCAAGCATTTGTTTTTTTGCGGAAGATATATTTGTAATGTCGGCATAATAATCCGTATAGGTAAGCGGACAATCGCTTTCATACATTAAAATCTGCAGGGTCTTTTTGTGTTCTTTTGTTTTGAGTATTTTTTTAAAATGCTCAAGAAGTGCTATAGTATCGGGATTTGAATCAAAAGGATTGGGGATGAAAATAAAATCCGCTTCGCTTATATCTATTTTTGATATTTTTTTATACTCATTCTTAAGTTCGCCGGAATTTATGTCAAAAACCTTGCAGCCCTTAACTCTGGCATGTTTCATGACATTAAAGAACTGTTCTTTTTTAATGTTGCTCGATTCTATCCTGCTTACATTTTTTACCATTGAGGAGCCGTTTGTGAAAGCAAGAACTTCAAAGTTTTTCGGATACTGCGCTATAAGACCCCCGAGCGCAAGGCTCTCTGCCCCGATAAAGGGAGCCAGAACAAGACAGCGTGTTTCGATTTTGACCCGAAACTGCCTTGAAGGTATTTCCATTTTGTTTAAAAATCGAAAAACAAACTTATTAAACTTCATTTTAAGATTGTTTATAATGTTTTCCATTTCTTAATCCAAGTAAAAAAAACTAAGCCGGAGGTTTTTCCTGCCGGCTTAAAAAGTTTCTAGCTGCAACCGGAGTATCCGCAGTTAAGGCATATAAAACAGCCTTCCGCCATCTCAATTGAGTTGCCGCATTCGGGACATACGACGGTTTTTAAAGTTACGCCGTTTTCATCCGTTCTCTCCCCTATTGTTTCCAATTTTTTATGTTCCTCGCCTGCAGGTGCGGGAGTGTTTTGTGCCTGCGGTGAATTTTCCGCCGCTTCCTGCTGCGCTTTCATTTCAGCTTCTTTTTCTTCTCTTGTTTTCACTTTGTCAACTACCATGGGCTGTGACCATCTGGAGTTGTTGCGATAAACGGTAAGGCCTTTAAGTCCTGACCTGAAGCCTAAAATGTATGCTTTTGCAACATCTTCAACCGTTGCGCTTTCAACAAAGTTAATGGTTTTTGAAACCGCATTATCCGTGTGGAGCTGGAATGCCGCCTGCATCATGATATGTGCTTCGGGGGACACATCATGTGCTGTTGCAAAAATTTTCTTTGTGGTTTCATCGATTCCTTCGATATGTGCGATAGAACCTGTTTTTGAGATTTCTTCCATAAGTTCTTCGCTGTAGAAACCTTTTTCCTTTGCATATTGTTCAAAAATCGGGTTAACTTCAAGAAGAATCGTGCCGTCCATAATGTTGCGTTTAAATACCAGACCGAACAGAGGCTCAATGCCGCCCGAGGCGCCGGCTATCATAGAGATTGTTCCCGTGGGCGCAATACATGTTGTGGTAGCATTTCTGATACCTGATTTTGCGATTCTGTTATCTAAATCTTTCCACATTTCATCGATAATAACACCTGCGGACTTGCCTTTGTATTTGTTGTAAAGGTAGTCGGGACGGGCATAAACACTTTCATCAAAACCGTTAAATCTGCCTCTTGTTTCACTTAAATTGATACTCTGCGCTTTTGAATGGTAGTCTATAAATTCCATTACTTTGGCGCCCAGATTGCAGCCTTCTTCCGAGTTATAAGGAATGCCCAGTTTCATAAGCATATCTGCAAGACCCATAACACCGAGCCCGATTTTTCTTATATTGCTTACCATCTGTGCTATCTGCGGCAGGGGATAGTTATTTACGACAATAACGTTATCAAGGAAGTGAATTGCACTTCTTGTAACGCTTGCGAGTTTGCTCCAATCAACATCCAGACCTCCTGCGGGGTTTTGTTTAATCATTTTTGCAAGGTTAATGGAGCCGAGATTGCAGGCTTCGTAAGGAAGAAGCGGAACCTCGCCGCAGGGGTTTGTAGATTCTATTTCGCCTAATGCAGGAGTCGGGTTGTCTTCGTTTATTCTGTCAATAAAGATAATACCCGGTTCTCCCGATGCCCAGGCGCCTTTTGTAATCAGGTCAAAGATTTCTTTTGCGCGTACTTTTTTAACACATTGTTTTGAATTGGGGTGGATAAGTTCAAAATCCCTGTCTTCTTCAACAGCGCGCATAAATTCATCGGTTACGGCAATTGAAATGTTAAAGTTGTTTAATTTGCTTAAATCGTCTTTGCAATGAATAAATTCCAGAATATCGGGGTGGTCGATTCTTAATATACCCATATTCGCGCCGCGTCTTGTACCGCCCTGCTTAACGGCTTCGGTAGCGGCGTTAAACACTTCCATAAAGGAAACCGGCCCTGATGAAACACCCATTGTGGAGTGAACGACATCATTTTTGGGTCTTAATCTTGAAAAAGAAAAACCCGTACCGCCGCCTGATTTGTGAATAAGTGCGGTGTTTTTAATGGTTTCGAAAATCCCTTCAAGCGAGTCTTCAACGGGAAGAACAAAACAAGCGCTTAACTGCCCGAGTTCGCGCCCTGCGTTCATAAGGGTCGGGGAGTTAGGCATAAAATAGCATTGTGTAATCATTTCATAAAATTCTTGCGCCGTTTTTGCAACTTCTTCGTCATTTGCGCCGAATTGTCTGTCCGCCGAGGCTATTGTGCCTGCAACTCTGTGGAATAAATCATCCGGAGTTTCCACGACTTCTCCGTTCAAATTTCTTTTTAAGTACCTTTTTTCCAGCACCTTAATTGCATTCTTTGATAATGACAACCCTGAATCATTTGCACTTTCGCTAAGGGAATTCACGTTTTTTTACCTCCAACCAATGATATTTTAAAATTTAATTTCTATTAATTATATCTTAAATCCTTTTTAAAATTCATGCCCTAATGTAACGTTTTGTAATTTCATGGAATCATGCTTCCTGTCATGTTTTCGCCCCCATTGCAAAATTATACTGGTCTTTTTGGCTAATGTGGCGATACAATGAAATATAAGAGGATTTGATTAATTATTTTGATATGCAGATAATAAATTTTTTAGCGGAGAAATACTATAAAATAGCCTATGACACCTTTTTTTACATTGAGGATAATAAAAAGGCGGCAAAATATATCGAGCAGGCGCTCAGACTTTCTCCCGAACACTTAAAAACTTTAAGACTTAAAGGCAGAATGCTGCTTTTGGAAGACAGAATAAAAGAAGCGCTTGATGTTTGGCTTAAACTGTGGAATCTTGGCGAGGATGATTTTGAAACCGCGTCAAAACTTGCATACTGTTATGCTCAAAAGGGCGATTATCCGCTTGCATTGGAGTTTTGCGAAAAAAGTGCGCTGCGCGTGAGTCTTGATGAAAGAGAAAAAATGTATTCTCTCTACAGGTTGAAAATCGATTTGCTTTTAAGTGCAAAAAGACCCGCAAGTGCTTTTAAACTTTTTAAAAACGCGCTTAAAATGCTCGGTTCTTCCTATGCAAGAGAACTCAAAAACAGTTACTTCTTTGCTTCGCTTTCAAAAGAAAGTGTTATCAGTTTAAAAAACGTAAAAAGAGCATTTTAAAAATTGCAAGTGAAATATTTTTTGTGCTAATCTTCCAAATATGATAAAAAAGATTTTTGAACTGATTGATAATGCAAAGAGAATTCTTATAATAACCCACGTTAATCCCGACGGAGATACTCTGGGTTCAGCCTGCGCGCTCAAATCTTTTATCGGCGGCAGGGCGGATATTCTCCTGCAGCTGCCTTGCGGTAAAAAATATCCCGAAACTTATGAGTTTTTGCCCTATCTAAAGGAGGCAAAAACGCTTGATAACGTTCAAAATATTTATGATACGGTAATTTGTGTTGATGTGGCTTCAATTGACAGAGTGGTTGAAAACGCAAGAGATATTTTTGACTCTGCAGGAGTTACGATAAATATTGACCACCACAAAACAAATAAAGGTTTTGCAATGTATAACCACGTTCTGGGCGGTATTTCAAGCGCAGGTGAAGTGCTTTATGAAATGTTTGAAAAAAACGGTATTGAGATAACTCCCGAGATGGCAAGGTGTCTTTATGTTTCGATTTTAACCGATACGGGCTGTTTTAAATATGAAACCGTAACACCGAGAACTCTTGAAATTGCCTCTAATCTTGCAAAACTCGGTGTTGATACATCAGATATCGCAAGAAAATGCTATGACCTGAAACCGCGTGCTATGGTTATGTTTCAGGCATACTGTGCATCAGAGGCAAAGTTTTTGTGCAATGACAAAATTGCATATACAATCGTAAGAAAAAAAGACATGGAAAGATTCGGCGCTAAAGATGAGCATACAGAGGGCATTTGCGAGAATCTGCGTTCGATAAAAACCGTTGAATTTGCCTGTGTTTTAAAAGAAACAACTCCCGATGCCACAAAAGTTTCTCTTCGCTCCAAAGAAAAAGACGTAACCGAGATTGTGAAGAAATTCGGCGGCGGCGGACATAAAAGAGCGGCAGGCTGTACTATAAGAAAAAAAGCGGACGGGGCGCTTAAAGTTTTGCTTGAAGAAATAAAAAAACATCTTTAGGCTTGGCTGCGGAGAATTAAGATGATAAAACTTCTAAAAGAGTATATTATAAATTTGAAAAATTCAATAGTCGAGGAAGATTTCCCCGGTGCCGCTTCCGAGATGGCATTTATGCTTGTGCTCGGTATTTTTCCTTTTATGCTTTTTTTAATGGCGGTATTTGGCTGGCTGGGTAAAAGATTTTTTGTAGATAAGGTAATTTACGCTATATCCGCATTTACCCCGCACGGTGTGGCTGATTTGCTCCACAGCGTTTTAAAAGAAGTTATTTTGTTTCAAAACGGCGGCGTTATGGCGGCGGTCGGTTTCCTTGTTACATTATTTCTGACTTCAAACGCTATAGCGGTTATTATAAAAGGTCTTAACAGGGCAAATAAAATTCAGGAAAACAGAAGTTTTATAACCACAAGGCTTTTATCGGTGCTTATGGTTTTTGTGGACACTTTTTTCCTTTTTATTTCGGTCAACCTTATTATCTTCGGCAAGGTAATTTTAAACTTTGTTGCAAATCACATTCATCTGCCTGAAAATGTTGTAAATACACTGCTTATCGGGCGCTGGCCGGTTGCCTTTGTAATGCTTTTTATACTTGCTTTAATTAACTACTATGTGCTCCCTGCAAGGGATTTTTCCATTAAAAGAAAAAGCGTTGTCCCCGGGGCTCTTTTCTTTTGTGTTTTCTGGCTTCTGGGTTCGTGGCTTTTTTCTCTTTATGTTAATGAACTGGGTACGTATAACAGGGTTTACGGGACAATCGGTACTTTTGCCATTTTAATGGTATGGCTTTACTATACTTCAATTATTATGCTTATAGGCGGAGAAATTAACAACCAGACACTGGTTAAACTTACCTGTAAAAACGATATCGGATGTAAGAATAAGTTTAATAAATCTTTACAAAAATAATATTTTATACTAGAATTTTAAAATGCCGGATTTAAATGCAGATTACGAAGTTATAAATTTTATAGTGGGGGATACAAAAGCAGGCACCAAAATGGGCAAACTGCAGTTGAAGAATCTTTCGGACTGCACTGTTTTGAACTGCATTCTCTGGGAAGAAACCCTTAACCGCCTGGAGAGTAAGATTTTTAAAACGGGCAATATAGTAAAGATTGTAACGGCAAGCTATAATGAAAAGTATAACAACTGCCTTATAAATAATCTCGAACTTATTGAAGAAGCTCTCTGCGGGCTTGACTTGCCCGAGAGGGATGAGAAATACAAGAGCCTTATTTCTTTTGTGGAAAGCTTTGAAAATGAAAAACTCAAAACATTTCTTTTAAATATTTTAGAAGAAAACAAAGAAGCTCTTAAGGTTGCCCCTGCAGCTAAGGCAATGCATCATAACTACATAGGCGGGCTTCTTGTGCATACGCTTGAATGCGTGGATTTTGCAAAGCTTATTTATCCCAAACTTAACTCCAAGGTGGACAGGTGGGAATTATACGCCGCCTGTATTTTACATGATATAGGTAAAATTTTTGAATATAAAATTGATCTTGAAACAGGTTTTATAGAGTATAACGAAGATTTTAGAAAAGACTGGATAAGCCACTCGCAGTACGGTTATACGCTTTGCATGAAAGAAGGTTTTAAAAATATTGCAAAAATGATAGCTGCCCATCACGGCAGAGCCGAATGGGGTGCTATGATTGATTTATCGGAAAAAGATCTGGAGCCTTTTTACTATATCGTTCACCATATTGATGATCTTTCCGCTAAATTCGGTAAAATTAATGTCAGAGAACTTAAGGACAGGGGGGAAGTTTGATGAAAAAAATTTTCTACGGCATTTCGGCATTTTTGATTATGCTTTCTTTGGGAGTATTCTCCTGTGTTTCCTATGCCTATCAAATAAAAGCCGACGCCCAGACAAGGAGACTGCCTAAAGGTACAAAACTTAATCTTGTTATGGCAGACCCTCTCTCTACTTCAAGTATGCAGGCGGGCGATATGTTCTCTGCAAGACTGACGCATGATGTAAGGGTGGATGGCAGAACGGTTTTGCCCTCGGGCACACTTGTGCGCGGAACTGTAGAAAAATACAAAGGCACGGCGCGCCTTTCAAGAAGTGCGCTTTTATATCTGACTTTTGACCATATAGTAACCGGGCAGGGAAAGCAGCTTCCCATAAGCGCTGCGGTATGTTCCAACTTTGAAATACTCGATGACGGGGCAATCTCGGGCGGCGGCAACTACTGGAATGAATTAAAAAGAAATACGAAAAAAAGCGGTCATATTATTTCTAAAACCACAAAATGGGGGATAAAATCCGGCGATGAGTTGTTCCCCGGCGGAAGATTTCTCGTGACACCTTTTGCTGCGATAGGCGGTACGATAGGCGGAGGAGTTTATCTTGTGGGCGACAGTATTTTTGACCTGTTCAGAAAAGGGCACGATGTCATAATCGATCAGGGTATAGTCTTTGATATTATACTTCTTGAGCCGCTTGATGTGCCGCTTACATAGGAAAATTATGGAAATTGAAGATATACTTTTACAAATAAAAGAAATTCTTACAAAGAGCAGTTTAAAAATCGCCTGTGCCGAGTCGTGCACGGGCGGTTTGATAAGTTCTTATCTTACGGATATCGCGGGTTCAAGCGAATATATCGAACAAAATTTTGTAACATATTCAAATGCCGCAAAAATGCGCTTTTTAAATGTGAAAAAAGAAACCCTTGACTCATACGGCGCCGTAAGCAGCCAAACGGCATATGAAATGGCGCTCGGGCTTCTTGAATATGAACCTGTATCCATTGCCACTACGGGCATTCTCGGGCCGTCCGGAGGCAGTGCTGATAAGCCTGTCGGACTTTGTTATATGGGATATGGCATAAAAACCGGCAGTAAAGTTATTGTAAAGACGGTAAAATTTAATTCCGCTCTTGCAGATGAAGATACGCAAAACAAGAGAGTAAAAATCAAAAAAGACATCGCAAAAAATGCTCTTTTAAATCTTATTGGATTTTTAAGAGAAAATATTGCAACATGTAAAGAAACTTAATGATTTTTCCAATCTTGCAAAATAATGTAAAATGTAAGCGGATGCTTGTGAGTTTATGAGTATAAAAAAGAATAAAAATCAGCTTATAATTTCCGTAATTGTAGGGGTGGCGATTGCCGTCATCTCTTATCAGGTTATTGTTAAGCTTAAAATAGAAAATGAAAATCTTAAAAAACTCACACAAACAAGCGCCAGCGCCCCTATTAAAAAAATTACATACGTTGTTGCAAAAACCGATATTAAAAAAGGCGATAAAATACAGGCTGATAATCTCACAACAAAGCAATTCCCCATTGAAATAGAAGGCGCTATATCAGATACTTCCAAAATAGCCGGATTCAGCGCCGTAAAAGATATTAAAGCCGATTCACCCATTGTGGAAGATTATTTTAAAGCTTCCGATATGGATCTTGCACAGGGCGAGCCGAGAAACGGATTTCGTGCCGTAAGTGTCGCGCTCGAAACGCTTCCTTCATATGTTAAAGCAGGTACACATGTGGATATTTTCTTTGCAAAAAGCGGCATTCAGGCACAGGATGTTCAGGTCTTAAGTGTTCTGGATTCTCAGGATGACGCTAAAAAATTTATCATGCTTGAACTTAAAGACAGGGATGTTCCTGCTTTTATTACTGCGCTCGGGAATGATAAAGCAGTCCTGGTGCAGAGAAACAGGCATGAAAAAACAGGATACAAATTCAGCGTGAGCAATACGGCGATTCTTTCACAAATGCCCCAGAGCGCTCCGCCGGAGCTTGTTGAGGTGTCTGATATTACCTATGACGAGCCTCCCAAAAGAAGTATAAGCAGTGCAGGCGCGCAGAGAAAAGTTTCTCTTGAAGAGGTGCCGGTTGTAAAGTCGCAGTACAGGAAATATGCCGAAATAGAGCTTATTTCAGGGGATAAAAAAATGATTGTCGGAGCGGAGCAGTAATGTTTGGAAAATATTGTAAAAACTTAATATTATCCTTTATATGTGCGCTTGTTTGCCTGGGCGCCGCAGCAGGCGAGGGGTATCGCGACATTGTTCCCTCTTCGATTGACATTAGCGCCCCCTGGGAAAATACTCCGACGCAAAATTACAATGACGCAATGATAGTTAAAAACGCATTTTGCGACAATAACGAAAAACTCTACGGCGTGATAGGCAAATCACAGATTTTAAACTTTGATACGCCCGTAAAAAGAATATCAATTGCAGACCCTGATTTAGCTGATATAGTAATACTTTCTTCAAAGCAGCTTATGGTGAACGGTAAAAAAACGGGCTCCACGAGTTTGATTTTCTGGGGTGATGATAAAAAACCCGTTTTTTACAACCTTGTTATCCGTCAGGATGTTGATGAATTTTTAAAAGCAGTTGACTACATTGCCCCCAATGAAGATATATCGATAATTTTTAACGACAACGGTGCTGTTTTATCGGGCAATGTCAGCACAACCGCTACAAGAACAAAGATAAAAGATTTGGCAAAGGCATACAACATAAACCTTGTCGATATGGCTGAAAGTGCTACAAAACAGGTTCTTCTGGAGGTAAAAGTTGCGGAAGTTACAAAAGATTTCTCAAGAAACTTAGGAACGGGTATCAGTATAGGCAACAACGCCAAATATCAGCAGGCGGGCGGCAGCATTTCAGGCAGCGGCGCGATAGGCGATATTATACCTCTGGGTAAATTTTCGCGCGTGGTTGTGGACAGCGGCGTAAAATACTTTTTCTCAAATAAGGCAGGCGATATAGCCTTTGAACTGCAGGCGGCCGAAACAAAGGGCGATGCGCAGATTCTGGCCGAGCCCAAGCTGCTTGCAATAGACGGGGAAGAAGCCAGTTTTAACGTGGGTTCCGAGGTTCCCGTGCCTTCCAATATGGGGCAATACGGACAGATAGCCTACGAATTTAAAAAGACGGGTGTAATCCTCAACTTTACACCGACAATTATGGAGAAAACCGGCAGAATAAAACTTAAACTCTCGCCCGAAGTAAGCGAGATTGACCGCGCTTCCGGTGTTCTGGACACCCAGAATGCGGTTGTTATACCCGGCTTTAAAACAAGAAAAGTTGAAACCACAGTCGAGCTTATGGATGGTGAAACCCTTGTTATAGCAGGACTTTTAAATAATTCAAGTTCCAAAACAAACAATCAGGTACCTTTTTTAGGCGATATACCGGTAATAGGCGTTTTGTTTAAAACACTTGAACAGAGAAAAAATGATACGGAGCTTATGATTTTCATTACTCCCAAAATTGTTGATGCGGTGCAGTTAGAGAACATTTAGGTAAAAAAATGAGCATAAAAATCGATACGGTAATAATAGATTCGGATGAAACAAGCAGGGGGCTTGTAACGGGCTTTTTAAATAAAGTGGAAGACATAAATATTGCAGGCGAGTTTCAGGATGCAATAAATTCTTATGCCGAAATTGTCGAAATGCACCCTAATCTTATTATTGTTGATATCTCCCAGAGAACACAGCTTACGCTTGATGTCATAGTTAAACTTTCAAAAAACTTAAGGAACGTAAAAATTATTGTACTTTCTTATGATATGGACTCCGAACTTGTCATAAAAGCCCTTCGTGCCGGAGCAAGAGAGTTTCTTTTAAAACCTCTTATCGAAAATGACTTCCTTGAGTCTGTCGAAAAAATAAAAGATTTAATTCTCGGTAATATAAATGACACAACAAAATGCAAGGTAATAACCACTTTTTCAAACAAAGGGGGGATAGGCAAAACCTCTATTGCCACAAATCTTGCGGTAGAAATTGCAAATTTGACCAACGAAAGAGTAGCGCTTGTGGATTTGAATTTCCAGATGGGCGATGTTACGACTTTTCTTGATTTAAATCCTGCGTTTGATACATCTTATGTGGTAAATAATCTTGAGAGAATAGATGAAACCTTTCTGCTCTCAACGCTTGAAAAATATAAAAACACCTCTCTTTATGTGCTTGCAGACCCTCCGGATTTAGAGCAGGCGGAGATTATTACAAGCGAAAATATAACAACGCTTATCAATGTTTTAAGAAGTGTGTTTTCTTACGTTATAATAGACACAACAAGCTCTTTTGACGGCAAAACCATTACCGCGCTTGATAATTCGGATTTGATTCTTCTTGTTGCAATTTTAAACCTGCCCTCGGTGCGCAACTGCCAGAGATGTTTTGACCTCTTTAAGCGTCTGGGGTATCAAAAAGACAAAATTAAACTTATTATAAACAGGTACATGGAAAACGATGAAATAAAAATAGAAGACGTCGAAGATGTTTTGGGGCATAATGTTTACTATAAAATACCCAATAACTACTTTACAATAATAAATGCCATAAACAAAGGGATGCCCGTAAGCGATATTAATCACCAGTCAAATATCGCAAAAGCCTTTAGAGAACTTGCCGCACTTTTGTCGGATAATTATACATATACTTCGGTTAAACAGACAAAACGCGAGGAGTCAGGCTTTCTGGGGCTGTTCAAAAAGAAGGAGAAAAAGTAATTGTCACTTAAGGATAGATTAAACAGCAGCGCAAAAAAAAGTGTAATTAACACGGATGATATACAAACAGGCGTTTTTATGAATGAACTTCCCCTGAGTGAAGAGTTCAGCGACCTTAAAGAAAAACTCCATGCGCTTTTAATAGATAAGGTAAATACTACTCCCAACTGGAGCCAGTATAGTGATGTCGAGCAGAAAAATCTTATAAGACAGTTTATAGAATATCAAATATCCACGAATTTTCGCTCAACACCATTAAATAAAATAGAACGCGACAGGCTTATAAGGGAGATTATTCAGGAGGCAAAAGGCTTTGGCCCGCTGGATCCGCTTTTATCCGACCCTTCGGTAAGCGATATTCTCGTTAACGGTGCAAAAAATGTCTATGTCGAAAAAAACGGCAAACTCTATAAAACATCTGTTACATTTAAAGACAACTACCACCTGAAAAATATAATAGAGAGAATTGTTTCCAAGGTAGGAAGAAGAATTGATGAAAAATCCCCGATGGTGGACGCGCGTCTGCCTGACGGCTCAAGGGTAAATGCTATTATTCCGCCTCTTGCGGTAGACGGACCGTCTTTGTCTATCCGCCGTTTCCGTGCAGACTCGGGTACTATGGAAAGCCTTTTAAAATGGGGTTCCATCTCAACCGAGATGGCGCAGGTGCTGGAGGCTGCAGTTGCTGCAAGGCTGAATATTATAATATCAGGCGGAACGGGTGCAGGTAAAACAACGCTTTTAAACAGCTTATCCGCCAAAATTCCAAACGGTGAGCGTATTATAACAATTGAGGACTCGGCTGAACTTTGCTTGCAGCAGGAGCACATTGTGCGTCTTGAAACAAGACCACCCAACATTGAGGGCGAAGGTCAGGTAACAGCCAGAGATTTGGTTATAAACAGCCTCAGAATGCGCCCTGACAGAATAATAATCGGCGAGTGCCGCGGGGCGGAAACACTTGATATGCTTCAGGCTATGAACACGGGTCATGACGGCTCCCTGACTACGCTTCACGCCAATTCTCCGCGCGATGCTCTTTCAAGACTTGAAACAATGGTCATGTTCTCGGGCATTGATTTGCCTGAAAGAAACATAAAAAGCCAGATAGCTTCCGCTATAAACATTGTAATTCAGGCTTCAAGGCTCTCTGACGGTTCAAGAAAAGTGACAAAAGTTTCCGAAATTGTCGGTATGGAAGGCGATGTTATTACCATGCAGGATATTTTTGTCTGGGAGCAAACGGGCACCGGTGTGAATACCGTAATGGGAATGCACTCTTCAACAGGTATCAGACCTAAATTTTTAGATAAAATTATAGCGAAGGGAATAGAGGTTAATCCGCAGATTTTTGACAGAAACTACAGGCACACTTATCTGTCTAAAAACGGAACAAAAACCCCCTCTCCCTCCACTCCTGCGGCGGCTGAACAAAATAAAACCCGTCAGGAGCTTGTAAATAAGGGCACTACTTTAAATGTGGATTTATTAAAGAGGCTTAAAAGATGAGTCCTTTTCTGATATCGCTTCTTCTCGGGGCACTTAGTTTTCTTTTGCTTGTAAATCTTTTTTCCGTAAGGATACCCAGACAGCCCCTGCTGCAAAAAAGGCTGGAAGAAATCAAAAGCAGAGGGGTGCAAAATACAAGAAGCACAGATGAGGATGACGAGTTTTCGTTTCTTTACAACAATTTCCGCTATAAAATTTTTGCAAAATATTTTAATAACTTTAAAATAATAGACAAAATTAAAGACCAAATAGCACTTTCGGGTGTGAATATGGAAGTTGATACATTTGTAATTATAAGCATTATGTGTGTAGTGCCTTTTTTTGCCGTGCTCCTTATAACTTCGCCTAAACTTTTGCCGGTAGGTCTTATCGGGCTTTTTATACCTCTTAATGTTTTAAAATTTAAGGCAAAATTGAGAAGTGCTGCGTTTGCACGCCAGCTTCCCGATACTTTGGATTTGCTCTCAAATTCCCTCCGGGCGGGACATTCCATATACAGTGCATTTGAAGTAATTACAAAAGAAATGCCAATGCCTGTTTCGGGGGTTTTTAAATCCGCTCTGGATGAACTTGCCGTAGGTTCGGATTCCAAGCTTGCAATTACTTCGCTTTCAAAAACCGTGCCCGATAATATTGACCTTAAGTTTTTTATTACCGCGGTTATTCTGCAAAGAGAGGTGGGCGGTAATCTGGCAAAGATTTTGGACGGACTTTCGATAACTATACGGGAACGTTTTAAAATGGCGGGACAACTAAAGGCGCAGACTGCCCAGGCAAGATTTTCGGGCTTTATGCTTATTTGCGTCCCCCCTGCAATTGCGGGAATTTTATTTGTACTTTCGCCTGATTACATGCAGCCTCTTTTAAATACACAGCAAGGCAACAGTGCGCTGCTGCTCTCTGTTGTGCTTTTGATTCTGGGGGTTTATATGATTAACAAAATTATTACAATTGAGATTTAGAGGAGAAAAACGCTTTTGCCGCCTGAAATTTTACCGATATTAACAGGATTGTGGGCCGGATATGTCATATATGCTTTTTATGACACCGATGACAATTTTGTGCGCAAAAGATTGAATAAAACAGGCGGCAAAAAAAAGACAAAAAGCCTTTATAATTCTTTTGCACAGGTGTTAAGACCTTTTTCACTGAAAAGTATTTCAAATAAAGTTTCAAGAAATAAAATCCATACCCTGCTGCATTCGCTCGGTGTGGCATCGGGTGATGATGATATTCTGGAATTTGAAAATAGAAGACTTTTTTCGCTTCTGATTGCCGTTATATGCTGTGCAATTGTCTTATTTCTCTTCTTTAATACAACAACCGCAGCATGTGCATTGCTTGTTTGCTATATGACCTATAAATATCCCGAATACAGGATTATGGGGATTATAAAAAAGAAAAGAAAAGAGTTTATACGTTTTTTCCCTGACGCTGTTGATTTGCTTTCGGTATGTGTTGAGGCGGGACTTGGTATAGACGGTGCAATAGAGCGTGTGGCGCAGGAGTTCAGCGGACTGTCGCGCGCCGTAAGTAGTGAATTTACAAGGCTTTCAAAAGATGTAATGTCGGGGCTTGCGCGTGAAGAAGCGCTTAAAAATATGATGAAGCGTGTTAATACCCAGGATTTACAATCCTTTTGCGCAATGCTTGTCCAGTCTGAAAAAATGGGTACAAGCATTGCGCAGTCATTAAGGGTTTATTGTGAAACCCTGCGTACAAGAAAAAAGCAGCGTATTGAAGAACTTGTTCAGAGTGCAAGCGCTAAAATGACAATACCTATGATATTGTTTCTTTTGCCCGCTTTGTTTATAGTAATTTTATATCCCGCGGTAATTAAGATTATGGAGAATATGGCAGGTTAGTATGATGAAAAAATATGAAGAGTTAATGAGATTATGCATTGAATCCGCTTCAAAATATCGTTTTGAAGCAGCTCCAAACCCGATGGTCAGCGCGATTATATACGATGAGAGAGAAGATAAGATTATATCTCAAGGAGTGCACAGAAAGTACGGCGAAAACCACGCCGAAAGAGATGCTGTAGAGAAAGCCGGGGATTGTGACTTTAGTGACAAAACAATCATAGTTAACCTTGAACCCTGTGCACATCAGGGCAAAACCCCTCCGTGTGCGGATTTAATTGTTGAAAAAGGTTTTAAAAAAGTGGTTATAGGTACCTATGACCCCAACCCCCTTGTTTGCGGGCAGGGAATATTAAAAATTAAAAACGCGGGCATTGAAGTTGTAACGGGTGTTTTAGAAGACGAGTGCAAAGAGTTGAATAAAGTCTTTATAAAAAACGTAACCAAAAAAATGCCCTATGTGCTTGTAAAAATTGCAACCACGCTTGATTCCAAGATTGTAACCGCAGGCGGCGAGTCAAAGTGGATAACGGGTGAAGCCTCAAGAGAGTATGTGCAGAAACTAAGGTCGCAGCACTTTGCAATCCTGAGCGGCTCGGGCACGGTGCTTGCTGACAACCCCGCTCTTACATGCAGAATAAAAGGCGAGAGGACGCCTGACAGGGTTATTATAGACAGGCACGGGAAAATATCTTTTGACTATCAGGTATTCAGAGATGACGGCGCAAGGGTGTTCCTTGCCACAAACAACCTCAACAGGGATTTTCCCAAAAACGTTACTCCTGTTGAGTTTGCAAACTTTAGAGATTTATTTTCCAAGCTCTATAACTTAGGTGTCTACTCTATCCTTGTAGAAACAGGCAAAACCATACTTACGGCAATTATAAAACAGGAAATGGCGGATGAGCTTTATAAATTTGTATCTCCTAAAATTTTTGGCACGGGGCTTGATTTTATCGGCAATCTGGGTGTATATAAAATAAATGAAGCTTATAAATTGAAGTTTTGTGATATGGAAAAAGTTGATGAGGATGTGCTCATAAAGGCAAAATTCCTCTATGAAGATTAAAAGGAGAAAGCTTTGAAAATTCTTGTTATAAACGGTCCGAATCTTAATATGCTCGGAATAAGAGAGCCTGAAATATACGGTTCCTTTACCCTTGAAGATATTGAAAAAGAACTTATAAGTTATGCGGCGGAACTTGATTCAAATATTTCGCTTGAATTTTTCCGGTCAAATTTTGAGGGTGAAATCATAGATAAAATTCAAAGTGCGCTTAATTGTTTTGACGGTATTATTATAAACCCCGCCGCCTATACACATACAAGCGTTGCGATTTCAGACGCTGTTGCCGCAGTAGGGATAAAAACCGTTGAAGTACACCTGAGCAATATTTATTCAAGAGAAGAATTCAGACACAACTCCTACATTGCGCCAAAGTGCTTGGGACAGGTGGCGGGATTTTCCAAAACAGGCTACAAAATGGCGCTTCTGGGGCTTTATGAAGCGCTTAAATAGATATGCAAAATAAAGAACTGAAATTTATAGAAATCATTAAAAATTCACTTTCGGACAATTCTTATCTGGGGGATGACTGCGCATTTTTAAAAGATTTAAATTTATGCATAAGCTCGGATATGCTTGTCGAGGGTGTGCATTTTGATTTTAAATACACAACTCCCGCACTTCTTGCAAGAAAGGCGCTAAAGGTCAATATAAGCGACATACTGGCTTCAGGAGCATATCCGCTTTATGCAACAGTATGTCTTTCAGGCAGACCGGATGAGGATTTTATGGAAAAATTTTACTCTTCAATAAATTCCTGTGCGCTTGAATACGGAGTAAAAATAATAGGCGGGGATTTAACCGCTTCAAAAGACCTGACAATTTCAATCTGTATTTTAGGCAGCGGCAGAGGAAGAAATATTTCATCAAGAAAAAATGCCAAAAAAGGCTATATCCTTGCCCTTTGCGGGAATTTTGGCGCAAGTGCAAGAGGGCTTAAAATGCTCTTTGAGAATCCGCGTGAAAATAATGTATTTACAAAAGCGCATCTTGACCCCGATATTCAGGTTAAATGCTCGGAGGCAATTGCAAGCCGCGCCCTTGAGCCGTATGCCATGATGGATTCTTCAGACGGACTTATAAATGCTCTTGAATGGATTGCAAAAAGTTCAAATGCAGGTTTTAGTGTTGATTATGAAAAAATCCCCAAAATTGACGGCACATCAAGAGCCGAAGTGCTTTTTGGCGGGGAAGACTATTCTCTTGTGTGCGCTTTATCAAAGAGCGATTTTGAAAGGGTAAATTGTCCCGAACTTATAGCGGCAGGTGTTGTCACGGATACGGGCAGAATTTTTATAGACGGAAAAGATATAGAAAACGAAACAAGAGAGGAGTTTTTGCACTTTGATTAGTACGATAATCACTGCAGGAGGGTCGTCTTTGCGTTTTGGCGAAAATAAACTTCTTGTAAAAATTGACAACTTGAGTGTTATAGAGCATACAATTTTAAAATTTCTTGATGTATCGGATGAAATAGTTATTCCGGCAACGGATTCAACGCGCGGGTTTATTGAAAAAAGTCCGGTTTATAACGGTGAAAAAATATCCTTTGCACCTTTTGGCCCGACGCGTCAGCAAAGTGTTTATAATGCACTTTTGACCTGTAAATTTAAAGATTATGTTTTAATCCATGACGGTGCAAGACCCTTTATAGAAACGGGCGATATAAAAAATATAATTGAAGAAGTTAAATTAAAACAGGCTGTTTGCAGCGGAGTTTTTGCGGTTGATACCATAAAAATCG